>JAUNNK010000109.1 GCA_030537335.1 Clostridia bacterium | reverse complement strand
CACAGGCGCAGGTGTTTAGCGAAGTTGCCAACCTGGACGGCATCATCCTGACCAAGCTGGACGGCACCGCCAAGGGCGGCATCGCCATCGCCATCCGCAGCGAAATGGGCCTGCCGGTGCGCTACATCGGTCTGGGCGAGCAACTGGACGACATGCAGCCCTTCGACGCGAAGCAGTTCGTCGATGCGATCTTCTAAGGAAAGGCGGCAAACCATGGATCGAAATGAAATCATGCAGGTCGCCGCGCACTTCCGCCTTGCGGGCGAGGTGGAGAGCTTCGCCGAGCTCACCGCAGGACTCATCAACAACAGCTACCGCCTGAGCTGTGGCGCGAAGGAGTACGTGCTCCAGCAGATCAACACCTACGTGTTCAAGCAGCCGGAGCAGGTCATGTCCAACGTGCAGCGGGTGACGGAGCACCTGCGCCGCAAGCTTACGGAGGCGGGGGAGGATCCCGCGCGCCGCGCGCTGCACCTGATCGAAACCACCGACGGCGGCAACATGTACCGTGACGAACAGGGCCGCTGCTGGCGCGTCTACGACTTCATTACGGACGCGCTGACCCGCGACCGCGTGGAGACGGCGGAGCAGTTCCGCCAGGTGGGCGCGGCCTTCGGCGAGTTCCAGAAGATGCTGTTCGACTTCCCGGCGGCGGAGCTCTACGAGACCATTCCGCACTTCCACGACACCCGCAAGCGCTTCGAGACCTTCCGCCAGGCGGTGGCCACCGATCGCGCCGGTCGCGTGAAGGATCTCGCGCCGGAGATCAGCTTCTTCCTGAACCGGGAGGAGATGATGTCCAGCATCGTGGCCGCCATCGAGCGCGGGGAGCTGCCTCTGCGCGTGACCCACAACGACACCAAGACGAACAACGTCATGTTGGATGCGCAGAGCGGCATGGCTCTGTGCGTGATCGACCTGGACACCGTGATGCCCGGCTCCGCGCTCTACGACTACGGCGACGCGTTGCGCTTCGGCGCGTCATCGGCGGCGGAGGACGAGCCGGATCTGAGCAAGATCTGGCTGGACATGGACTACTTCCGCACCTTCACCGACGGCTTCGTCCCGCAGGTGCGCACTGCCCTCACCGACGCGGAGCTGAAGCTTTTGCCGCTGGGCCTGAAGGTCATTACCTGTGAGCTGGCCATGCGCTTCCTCACCGACTACATCGACGGCGATCTGTACTTCAAGATCCGGTATCCGGAGCACAATCTGGTGCGCACCCGCGCGCAGATGCGGCTGCTGGAGGACATCGAGGCTCGGTACGACGAGCTGTGCGCCTACACCGCGCGCCTGATGGAAAAGTAAATCGAAATCTTAACAAAGCTCGGATTTGACTCCGGGCTTTGTTTTTTTGAATTGTTTACCTGATTTTCTGATAAAATTGGTCAAAAGCAGCGAAATGTGACATTAATTGAAATGTAATTGTAATGAATTGGGAAAATTCAAAGCAAATCAAAATGGTCGGAAATAAGATTAAATAAGACATAATATATATACATATATAAGTTAACTTTCAAAATTCAAAAAATCTGCTACAATGTTTGTGGTGAATAAACATAAATTCTGTCTATTCTGTCTACCGCACATCGGAGGTGTATCGCATGAGCAATAAAGTAACCATCATCGGCGCGGGCAGCGTTGGTTCCACCATCGCATACACGATGGCCGTGCAGGGCCTGGTTTCGGAGATCGTCATGATCGACGTAAACACCAAGAAGGCGCTGGGCGAGGCCATGGACATCCGCCAGGGCACGCCGTTTATGCAGCCCTGCAAGATCTACGCCGGCAGCTATGAGGACGCGGCGGGTTCCGACATCGTCATCGTCACGTCCGGCATCGCCCGCAAGCCCGGCCAGACCCGCTTGGAGCTGTGCCAGATCAACGTCAACATTCTCAAGTCCATCACGCCGCAGATCGTGAAGTATGCGCCGGATGCGCTGTACGTGTTCGTCAGCAATCCGGTGGACGTGCTGACCTACGCCTTCAACCGCATCTCCGGCATCCCGGAGAGCCGCATCATCGGCTCCGGCACGCTGCTGGACAGCGCGCGCCTGCGCACCCGCATCGCCGAGTGCCTGTCCATCAGCCACAAGGACGTACACGCCTTCGTGCTGGGCGAGCACGGCGACAGCTCCTTCGTGCCTTGGAACTCCGTGCGCATCTCCTCGGTGAGCCTTGCTGACTACCGCAAGCACCTGAACTACCGCGAGGATTTCGCTGCGGAGCTGAACCTGGATGAGATCGAAAACTACATCCGCACCTCCGGCGGCAAGATCATCCAGCGCAAGGGCGCGACCTTCTATGCCATCGCCGTGTCCGTTTGCGACATCGTCAAGACCCTGCTCAACGGCAGCGACTCCGTGCTCTGCGTCTCCAGCATGATGCACGGCGAATTCGGCATCGAGGATGTGTGCCTGAGCATTCCCACCATCGTCAACGGCCAGGGCATCAAGGGCACGCTGCTGCCGGACCTCACGCCGGACGAGGTTGCCCAGCTGCAGCACAGCGCCGAGGTGCTCAAGGGCGTCATTTCTCAGATCGACTACAGCCAGAACTGATTCCCGGCGGACATTCAGGCCGCTGAACTCCAACGACGATGGTTTTGAGGAGCGATGAACAGACATGATTTACAGCTATTATCCCGGTTGCACGCTGAGCACCAAGGCGAAGGAGCTGGACCGCTGCGGTCGGCTCGCCGCGCAGGCGCTGGGCGTTGAACTGGAGGAAATCGAGAACTGGCAGTGCTGCGGCGCGGTCTACCCCCAGGCCGAGGATGAGATCGCGACCAAGCTGTCGGCGGTGCGCGCGCTGAACGCGGCGAAGGAGAAGAACCAGCCGCTGCTCACGCTCTGCTCCGCCTGCCATCACGTGATCAAGCGCGTGAACGACGACATGAAGAACAGCGAGTACATCCGCACCCGCGCGAACAACTACCTGAAGCTGGACGAGCCCTACGCGGGCGAGACCAATGTGGTGCATTATCTGGAGATGCTGCGCGACGAGGTGGGCTTTGACAGGCTCAAGGCAGCGGTGAAGAACCCGCTCAAGGGCGTGAAGATCGCCGCCTACTACGGTTGCCTGCTGCTGCGTCCCAGCGGCGTGATGGCCTTCGACGATCCGGAGAACCCGCAGATCATCGAGGACTTCATCCGCGCCATCGGCGCAACGCCGGTGATCTACAGCCAGCGCAACGAGTGCTGCGGCGGCTACATGGCCATGGAGGACGAGGGCTACGCACGCAGGCGCGTGGAGCGCATCCTTGCATCCGCCGCCGAGGCCGGTGCGGACGAGATCATCACCGCATGCCCGCTGTGCATGTACAATCTGGCGCACAACGCCGGGGATACGAAGGTACCGGTGAAGTACTTCACCGAGCTTCTGTATCAGGCGCTGGGGCTTGGAGAGGAGGCGTAATGAATGGAAGATAAGTACCTTTCCGAACAGATCCTGCGCATGAGCGGCGTAAATCCGAAGAAGTGCATGAAGTGCGGCAAGTGCTCCGCCACCTGCCCGGCCTACGACGAGATGGAGTACCATCCCCATCAGTTCGTCACCATGGTGCAAAAGGGGCGGATCGAGGAGCTGATGAACTCCAAGTCTATCTACATGTGCCTGAGCTGCTTTGCGTGCCTGGAGCGCTGCCCGCGCAACGTGGAGCCGGCGAAGCTGATCGAGGCCGTGCGCCTGGCGGTGGTGCGCCAGCAGGGAATGAACCACATGAAGCCGGACGACGTGCCCGCGCTCTTAAACAGCGACCTTCCGCAGCAGGCCATCGTCACGGCCATGCGCAAGTACAACAAGTGATAGGAGACAACGATCATGCATAGAATTGGCGTTTTTGTATGCTGGTGCGGAAGCAACATCGCCGCGACCGTGGACGTCAAGCGCGTCGCGGAGGCGGTGAAGTCGGAACCCGGCGTTGTCTTCAGCACGGACTATCAGTACATGTGCTCCGAGAATGGTCAGGCCACGATTCGCAATGCCATCAAGGAGTACAAGCTCGACGGCATCGTGGTCTGCTCCTGTTCGCCGCGCATGCACGAGGCCACCTTCCGCAAGACGGCGCTGACCGCGGGGCTGAATCCCTACATGGTGGAGATTGCCAACATCCGCGAGCAGTGCTCCTGGATTCACAAGGACATGCCCGAGGGCACCGAGAAGGCCATCATCCTGGCCCGTGCCGCCATCGCCAAGGTGCAGCGCAACGCGCCCCTGGTTGCGGGCAGCAGCCCGGTCACCAAGCGCGCGCTGGTCATCGGCGGCGGCATCGCAGGCATTCAGACCGCGCTGGACGTGGCCGAGGCGGGCTATGAGGTGGATATCGTAGAAAAGTCGCCCACCATCGGCGGACGCATGGCCCAGCTGGACAAGACCTTCCCGACGCTGGACTGCGCGGCCTGCATCCTGACCCCCAAGATGGTGGACGCGTCCCAGAACGAAAAGATCAACCTGATCACCTACGCTGAGCTGGAGAGCGTGAGCGGCTTCGTGGGCAACTTCACCGCGAAGATCCGCAAGAAGGCGAGATATGTGGACGAGGACAAGTGCACGGGCTGCGGCGTGTGCACCGAGAAGTGTCCCTCCCGCAAGGGCCTCAACGAGTTCAACATGGGCCTCAATACCCGCGGCGCGGTGTACATTCCCTTCGCCCAGGCGATTCCCAACGTGGCCGTGATCGACAAGAACCAGTGTCTGCACTTCAGAACCGGCAAGTGCGGCCTGTGCGAGAAGAACTGCTCCGCAGGCGCGATCAAGTTCGACCAGACCGAGGAGATCCTGGAGCGTCAGTACGGCGCGATCATCGTGGCCACCGGCTTTAAGCCCATCGACGCATCCGCCTTCGACGAGTACGCCTACTGCCAGTCGAAGGACGTGGTGACGAGCCTGGAGTTCGAGCGCTTGATGAACGCCGCAGGCCCCAGCAAAGGTACGCTGGTGTGCCCCAGCGACGGCCGCCATCCCAAGGAGATCGTGTTCGTGCAGTGCGTGGGCTCCCGCTGCAGCTCCGACGCCAGCAAGGGCAAGGAGTACTGCTCCAAGATCTGCTGCATGTACACCGCCAAGCACGCCATGCTGGTGCGCGAGAAGTATCCGGACGTGAAGGTGCACGTGTTCTACATCGATGTGCGCACGCCGGGCAAGAACTTCGATGAATTCTACCGCCGCGCTGTGGAGCAGTACGACGTGGACTACATCAAGGGCCAGGTGGGCAAGGTGAGCGTCGAGAACGGCCGCCTCCACGTGCAGGGCAGCAACCTGATCGACAACGAGCAGGTGCATATCGACTGCGACATGGTGGTGCTGGCCACCGCCATCGAGCCGGACCCCACCGCGCGTTCCATCGGCACCATGCTGACCGCCAGCATGGACACCAACGACTTCTTCACCGAGGCCCATCCCAAGCTGCGCCCGGTGGAGAGCCCCACCGCCGGCGTGTTCCTCTCCGGCGTGTGCCAGGGCCCCAAGGACATCCCCGAGACCGTGGCCCAGGCCAGCGCCGCCGCGGCGAAGGTCATCGGCCTGCTCTCCAAGGACAGCCTGACCTGCAATCCCTGCGTGGCGCACTCCGATCCGCTGCTGTGCAACGGCTGCTCCCAGTGCGAGAACGTCTGCCCCTACGGCGCCATCAGCTATGAGGACAGGGAGGTTCGCGGGCCGGAGTTCCGCGGCGTGAAGCGCGTGGCTGTGGTCAATGAGGCCGTGTGCCAGGGCTGCGGCGCATGCACCGTCACCTGCCCGTCCACCGCGATGGATTTGAAGGGCTTCTCCAACGAACAGATCATGTCGGAGGTGGATGCGATATGCCGGTAAAGAATGAGAATTGGACGCCTACGATCGTTGCCTTCTGCTGCAACTGGTGCTCCTACGCGGGTGCGGATCTGGCGGGTTCCAGCCGCCTGAGCTATCCGGCGAACGTGAAGATCATCCGCATTCCCTGCTCCTGCCGCCTGAATCCGCTGTTTGTGCTGCGCGCCTTCCAGCGGGGTGCGGACGGCGTGATCCTCTGCGGCTGCCATCCGGGCGACTGCCACTACACCACCGGCAACTACTACGCCCGCCGCCGCATGACGCTGCTGTTCTCCATGCTGGATTACCTGGGCATCGACCGCCGCCGCACCCGCGTGGAGTGGGTGTCCGCCGCGGAGGGTGCGAAGTTCTCCGCAACCATGAACGACTTCGCCAAGACCATCACGGAGCTGGGCGAAAACAAGAAACTGGGGGATCTCAGATGCAAAGAATGATGATTGACAGGGCGAAGGAACTCCTCGCCAGCGGTCAGGTCAACCGCGTCCTCGGCTGGGAGCAGGGCGAGCATTCCTGGGATCGCACGCCCGCGTTCTTTGACGGGGGGAACATCGAAAACCTCAAGTACGACGGCTTCTGTGGGCCGAACGTGAGCAAATATCTGGTGGGCGAGGTCGCCAAGGACGGCGTGGTGCTGGCCTTCCTCAAGCCCTGCGACAGCTGGAGCTTCAACCAGCTGGCCACCGAGCACCGCATCAACACCGAGAAGGTCTACGCAATCGGCGTGGGCTGCCGGGGCAAGATAGACGTGGAGAAGGTTCGCGCAAAGGGAATCAAGGGCATCCTCGACATTGCGGAGGACGGCGATACCCTGAAGGTGCACACCCTCTACGGCGACAGCACCGTCGAGCGCAAGGAAGTGCTGCTGGACAAGTGCCTGAGCTGCAAGGGCAAGGAGCACAAGGCCGGTGCGGAGTTCATCGGTCAGTCCGAGGAGACCAGCGTGGGCGACAAGTTTGAGCTGGTTGCCAAGCTTGAGGCCATGACCCCGGACGAGCGCTTCGCCTTCTGGAGGAGCGAGCTTTCCAAGTGCATCCGCTGCAACGCCTGCCGCAACGTGTGCCCGGCGTGCAGCTGCATCAAGTGCGTGTTCGACAATCCCCACACGGGCGTTCAGAACAAGGCCGCTGCGGACGACTTCGAGGAGAACCTCTTCCACATCATCCGCGCCTTCCATGTGGCCGGTCGCTGCACCGACTGCGGTGAGTGCAGCCGCGTGTGCCCCCAGGGCATTCCGCTGCACCTGCTGAACCGCAAGTTCATCAAGGACATCGACGAGCTCTACGGCGAGTACCGCGCGGGCGCGGAGATCGGCCAGCGCCACCCGCTGGAGAACTTCGACAAGGGCGACTGTGAGCCCAGCATCGTGCACGAGAGGGGAGGGAGCGCCCAATGAAAAAGATCGCAATGGCGTCCCTGAACGCTCTGTTTGCAAGGATTGCGGCGGACAAGAAGCTCTATCTGCCCATCGAGAAGGCGGGCAAGGTGGACTTCTACGAGTGGAGCGAGGGCGAAAATGTGCGCCTGGACGCGCTCAAGACCGTGAAGTCCGCCAAGGACGTGTTCTTCCCGCAGGTGGAGAACCTGCTGAAGTTCCGCGTGGAGGGCAAGTCCATCGAGATCAATCAGGCCCCGCTGTGCGAGGACGACTTCGTGATCTTCGGCGTGCGCGGCTGCGACGCGAAGAGCTTCGAGATTCTGGATCGCGTGTTCCTGGTGGATCCCCGCGATGAATTCTACGCCTCCCGCCGCGCCCACGGCATCGTGGTCACGCTGGCCTGCGGCGAACCCGAGGAGAGCTGCTTCTGCACAAACTTCGGCGTGAATCCCGCCAATCCCGGCGGCGACGTGACCGCATGGATCGTGGGCGAGGAAATGTACCTCCAGGCCAATACCGAAAAGGGCGAGAAGCTGATCGCGGAGCTGGACGAGGCGGATGCGAAGGCCGCTCAAGATGAGCAGGCGCGCATCACCGAAATCGTTGGGAAGCTGCCGCTGAACAATCTCAATCTGGAGGGCTTTGACGGCGAGCATCTGATGGAGAAGTTCAACGATCCCAAGTGGGAGGGCCTGTCCCGGGCGTGCCTGGGCTGCGGCACCTGCACCTTCGTGTGCCCCACCTGCCAGTGCTACGACATCCGCGACTTCGACAACGGCAAGTCTGTCACCCGCTACCGCTGCTGGGACAGCTGCATGTACTCCGATTTCACGCTGATGGCTGCCGAGAACAGCCGTCACACCCAGCTGCAGCGCTACCGCCAGCGCTTCATGCACAAGCTGGTGTACTTCCCGGCGAACAACGAGGGCGTCTACTCCTGCGTGGGCTGCGGCCGCTGCGTGGAGAAGTGCCCGCAGGGACTCAACATCGTGCGGGTCATCAAGGCACTGGGGGTGAATGAGAAATGACGAACAACCTGATTCCGATGCTGGGCGTCGTCACCGACATCCGCATTGACACCCCGGACATCAAGACCTTCCGCGTGGAGAAGATCGGCGGCGGCAAGTGCTTCGAGCACCAGCCCGGCCAGTGCGCCATGCTGTCCATTCCCGGCGTGGGCGAGGCCATGTTCTCCATCACCTCGTCCCCAACGCTGAAGGAGTACCAGGAATTCTCCATCAAGAAGTGCGGCTGCCTCACCAGCTGGCTGCATCTGATGGACGTGGGCCAGCAGATCACCATTCGCGGCCCCTATGGCCACCCCTTCCCGGTGGATACCGAGCTGAAGGGCAAGGATCTGCTGTTCATCGCCGGCGGCGTGGGCCTGGCTCCGCTGCACTCGGTCATCAACTACTGCCTGGCCAAGCGCGAGAACTACGGCAAGATCGACGTGGTCTACGGATCCCGCTCCAAGGACGATCTGCTGGACCTTCATGAGATTCAGACCGAGTGGATGAAGCCGGAGAACAACCTGAGCGTGCACCTGACCATCGACCGCGCCCAGGAGGGCTGGGACGGCCACGTGGCCTTCGTGCCCACCTACGTCAAGGAGCTGGGCTTCGATCCCAACAAGACGGTACTGGTCTGCGGCCCGCCGATCATGATCAAGTTCGTGCTCCAGGCGCTGGAGGAGCTGGGCTTCAAGCGCAACCAGATCTACACCACCATGGAGCTGCGCATGAAGTGCGGCATCGGCAAGTGCGGAAGGTGCAACATCGGCGACAAGTACGTCTGCAAGGACGGCCCGGTATTCCGCTTCGACCAGCTGGGCGAGCTGCCCAACGAGTATTGATTCGGAGGCGATCACAATGGCAGAATTGGTCAATGTTTTTCTGTACGGCAAGAAATATGAGGTTCCCTCCGATCTGACGATCATGGAGGCGATGGAATACGCCGGCTACAAGCTGGTGCGCGGCTGCGGCTGCCGCAACGGCTTCTGCGGCGCGTGCGCCACGGTGTACCGCATCAAGGGCGATCGCGAGCTGAAGGCCTGTCTGGCCTGCTCCACCCAGGTGCAGGACAACATGTACGTGGCGACGCTGCCCTTCTTCCCGCTGATCAAGGAGGGCTACGACATCGAGAAGGT
>JAUNNK010000108.1 GCA_030537335.1 Clostridia bacterium | reverse complement strand
GGTCATGCTCCGCGCCGGCGTACTGCAAACTGCCACGCCGGAGCCGACCGCGACTGCCACGCCGGAACCCATTTACTATTGCAATCTGGCGGAGCACATCCATACCGGGGACTGCTTTGATGCGGATGGCAATCTGACGTGCATCCTGCCTGCGCACATCCACAGTGAGGAGTGCACGGTGATGCCCACGCCTGCACCTACCGCCACGCCGGAATCGACCGGTGAGGCGGAACCCACCGCCACGCCCGAGCCGGAATACGTCTGTGGCCTGGAGGAACACATCCACAGCGCGGATTGCTATGATGAAAGCGGCGAATTGATCTGTGCCCTTGAGGAGCATGTGCACGGCGAGGACTGCCTGCCTGTGCCCGAATGGTACAGCTATGACGCGCTGAATGGCGCGGTGTCGGCCGATGCAGAATGTGAAGGCGAGCTCTACGCGGAGCAGATTCCCGAAGAGGATCCGCGCTATGCCGCCTATGCCGATGCGCTGATGCAGGCGTTGGCGGAGTACAGCGACGGCGAAACGCAGGCGCTGGAGATTTACGATATTGCCTATGCGGCTGCGGATGGGACCCATCCCACCGTTGCACTGACGCTGCGCCTGGATGCGGCGTTCGATGGCGACTGCACGCTGTTGGTGGCCCATCTCGCCCAGAGTGGCTGGGAGTGGCTGCCCTGCACAACGGAGGAAGCCGACGGTGCGATCCTGCTGCGCTTTGAGACGGCGTCCTTCTCTCCCTTCGCGGTGCTGGCCGTGGGTGAACCTGCGGAGCCGACCGCCTATGAGCGCCTGCTGGCGGCGATTGCCGCACTGGCGGCGCCTGCTGAGGACGCGGATGAAGCAAGCGTCGCGGCGTATGATGCCGCGGTGGCGGAGCTGCGCGCCCAGTTGGCCCAGGCGCTGGAGACCGGCGAACTGACGGACGAGGAATATGCCGCGCTGCTTGCGCTGCTGCCGCCGGAGCAGACGATCTATGAAATGCTGCTTGCGGAGGTGGAGGCGCTGGAGAGCCGCGGAAGCCGCAACGATGCCATGGTTGCCGATGGCGAGGCGCTGCTGGAACGCATCCGCCTGGCGTGGGATGGCGGCGAGCTGACCCAGGAGGAATACGAGGAACTCATGCGCCGCGTGTGCGATTTGCTCTATTACGACATTGCGGAGCGCGCCGAGGGCGACAACTGGCTGCGGCTGAAGAACAGCGGCTGGTTCCAGGCGTACAGCGGTTCCAGCTACACAGCTCTTCCGGACGGCGCTGCGCAGCCGCTGCCTGCGATGGCACCCATGCGGATGGCCCGCGCCGCCAGCGCAATGTTGCTTTCGGATGACACGGATAACACTCCGACTTCGGAGGTTCAGGTGGACGATCGCGGCGGTACGAATAAATCCGCTGACAATGCGGTTTCCGTGAGCAAGACCATTGCGGGCACCGATCTGGAGAACGTGTTCGATATCACGCTCCAGGTGCAGACCACGCAGAAGATCGAGGAGGTCTACGAGGAGCCGGACATGGCGGTGGTCATCGTCATGGACATCTCCAACACGATGAACAGCAATTTCGGCGGCGTGACCCGCTACGCAGCCGCCATGGATGCGGCGGAGGACTTCTTGGATCAGTTCGCAGCCAACAATTCGCTGGGCGTCAGCAGGGTGGGCTTCGTGGCGTTCAACACCGACGCACATCGAATCTTCGGCCTGCAGCCGTGCAGCACGCAGGCACAGGCCAACGCGCTGAAGAACACCATGCGCACGCAGACCGGAAGCATCATCAACGCAAGTGGGTACAATGAAGCCCACAGCCGCTTCACCAATGTGGAAGCCGGCCTGGCGATGGCGAACGACATGCTCAACGGAGTATCGAACAGAAATAAGTACATCATCTTCCTGAGCGACGGCTTCCCCACCACCTACATCAGCAGCGGCTACAGCGGCTACGATCCCTACGATTCCACGGGCCGGTTCTACGATCACGTGCTGAACAAGCCCTGCCTGTATGGAACCAGCTACAGCGACGAGGCGGCGATCCGCGCCCGCAAAAAGGCGGCGGCGATCAAGAACTCGGGAACCACGATCTTCTCCATCGGCGTGGATGTGGCCGGACAGACCATTCAGGCGTACATCACGCAGAGCGAGAAAGCCGCTGGCTTCTCCGTCGTGGACCGCACCGGCACCACCTACGAAATCGGCGACGCGAGTAGCGAACAATCGTACAAGAACTGGTTGAGGAACAGCATCGGTTCCGGCTACTACTACGACAGCACGGATTCGGCGGGCCTGTCCAGCGCATTTGAACAGATCTTTGCAACGATCAAGCATCAGATCGAGCAGGGCAGCTTGGCCGACTGGGTCGCCAGCGATCCGCTGCCGACGATCAACGGTTCTACGGAGTATGTGGAGTTCATCGGGTTCTACAATAAGACGCCGGAACTGGTTTCCGGAGATCTCTCCGGCAAACATGAGACGGGCGCTGAGAACACCGCGAGCTTCGATTCCGGCAAATCCGAGATTTCCTGGAACCTGAAGAAATCCGGTTATAAGACTGCGACCTCCGGAAATGTGACCACCTACACCTACTCGCTGGTCTACTGTGTGCGGCTGAAGAACGAAAACGGCAGCTTCACGGAGGGAACGATCTACCCAACCAACGATACCACGACGCTGCAATACCGCATCGTGCAGGGAACGGACGGCAACCTGACCGTATCCGATCCCATGACCCTCGATTTCCCCATTCCCTCGGTGCACGGCTATCTGGTGGCGCTGGAATTCAAAAAGGTGGATTCCTTTGAAAAAGCTTTGCCGGGTGCGGAGTTCACGCTGGCGCATGATACCGCCAACTGCAGCATCTGCCGCGGCGACGGCAAATCGAGCGTGACAATTGCGGACAGGATTGCGACCTCCGCCGCGGACAGAAAGGTGTCCTTCACGGGCATCCCCTCCGGACATACATACACGCTCAAGGAGACGAAGGTGCCGGACGGCTATTGGAACAGCCATGGGCCCTATCAGGTGACCGTCGCCTATGACAAAATCACCATAGATGGTGAGCCCATGCCTGCAAACTGGCAGGTCGTCAACAATGTGACCTACGAACTTCCGCAGACCGGCGGGAGCGGCACGATCTGGTACACCGCAGGCGGCACAGCGTTGCTGGCGCTTGCCCTGCTGCTGTATAAAAAACGGCGACAGAGGGGGTGCAATTGAGCCCAATCGGGCCAGATGAATCCCCAAACGCATGGAGAAAAGGTCAATTAACATAGTAAGGAGAAAGGGAAGGAACAAACCAATGAAGAAAATTTTGAGCATTGCCCTGGTTCTGATTCTGATGCTGACCGTGGCTTATGCAGCGGGTGAAACCGGCAGCATCACCATCAACGACGCTATCGTCGGACAGACCTACACCATCTACCAGATTCTGGATCTGGAGAGCTACAATGCGAGCGCGAACGCCTATGCCTACAAGGCGACGACCGCGTGGAACACCTTCATCAACAGCGATGCCATCAAGGGCACCTATGTGGAGGTGGATGCGCAGGGCTACGTGACCTGGAAGGATGGCGCGGACGCCGCAGCCTTTGCAAAGGCCGCGCAGAAGTACGCCAAGGACAGCAGCATCGCCAACCAGGGCTCTGTGACCGCCACCACCACCACCGTGTCCTTCACCGGTCTGGATTTGGGCTACTATCTGGTGGACACCACGCTGGGTACCCTGTGCTCCCTGGACACCACCAATCCCAATGTGGAAATGTATGAGAAGAACGAGATTCCCGTCAACGTGAAGAACGTCCAGGAGGACTCTAACAACGAATGGGGTTCTTCCAACGACGCGGATATCGGCCAGACCGTGAACTTCAAGAGCACCATCACCGCCCAGGCCGGCGCGGAGAACTATGTGTTCCACGATACGATGTCCGCTGGCCTGACCTACACCGGCGTGACCGGCATCACCCTGAACGGTACGACCGTGGATGCGTCCAACTACACCGTTGTGACCGAGGGCTTGACCGATAACTGTACCTTCGAGGTGCGCTTCACCCAGGCCTTCTGCGACACCCTCAAGGCCAATGATCAGATCGTGATCTCCTACACCGCGACGCTGAACGAGAACGCCGTGATCGCCGGCGATGGCAACCCCAACACCAGCAAGGTCAGCTACGGCGACAGCAGCAACACCAAGTATACGCCCAACAGCCAGACCAAGACCTACACCTGGGATGTGGATGTGCTCAAGTACACCAAGAACGGCGAGACCGAAACGGCCCTGGCCGGCGCGACCTTCACGCTGAGCAAGAATTCCAACGGCTCCAATCCCATCGCGCTGGTGAGCGAGGGCAACAACGTCTATCGCGTGGCAAAGACCGGCGAGACCGGCACCGTGACCGAGATCACCACCGACTCCACCGGCAAGTTCACCATCGAGGGCCTGGATGCGGACACCTACTACCTGACCGAGACCGCCGCTCCCGCGGGCTACAACAAGCTGGCAGATGCCATCACCATCGTGATCGGCGAGAACGGCGTGGTCAACGCCACCACCGAAGTGCCTAGTGGCGTGAACGAGGTCAAGGTGCTGAACCAGACCGGTACCGAGCTGCCCTCCACCGGCGGCATGGGCACCACGATCTTCTACGTGATCGGCGCGGCGCTGGTAATCGGCGCGATCGTGGTTCTGATCGCGAAGAAGCGCGCTGGTTCCGAGAAGTAACCGACGCAAATGGCGCGGATTCCGGGAGGGAGTACTTCCCTCCCGGGCGCTCCGCCCATGATCCAACAACAAGGAGAACGCTGCATGAAGAAGCATCTTTCCACAATCCTGCTGGTTGTCATTATCCTTGCAGGGCTCTCCTTGTTGCTGTATCCCAGCTTCAGCAACTATTGGAACGAGCGTCACCAGTCCATGGCCATCCAATCCTACGGCGAACAGGTGGCGCAGATGGACAACAGCGCCGCACAGCAGCTGTTGCAGCAGGCCCGCGCGTACAACCGCACGCTGCTGGACAGGGAAAACCGCTTCGTGCTCAGCGATGCGGAGACGGCGCAGTATGAAGGACTGCTGGACGTGTCCGGCACGGGCATCATGGGCTATGTGGAGATACCGAGCCTGGACTGCATGCTGCCCATTTATCACGGCACGGACGAGGCGGTGCTGCAGATCGCCGTGGGGCACATTGCGGGCTCGTCGCTGCCGGTGGGCGGCGAGGGCACCCATTGCGTGATCTCCGGTCACCGGGGCCTGCCGTCGGCCAAGCTGTTTACCAACCTGGATCAGCTGGCCGAGGGAGATGTGTTCCGGCTGCACGTGCTGGACGAGATTCTGAGCTACGAGGTGGATCAGATTCTCACCGTGGAACCCCATGACGTGGCGGCGCTGGAGATCGACCCGGAGCAGGACCTGTGCACGCTGGTGACCTGCACGCCCTACGGCATCAATTCCCACCGTCTGCTGGTGCGGGGGCACCGCGTGGAGACGGTGGAGGAGCAGGCGCCGGTGCGCGTGAGTTCGGATGCGGCGTATCTGAACCGCAATGCGGTGGCGCTGTGCCTGGCCGCGCCATTGCTGGTTGTGCTGCTGCTGGTTGCAGTTCTGAAGCAGCCGAGAAAACGGAGCAAGTGAGGACGGAGCGCCGGAATCCGGCGTCCGCATGGAATATGGAGTGAGGTGAACACTGTGCGGGCATGGACGAGAAAAACGCACAGAAGGAATCATATCTGCAGACTGGCGGCGGCACTGATCTGCCTGCTGCTGGCGCTGCCCTGCGCGGCGCTGGCTTCGGCGGCGGGATCAATTGAAATTCACTATTCCAGTGAGGGCGGAGCCATCGTAGGAGCGAGCTTTTCGCTGTACCGCGTGGCGGAGATCGACGCGCAGGGGACATTTGTTCCCGTGGGCGCCTTTGCCGACTGTCCGGTGGAACTGAAGGCCGGAACTGCAGAGGAGTGGCGCGCGCTGGCGGAGACGCTGTCGGGCTATGCGCTGAATGCTGTCGCGGATGCGAAAGGAATCACCGACGGGCAGGGCGTGCTGCGCTTCGACAATCTCTCGAGAGGATTGTACCTGCTGGTGGGTGCGGAGCTGAACGACGGCACGCATCGCTATCTGGCGGAGCCGGCGCTGGTTATTGTGGAGGATGCGCCGCTGACGCTTGAGCCCAAGTCGGAAGTCGTGGAGGATGAAAAGATCAGCCTGCGGGTCATCAAGGTCTGGAAGGACAAGGGCTATGAGAGCAAGCGGCCGCAGGAAATTACGGTGGAGCTGTACCTGGGCGACCAGCTGGTGGACACCGTGCAGCTGAATGCCGACAACAACTGGCGCTATGAGTGGACGAATCTGCCCGCCGGCGACTGGCGGGTGGTGGAGCGCACCAAGGCCGAGGGATATACGGTCGTGATCAGTCACGAGGGCAATGAATATGTAATCACGAACAGCTACACCGCGCCGGACAGCCCCAAGGACGATACGCCGGACGGCAAGCTGCCGCAGACGGGCATGCTCTGGTGGCCGGTGCCGCTGCTGTCCATCGCCGGCGTGGCGCTGTTCCTCGCGGGCTGGATCCGGCACAGACGGGGAGAAAACTGATATGAAGGACAAAAATCGGAAGGGGCGCTTTCTGATGATCGCGGGGCTGCTGCTCGTTGCGGCAGCCCTTTTTCTGACGGCGAAGAATCTGCTGGAGGAGAAGAGCGCACAGCAGGCTGCCGAGAATGTGGCGGATGTGCTTCACGCAGTGATTCCCGGATACGGCGAATCGGGCAGCGGCGCGATTGTGACGGATGCGCTGGGCAACGCCGTGGAGACCGCGGTGGATGCCGCCGGTAATCCAGTGCAGGCGGATGGAATCACGCCCTGGCCGGTGGATGAAAGCGGCGAACCCGTGCCCGCCGTGGCAGATGTGCTGCAGGGCAGGTGGATTCCCTGGCCGACGGACGCTTTGGGCAGGCTTTGTGCATCCGCGATGGACGGCAGCGGAATGGAGCTCGAATGGCCGACGGATGCAAGCGGCGCGCCGATGCCCTGGCCTCTGGGCGAAGATGGTCTGCCGCTTGCGGAGGTTACCGATGCATTGGGCAAGGTTTACCGCTGGCCGGAAGAAGCGGTGGGACTGCGGGCTGATCCCGCCGGTCTGGAGGGCTTTGTACTGCTGCCTGCAGATGCACAGGGAAGGCTCTGCAGCCGCGCGGAGGATGCGGTGCAGTATGTCGTTTGGCCGACGGATGCCTCGGGCAAGCTGCTGCCCTGGCTGTACACGGATGGAACCCTCGCCGCACCCTGGCCGCTGAACCGGCAGGGTGCGGTGCTGACGGCTTCCATGGCGCAGCTGCGGCGCAGGGAAGCGCTTCGGTCGCTGCGGCTGGAGGCGCGCCCCATCTATGAGCGCTATCCGGAGATGGAGATGCCCACCATAGAGATCGATGGCAATGCTTACATCGGCGTGCTGGACATCCCATCAAAGGGCTTGTCCCTGCCGGTGATGAGCCAGTGGAGCTATTCCCGCTTGCGGATTGCACCCTGCCGCTATTCTGGATCGGTGTACAGCGGGGATATTGTGATTGCAGGACACAACTACGCCCGCCACTTCAGCCCCATCAAGAGCTTGCAGGCGGGGGATGCGGTAGATTTCACGGATGCCGACGGCAATGTATTCCACTACGAGGTCGCTGCGGTGGAGATCCTCAAGAGCACCGCCGTGGAGGAGATGCAGGCCGGTGACTGGGATCTGACGCTGTTCACCTGCACCTACGGCGGCAAGAGCCGCTGCGCGCTGCGGTGCCGCCTGATCGACAGCGTGCCTGCGAAAAGTTAAGCATGTGATTCATCGGATTTACAAATAGATTGCGTGACGCTCGATATTGGAGATTGAAAACTATGCGATGTGCATATTTTTTGAAGAAAAATTATTAAAAACGCTTGACATGTAGGGGAGAATATGGTATTATACAGGCGAGCCAAGGAAGATGGAAATTCAAAGAGGAAGCCGAGCGCAGAGACGCTTTCAAATTTCGGTAAACCGGAAAGCCGGTTCGCGAGACCGAAATAAAAAACGGAGACCCGAAACCATCCCAGGCAAATTCTAAGGAGAAAGGGGCGATACCATTGTACCACACAGATGTCACAGAACGGTATAACTGCTTTGCCCCGATCAATGTTTGAGATAGATGAGCGATCTGATTCCCCGGTGACCGCGCTGAACGAATAGAAAAATCGCGTGGGCGTCGGCTGGAAGCGAATGTATCCCGGTTACTGGAAAGTGCATTGCATCCGGGCAAAGCAGATGCCGGAATCACAATCGAATAGAATGAAGCATCACCGCCGGCAATCGACAGACCGGCGGTTTATTTCTACGCAGCGCCGCATAAAATCTATGGAAGGCACGGGTTTTCACGGATACGGTTGAAGGGAGGTTCGGCAAATGAAGAAGGAATGGATCGTAACCATTGGCCGGGAATTTTGCAGCGGAGGCGCGGAAGTGGCGCACAAGCTGGCGGAGCGCATGAACGTGCCCTACTATGACAGGGATCTGATCGATCATGTGGTGGAAAATACCAACCTCAGCCGGGAAACTGTGGAGACGCACGAGGAGACGCCCATGTCCTTCTGGGCAGGCTATCAGTACGGCGGCTACTGGTACCGCGACGATCCCTCGCTGGTACTGCCGGTGCACGCCCGCATCTACGAGGCCCAGTGCGACGCGATCCGCCACATGGCGGGCAAGGGACCGTGCGTGATCGTGGGTCGCTGCGCGGATTACGTGTTGGGCGAGTGCTCCCACGTCGTCGAGGTCGTGAATGTGTTCATTCGCGCCGATCTGGACAAGCGCGTGCGCCGCGCCATGCGGCTCTACGGCCTGAACGAGGCGGATGCGCGCAAGCTGATTCAGAAGACGGATAAGATTCGCGCCAAGTATTACAACGCCCACACCAACCGCATCTGGGGCAGCGCCGGAAACTACACCCTGGTGCTTGACACCGGAAAGCTGGGCACCGACGGCGCGGCGGCGTTGATCGAGAGCGCGGTCAGGGAGATCGCCGCCCGCGAGGAAACGGAACTGTAACAGAACGGCATTCGGGGGCTGCTTCGGCAGCTCCTTTTTCTTGTACTCAAAACGTCGCCGGGAAAAGGACTGGAAAATGGGCAATTTTTACGTTCAATTGGGGAGAAATTACGTTATCTTGCCAAGCTTTCTTCGGGGTGATTGACGGATGAAAGTAAAAATTATATAATAGAATCAACAAATTATGCTATGGGAGGATCACACATGAACGAGAAGAACATTCTGCAGGGTTATGAATATGCCAAGGAAGCCTACGCCGCCATCGGCGTGGATGTTGAGGCCGCGATGAAGCGCGCCGAC
>JAUNNK010000003.1 GCA_030537335.1 Clostridia bacterium | reverse complement strand
TTACTTGGTTTCCTTGTGGCTGGTGTGCTTCTTGCAGAAGCGGCAGTACTTGTTCATCTCGAGACGATCGGGATCGTTCTTCTTGTTCTTCATGGTATTGTAATTGCGCTGCTTGCACTCAGAGCATGCCAGCGTAACCTTGATGCGCTTATCCGATGCCAATTTCGACACCTCCCATATAATTGATGCGGCTCCCGCGGGTATCGCGGCCGCCGTCAAAATCCGTCACAGCTTTTTGCAACAAAAACAGCAGCCCACAACCGGGGCAGACTACTAAATTATAAAATAGCTTCCCCCAAATTGCAAGCACTTCCACAGCTTCATAGCAAATTTTACATTCCTGTGGCGGCATTCTTACGAAAAGGAGGCTGCGACACCTGCCGCAACCTCCCATCGAATAACCGATTACTTGATCTCGATCACAGCGCCGGCTTCTTCGAACTTCTTCTTCATTTCCTCGGCGGCTTCCTTGGCGATGCCCTCGGCCAGAGTGGACGGAGCGCCGTCGACCAGTTCCTTGGCTTCCTTCAGGCCCAGGCCGGGCTTGACTTCGCGGACGATCTTGATGACGTTGAGCTTCTTGGCGCCAGCTTCCTTCAGGATGACGTCGAACTCGGTCTTCTCTTCGGCGGCCTCGGCGGCTGCGCCAGCAACTGCGCCACCGGCAACGACGGGAGCCGCTGCGGAAACGCCGAACTTCTCTTCCATTTCCTTGACCAGGTCGGCCAGCTCAAGGATGGTCATGCTCTCGATTGCGGAGATGATTTCTGCATTCGTCATGGTTATATCCTCCATATATATTGTAGTATTCAGAAATTGATTATGCGGCGATTATTCCTCGCCAGCCTGCTTCTTGCGCAGAGCCTCCACGCAGTACACGAACTTGGACACAGAGCTCATCATGCTGCCCATGATCTTTGCGATGAGAACTTCCTTGCTCGGCAGATTTGCCAGAGCCTGAACGCCAGCCTCATCCAGGAAGTCGCCGTCGCAGATGCCGCACTTGATGGTCATCTTCTTGGTCTTCTTGGAGAACTCGCTCAGGATCTTTGCGGGGGCGATCATATCCTCGTAGCCGAAAGCAACCGCCGTCGGGCCCTCCAGATGTGCCGCCAGACCCTCGTAACCCATCTCCTTGGTGGCCAGGTTGATCATCGTGTTCTTCAGAACGCAATACTCAACGCCCGCCTGACGGAGCTGGTTGCGAAGCTCGGTATCCTCCGCGACAGTCAGGCCGCGATAGTCTACCACAACCACCGTCTTTGCCTTCTCAAACTTCTCTTTGATACCGGCGACGATGCTCTTCTTCGATTCAAGAATCTTCACATTGGACATATTCAAACACCTCACATTCCCGTCCAGAATCTTGGACAAAGAAAAACCCTTGCGCAAGACGCAAGGGCGGTGTAAATGCAACCGATCCATTGCGCCTCGGCGAGCGACCGGAACCGATCTTACGCATTGCTGCACTCGCTGTCTATGGCACAGAGCCTTTCAAATCCAGCAATTATTATAGCAGAATCCATCTCCCCTGTCAAGGGCGCATCTACATTTAACCTTCGGTCCACTATCGCGCTGTCACAGGGCTTTTCAGCGACTTTCCCCGACCGCTCGGAATCAAACTTCACCGAATATTAACGCAGTTTGTGATTCATTCCCCTACTATTTTACACGTGCTTCTTGCAAAATTGGGAAACATGTGCTAAACTGCAAAAGATTGAAACTGTCAAACTGTTTATCAACGCAGGAGGAGAATTCCAATGACCACGACTTACGAAAAACTGTCTTCCAATAAGGTCAAGCTGAACTTTACCGTCGAGCCCGAGAAGTTTGAAGAGGGCATCAAGAAGGCCTATCAGAAGATGGTCAAAAAGATCAATATTCCCGGCTTCCGCAGAGGCAAGGCTCCGATGAAGGTCATCGAGGCCCACTACGGCGAGAGCGTTTTCTATGAGGACGCCTTTGACGCGATCTTCCCCGAGATCTATCAGGCTGCCCTGACCGAGCACAACGTGGACGTCGTCGACCGTCCGGAGCTGGATGTGCAGCAGATCGGCCGCGGCAAGGAGCTGAAGTTCTCCGTTGAAGTGTTCGTCCGCCCCGACGTGACCCTGGGTGAGTACAAGAACCTGGGCATCGTCAAAACCGTTGACGAGGTCACCGAGGACGACGTGAAGGCCGAGATCGAGCGCGCCCGCGACCGCGCCTCCCGCTGGATCGAGGTCACCGACCGCGCCGCCAAGCTGGACGACCAGGTCAACATCAACTACGCCGGCTTCCTGGGCGAGGAGCAGTTCCAGGGCGGCACCGCCGAAAACCACGACCTGATCCTGGGCTCCGGCGCGTTCATCCCCGGCTTCGAGGATCAGCTGGTGGGCGCTGAGATCGGCGCGGACGTGGACGTCAACGTCACCTTCCCCGAGCAGTACCACTCCGAGGAGCTGGCCGGCAAGGCCGTGGTGTTCCACGTGCACGTCAACAGCATCCGTGAGAAGGAGATGCCCGAGCTGGACGAGGACTTCGTGAAGGAAGTCTCTGAGACCGCCAACACCGTCGACGAGTACAAGGCCGAGATCCGCGAGCGTCTGGAGAGTCAGGCTGAGAACCGCGCCGAATCCGCCTTTGAGAACGAAGTGATCGAGAAGGTCGTCGAGAACGCCGAGGTGGACATCCCCGAGGCCATGATCGAGGAGCAGATCGACAACATGCTGCGCGACATGGAGATGCGCATGATGTATCAGGGCATGAAGCTGGACGACTACTTCAAGTACACCGGCCAGACCCGCGAGCAGGTGCGCGAGATGTACAAGGGCCCCGCTGAGGAGCGCGTGAAGACCCAGCTGGTCGTGGCCGCCGTCATGAAGGCCGAGGAAATCAAGGCCGACGAAGCCGAGATCGACGCCGAGATCGCCAAGTATGCCGAGCAGAACAAGAAGTCCATGGACGAGTTCAAGGCCATGCTGACCGACGGCGACAAGGAGTACTTCTCCGAGATCGCTTCCCTCCAGAAGACCATCGCCTTCCTGAAGGATCACGCGGAATAAGCACGTACGCAGGGTTCAAGAGAAAACCGCAAGGGCGCGCTTGAACCGGCGCAACTGAATGAAGCCATCTGAGGCCCGCAGCTGCATTTTCATAGACCTTGCGCTGCGGGTTTCTCATATTCAGCGCACGATGTGACATACTATATAGTCATGACGCGTCGGACGCGAAGTCCCCGCGCGAACCGCCGCCCCGGGAAAGGGGCCGGCGCTCTCCGGGCGGAATTCATCCACGCCGGAGCGCAGCGCTTCCGCTTATAAGCGCCGCTTCCGGTGAAATCAATCTACGGGAGGTGTGCCTATGTTTACGGTACCCTATGTCATCGAACAGACCAACCGCGGCGAGCGCAGCTACGACATCTACTCCCGCCTGCTGAAGGACCGCATCATCTTCCTCGGCGGCGAGATCGATGACGACGTCGCCAATGTTGTGGTTGCCCAGATGCTCTTCCTCGAGATGGAGGATCCGGACGCCGACATCATGCTCTATATCAACAGCCCGGGCGGCTCGGTATCCGCCGGCATGGCCATCTACGACACCATGCGCTACCTAAAGTGCGAGGTCTCCACGGTCTGCATCGGCCTTGCCGCGTCCATGGGCGCATTCCTTCTGGCTGCGGGCGCAAAGGGCAAGCGCCGCGCGCTGCCCCACGCCGAGATCATGATTCACCAGCCCCTCGGCGGCGCGAAGGGTCAGGCCACGGACATCCAGATTCAGGCGGAACAGATCCTGAAGATCAAAAAGACCATGAACGAGCTGCTGGCCCAGAACACCGGCAAGCCCCTCAAGACCATCGAAAAGGACGTGGAGCGCGATCACTACCTCAGCGCCGAGGAAGCTCTGGCGTACGGCCTGATCGACGAAATCATTGCTCCGAGGAGATAAAACATCCATGGCAAATCGAGATGACTTCAACAACGGCGGAACGATCCGCTGCTCCTTCTGCGGCAAGACGCAGGATCAGGTGCGCAGGCTGGTGGCCGGGCCCAACGCCTACATCTGCAACGAGTGCATCCTGCTCTGCCAGGAGATCGTGTCCGACGACGTGGACAGCGTGAACGCCTCCGGCGAGATCGAGATCAAGACCCCCCAGGAGATCAAGGAGGTGCTCGATCAGTACGTGGTGGGCCAGGAGGCCGCCAAGAAGGCGCTGGCCGTCGCCGTGTACAACCACTACAAGCGCATCCGCTTCATGGGCAACAAGAAAAACGATGTGGAGCTTCAAAAGTCCAACATCGTCATGCTCGGCCCCACCGGCTGCGGCAAGACCTACCTGGCCCAGACGCTGGCCAAGATCCTCAACGTGCCCTTCGCCATCGGCGACGCCACCAGCCTGACCGAGGCCGGCTACGTGGGCGAGGACGTGGAGAACATCCTGCTGCGGCTGATCCAGAACGCGGATTACGACATCGAGCTGGCCCAGCGCGGCATCATCTACATCGATGAGATCGACAAGATCGCCCGCAAGAGCGAGAACCCCTCCATCACCCGCGACGTGAGCGGCGAGGGCGTGCAGCAGGCGCTTCTGAAGATTCTGGAGGGCACCGTCGCTTCGGTTCCCCCGCAGGGCGGCCGCAAGCACCCCCACCAGGAGTTCATCCAGATCGACACCACCAACATCCTCTTCATCTGCGGCGGCGCCTTCGACGGCATCGAGAAGATCGTCGAAAACCGCATCGGCAAGAAGACCATGGGCTTCGGCGCGGAGCTGCACTCCAAGACCGAGCGCGCCGGCGAGGAGATCATGTCCCAGGTGCGCCCGGAGGATCTGCTGAAGTTCGGCCTGATCCCCGAGTTCGTGGGCCGGTTGCCGGTGCTGGTGACGCTGAACCAGCTGGACGAGACCGCGCTGGTGAAGATCCTCACCGAGCCGAAGAACGCGCTGGTGCGCCAGTATTCCAAGCTGCTGAGCTTCGACAACGTGGAGCTGGAGTTCACCCCCGAGGCACTCAAGACCATCGCCCGCCTGGCGCTGGAGCGCAAGAGCGGCGCGCGCGGCCTGCGCGCCATCATCGAGGGCGTGATGACCGACACCATGTTCGACCTGCCCAGCATCGAGGGCGTGAGCAAGTGCATCATCACCGAGGCCGCCGTGCTGGGCAAGGAGAAGCCCCAGCTGGTGCGCACGCCCCTGGAGCTGCCCCAGGCCGGAGAGGCCGAGGCCCAGATCGAGGGAGCCTGACACAAATCAAACAAAACCGTGGTCGGCGCGTATGTGCGCTGACCACGGTTCTTTTTTATAAGCTGACGGCGCGGAGCAGGTTCTCCACGCCGCCTTTTCCTGTATTTTCAGCTCAGCTCGGAAAGGCCCGTGCAAAGCTCATAGTAGCGGCCCTTCTGGCGCAGCAGATCGTCGTGGTCGCCGCGCTCGATGATCTCGCCGTTCTCCAGCACCATGATGGCGTTGGCGTTGCGCACGGTGGACAGCCGGTGGGCGATCACGAAGGTGGTGCGGTCCTTCATCAGAGTGTCCATGCCCTGCTCGATGTGGCGCTCGGTGCGGGTGTCGACGCAGGACGTGGCCTCGTCCAGCACCAGAATCGGCGCCTTGCTGATGGCCGCGCGGGCGATGTTCAGCAGCTGCCGCTGGCCCTGGGACAGGTTCGCGCCGTCGCCCTCGATCACGGTGTTGTAGCCGTCGGACAGCCTCTTGATGAAGCCGTGGGCCGAGGCCGTCTTTGCGGCGGCGATGACCTCCTCGTCAGTGGCGTCCAGTCGGCCGTAGCGGATGTTCTCCATGATCGTGCCGGTAAACAGGTGGGTATCCTGAAGCACCATGGCGATGTTCTTGCGCAGGGTGTCGCGCTTGATGCTGCGGATGTCCATGCCGTCGATGGTGATGCGGCCGGATTCGATGTCGTAGAAGCGGTTCAGCAGGTTGGTGATGGTGGTCTTGCCAGCGCCGGTGGAGCCCACGAAGGCAATCTTCTGGCCCGGGCGCGCGTAGAGCGAGATGTGCCTGAGCACGGTCTTTTCCGGCACGTAGCCGAAGGTCACGTCATCCAGCACCACGTGGCCCTCGATCACCGGATCCACGGCGTTGTCCGCATCCGGCTCCTCGGGTTTTTCATCCATGACCTGGAACACGCGCTCCGCACCCGCCAGGGCCGAGAACACGGTGCTCACCTGCTGGGACAGCTCGTTGATGGGGCGCGCGAACTGGCTGGCGTAGTTGACGAAGATGGCCAGACCGCCCACGTCAAACTTGCCCAGCACGCACAGCACGCCGCCGATGCCCGCCGTCAGGGAGTAGCTGACCTTGGAGATGTTGCCCATCACCGGACCCATGATGCCGCCGAAGAACAGCGCGCGGGCCTGCTTGTCGCGCAGATCGTCGTTCAATCTGCCGAACTCCTCCTCGCACACGCCCTCGTGGTTGAACACCTTGACGACCTTCTGTCCGGCCACGGTCTCCTCGATGTAGCCGTTGACCGCGCCCAGCGCCGCCTGCTGGGCCGAGAAGAAGCGGCGGCTGCGCTTCATGATGAACATGCTGCCCTTGAAGAACAGCGGCAGGAACACCACTGTGATCAGCGTCAGCCAGACGTTGGTGTAGACCATCATCACCAGCGTGCCCAGCAGCGTGGCCGCGCCGGAGATCATCGAAATCACCGAGTTGTCCAGCATCATGCCGATGTTGTCCACGTCGTTGGTGAAGCGGCTCATGATTTCGCCGTTGTTATGGGAGTCAAAGTAGCGCACGGGCAGCTTTTGCAGCTTTTCAAACAGGTCGTGGCGAATGCGCTCCACGGCGCTCTGGGACACGCCCACCATCAGCCGGTACTGCAAAAAGGTCGCCAGCACACCCACCATGTAGGTGATGAGCAGCACGATCAGCATCGACAGAAGGGAGCTCACGCGCTCGGCGGCGGGAACCGTCCCGTCCGCGACCATGTTGAGAATCGGGCGCAGCATGTAGCCTGCGATCATCGTCGCCGCGGTGCTCAACAGCAGGCACAGCGCCACCACGATCAGCCGCGGCCAGAATTTTCCAATGTAGGAAAAGATGCGGCCGATGGTCTTGCCCGCGTCCTTGGGCTTGCCCAGCGCAGGGGTCTTGGGGCCCGGCCCACGGTGGTGCCGGGGCATCGCGCCGACGCTGGCGCTGGCGCTGCTGTTGTAGCGCTGCTGCAATCTTTCAAGCGTGCGTCCGGCCATCAGTCTCCCTCCCTTCCGTCCACAGGGGCCGCGGCCTCCGCCATCACGGATTCGCGGCCGGATTCCTGGGATTCGTAGATCTCCTGATACTCCTGATTCGTTCGGAGCAGCTCGTCGTGGGTACCCACGCCGGTGATTCTGCCCTCGTCCAGCACGATGATCTGATCCGCGTCCCGCACGGAGGAGATGCGCTGGGCGATGATGATCTTGGTGGAATCCTTCAGTTCGTTTGTAAACGCGCGGCGGATCTTCGCCTCGGTGGCGGTGTCCACGGCGCTGGTGGAGTCGTCCAGAATCAGAATCTTCGGCTTCTTCAGCAGAGCCCGGGCGATGCACAGGCGCTGCTTCTGTCCGCCGGAGACGTTGGTGCCGCCCTGATCCAGGCCGCTCTCGTAGCCCTCGGGGAAGCGCTCGACGAACTCGTCCGCCTGGGCGCTGCGGGCCGCCGCGCGAATCTCCTCATCGGAGGCGTCCTCGTCGCCCCAGCGCAGGTTCTCGGCGATGGTACCGGAGAACAGCACGTTCTTCTGGAGCACCATGCCCACGCCGTCGCGCAGGTGCTGCAGGCTGTAGTCCTTCACGTTCACGCCGTCCACCAGCACCTCGCCCTCATCTACGTCGTAGAGGCGGGGAATCATGGACACCAGCGTGCTCTTGCCGGAGCCGGTGGAGCCGATGACGCCCACCGTCTGACCGGGCAGGATGCGCAGGTTCACGCCGTCCAGCACCTTCTCCTCGCTGTTCTTGTAGTAGCGGAAGGACACGTTTCTGAACTCCACGCCGCCCTGCTCCACCCTTCTCTCAGGCTGGGCGCAGTTGTCGTCGCTCAGGTCGATCTTCTCGTTCAACACCTCGGAGATGCGTCGCGCGGAGGCCATGGAGCGCGAGGAGATCATGAACATCATGGACACCATCAGCAGCGACATCAGAATCTGGGTCATATAGGTGATGAAGGCGCTCAGGTCGCCCACCAGCATCGTGCCAAAGACGACCCGGTTGCCGCCCAGCCACACCACGGCCACGCTGGTCAGGTTCATGATGAGCATCATCAGCGGCATCATCATCACCATCACGCGCATGGCGCTCAGGCCGGCCTGCTTCAACTCGCCGTTGGCATGGTCAAACTTCTGCTGTTCGAAGTCCTCGCGAACGAAGGACTTCACCACGCGCACGTTGGTCAGGTTCTCCTGTACGTCGGTGTTCAGCGCGTCGATCTTCCCCTGCATGCGTGTGAAGCGGGGGAAGCCCGCGCGGATCACCAGCACCTGCACCACAAGCAGCACCGGTATGGTGATCGCCAGCACCCGCGCCAGCTCAGGATCACGCACGATGACCATCACCAGCGCGCCGATGAGCATGCCGGGTGCGCGCAGGAACATGCGCAGCAGCATGTTGACGAAGTTCATCAGCTGGGTCACGTCGTTGGTCAGGCGGGTGACCAGCGATCCCGTGGAGAAGCGGTCGATGTTGGCGAAGGAGAACCTCTGCACCTTGGCGAACACATCCCGGCGCAGATCCGCCGCAAAGTTGACCGCCGCCCGCGCGCCGAAATACGCGCCGCCCACGCCGCCGAGCATCATGACGATGCTGGTGAGCACCATCAGCGCGCAGATCAGCACGATGTGGCCGATGTCCCGGCCCTCCACGCCGGTGTTGATGATGCTGGCGTACAGGCTGGGCAGAATCACCTCGCCCAGCACCTCCACAATCATGCACAGCGGGCCCAGGACGAAGTACTTCCAATAGGGTTTCACGTACTTGCCCCAGCGCTGAAAAAAGGTTTCACGCTTCAAACTCTCTTCATCTCCTTCTCTCTCTGTTCCCCGCCCTGCTCCAGGCGGCGTAGGTTGTCCATCTGGCGCCGCAAGAGCGCCTCCAGTTGATCCAACTCCTCCGGGCCGAAGCCCTCAAAGCGCGCAGCATTCATCCGGTCGAAGATCTCCCGGCTGCGCTTAACCATCGCCTCGCCCTTTGCGCTGATGGCGATCTCGTTGCGCCGGCCATCCACGTCGCTGCCGCAGCGCTCGATGTAGCCCCCGGCCTCCAGCTGCTTCAGCGTCCGCGCCACCGAGGCCGGACTTATGTCCAGCTCCTCCGCAATCTGGGCCTGGGAGGGAAAGCGCCCCATGTCGCTCAGACGCATCAGCAGGATATGCTGGCTGGGATGGATGCCCAGCGAGCGCACCCGCGCTTCGATGATGCGGTGCTGCATCCGCCCGAGGTGCCGCTGCATGTGGCTGATCCTGTGAAATTGCTCGTTCATGCCGCCGCCTCCAATTCGTAAGCGCGTTAATGATTAACGCGCTCACGATTATAGAGCAAGTATGTGTACTAAGTACGTCGATCCCGTTTTCTTCCGGTAAAATCCGGCAGCTTTCCAGCAGCGAACCAGGAAATTAACAATGCCATGCTATGATGGGGCCAATAGGAGGTGCATCCGTATGAAGCGCATACTTGTTCTGCTCGCAGTCCTTGCACTGAGCCTTTCCGCCGCGCTGGCCGAGACTGTGCCGGTCATCACGGCAACGCCCGCATCCACCGGACTGACCCCCACGCCCAGCCCCACGCCGGACCCCTATGGCACGGAATACATTCTGGACGAATTCACCGTCCGCCTGCCCGAGAGCCTGCTCCCCCTGGACAACGAGGCCCTTGCGGGCTACGAGGCCGCCGCGCAGAGCGACTTCCCCGATTCCGGCGAAATGCGCCTGGTTGCCGCCAGCGAGGGCTTCAGCGCCGCGATCAGCTTCGCCCTCGCGTCCTCCGATCAGAGCGCTGCGGAGGCCGCACGGGAGGCCGCGCAGACCATCCTCGGCAGCGATGTCGGCGTGGTGGAGACCCGCTTCGGCGAAAACGACTGCGCCTGCTTCGCCTGTTCCATCGGCGACATGACCTTTCATATCTATTACTTCGCCCTGGAAAGCCAGATTCTGACCGTCACCGCCAGCAGCGTGGAGGACGCCGATCTCGCCGCCATCCTGGAGAGCCTGACATTCTGAATCCCCCTGACGCGAAAACCCGACCGCTTCATCCTTGAAACGGTCGGGTTCGTTCTTTTCATGCTCTACGGTGCGATCTTCCCCGCGCCCAGCAGCGTGAAGATGTTCTTGAAGATCAGCGCGCCGCGCCAGTAGTTCGCGCTGAGGTGGAAGGCGGCGCTTTCCTCGCCCCAGCTCCATGTGATGGGCCACGCGCCGTCATTTTCCTGCTTGTCGAGCAGCCAGTCGGCCTCGCGCATCGCCAGCGCACCCAGCGGAACCAGCAGCGGATCCTGCGGGCCCATGATGAAGTTCGACGGCATGGCGCAATATTCGCTGTCCCACTTGTCCGCGTCCTCCTCGACCAGCTCCACCATGCGCTTCTCGATCCTCGCAAGCAGCGCGCCCGCGTCGAACAGCTCCGGGCAGACCGCCAGCACGTCCCAGCACAGCGTGCGCAGAGCGGGCAGCAGGTGCATCTCCGGCGGCAGCTCCCGTTCCATGGCCCAGTCGAAGGTCTCCCGGGCGATCCTGCGCGCAAGCCCGCTTGCTGCGCTCCCCGGCTCCGAGGCGCGCAGCATGTAGCCCGCCAGCGCCGCCGTGGGGTTGTAGTCGAACCTCGGCTCGGTATAGTGCCACCAGGGGGCGTGGGGGTAGTCGTTGTTGCTCGCGACCGAGTACGCCCAGCGGTGGCCGTCGAAATCCCTGCCGCTGGTCAGGTAGCCGAGCAGCCCTGAAACGATGGGGTTCGCCGGGTCGTACATGTTGATCAGCCGCAGGTAGCTCGTGGCCGACCAGGTCTGCATCGGCGAAGACGCGGGGTTCAGTGCATCGCACTCCAGGCCGTGGCCGAAGCCGCCGTCCGGGTTCTGATAGGCCGCAAGGCAGGTGAGAATCTCCTCCGGCCTGCCGCCCTCGAAGTGCAATTTCCATCTGGCGAGGTCGATGGGCCGCGCGTTGCGGTACATAAATCCCCGCGCGCGCTCAAATATCTGGTTCATATGCATCCCTCCTGCGTCAAATATACGCCAAATCTACTCCTCATGTATAGAAGAAATCCGACAGCTCTCATTATTTTTCCACAGAAGCTCTCCCGGCAGCACGCCCTGAAAGCGCCGGAAGTCCCGCAGAAGGTGGGACTGATCCGCGTATCCGTACTTCTCCACCGCGTCCAGCGCCCGGAAGCGCCCCTCCAGCACCTCCCGATAGATGAGCTGGTGGCGGATCAGCTGGGCCAGCAGCTTCGGCCCCGCGCCGGTCAGCCGCAGCATGATTCGCTCCAGATGGCGCCCACTCATCCCCGCACGTGCCGCAATTTCCCCAACCTTCTCCCGTCCGCAGCCGGAGATCATGCCATAAATCACGTTCAAAAGCGCACTAGCAAGCCGGTCGGGTCGCAGCCTGCGCATAAGCTCCGCCTCGGCAAGCCGCGCCCGGGCGACGAGATCGTCCGGCTCGAATAGTCGGGGTGAAAGTGCGTGAAACAGCGAAGAAAAGTGCTCTTCCGGGTCAAACACCCGCCCCAGCGCATCCCGGAAGTCTGCCTCCGCGAAGCACGCCGCCGTCCAGGCATAAAACCTGATGCCGAAGCTGGCCACCAGATCCTCCGAGCTCCGCTCGGGTGTAACGTAGGCCGCGTCGTCCAGGGCGCAGAAGCGTCCGGTGACGCGGTTTTTCGTGTAATTGACCTCAAATATCAGATCCATGCAGCTGTCCGGGATCACCCGACTGCCGCCGCAGCTCCTGCGGGCGTACAGGCTGCCCCAGAAGCAGCGCACGTAGGGCGCGAGGGCCGGGCTGGGCGCAATTTCCGCATACTCCGCGTCGGAGCGCAGGCCCTGCGCCGACAGCGGGACATAGAGCCGCGCGATTCGCTCCAGCTGCATCCCATCGCCCCCTTCTCGCCCATTTTTAGAATTGTAGCATGTGATCCGCAAGTCGTGCAACAGGTTTTATCACAAATATGAAGCTACGCCGCAGTTTTTCTTGCGTTTGTGTTTTTTTGCTTTCCTTCCCTGACCGGCTGTGCTATAATTTTAATGGAAAATAATGAAGGAAGGGGTTTTACCCATGAAAAAGGCAATTATGTACGGCGGCGGCAACATCGGCCGCGGCTTCATCGGCAAGGTGTTTGCGGACTCCGGCTACGAGGTCGTGTTCCTGGACATCATGCAGTCCCTGATCGACGAAATGAACCGCCGGGGTGAATATAATGTAAGAATCGTCTCCAACGCGGAGACCGTGGACACCACCGTCAAGCCCGTGCGCGCGGTGAACTCCAGCACCGAGCAGGCCATCGACGAAATCGTGACCTGCGACATCATGGCCACGGCCGTGGGCGTAAACATCCTGCCGAAAATCGCGCCCGTCATCGCAAAGGGCGTGGTGGCCCGCATGGAAAAGAGAGGAAAGCCGCTGGACATCATTCTGTGCGAAAACCAGCTGGAGGCCGATATTCTGATGCGCGGCTGGATCTACGAGTGCCTGACCGACGAACAGAAGGCCTGGGCCGACAAGAACCTCGGCCTGATCGAGGCCTCCATCGGCCGCATGGTACCGCCGCTGACCCCCGAAATGCGCGTGCAGGATCCGCTGCTGATCTGCGTGGAGCCCTACTGCGAGCTGCCGGTGGACAGGGACGCCTTCAAGGGCGAAATTCCCGAGCTGGTGGGCCTGATCCCCTATTCGCCCTTCGAGTTCTACATCAAGCGCAAGCTCTTCCTCCACAACGGCGGCCACGCGGTGTGCGCGTACCTGGGCAATCTGAAGGGCTACGACTACATCTGGGAGGCCATCGGCGACCCGGAGATCTACGAAGCGGCCAAGGCGGCCATGAACGTCAGCGCCCAAGCACTGATCCGCAAGTTCGGCGAGGGCGTACGCGAAAATGTGGAAAACAACGTGGTGGATCTGCTGTTCCGCTTCCAGAACCGCGCATTGAAGGACACCGTGTCCCGCGTGGGCGCGGATCCGGTGCGCAAGCTGCGCCGCAACGACCGCATCGTGGGCGCTGCGCTGTTCGCCATGGAGCAGGGCATCGATCCCGCGCCGGTGATCAAGGGCATCGTGGCGGGCCTGAAGTTCGACCGCGAGGGCGATCCCACCGCGCCGGAGATCCAGAAGGCGCTGAAGGAGCAGGGCATCGATTACGTCATCGAGAAGTACATGGGTCTTGCAAAGGAGGAGCCGCTGTTTGGCATGATTAAGGCGGCCTACGAGGCATGATGGACATTCGGAAGCTCACCGACTTTGCCGTGGAAAAGACCTGCGCGCTGCTGGCGATTCCCAGCCCAAGCGGCTGCACGGAGCGCGCGATCTCCTGGCTGGAAGCGGAATTCACCGCCCTCGGCTGCGACCACTGGCGCAGCGTGAAGGGCGGGCTGATCGTGGACTTCGGCGGCAGGGACGATGCAAACGCCCTGCTGCTGGAGTCCCACTGCGACACCCTGGGCGGCATGGTGGCCCAGATCAAGGCAAACGGCCGCCTGAAACTTACCAACATCGGCGGCATGAACGCCAACAACGCCGAGGCGGAGAACGCCGTGCTGCTGGCGCGCAACGGAAAGGAATACGAGGGCACGCTGCAATTGATCGACGCATCCATCCACGTAAACGGCGATTACAATGAAAAAAAGCGCAGTTGGGACAGCGTGGAGTTCGTGCTGGACGAGGACGTGTCCTCCCCGGAGGATGTGCGCGCGCTGGGCATCGGCGTGGGCGACTTCGTCTGCTTCGATCCCCGCACCCGCGTGACCGAGAGCGGCTACATCAAGAGCCGCTATCTGGACGACAAGCTCTCCGTGGGCATGCTGCTGGCGCTGGCAAAGTATCTGAGGGATGAAAAGATCACCCTGCCCCGGCGCACCTACGCCCACATCACCGTCTATGAGGAGGTGGGCCACGGTGGCTGCGCTTCCGTGCCCGCGGGCGTGACCGAGGCGCTGGTGGTGGACATGGGCTGCGTGGGCGAGGGCCTGGACTGCACCGAGCGCATGGTTTCCATCTGCGCCAAGGATTCCAGCGGCCCCTTCAACCGGGAGATCGTGCTGAAGCTGATCGACGCGGCGGAGCGCGCCGGCGCGAAGTACGCCGTGGACGTGTACCCTCACTACAGCTCCGACGTGGCGACCACCCTGCGCGCCGGCAGCGACGTGAAGCATGGCCTGATCGGCGCGGGCGTGTACGCCTCCCACGGCTACGAGCGCAGCCACCGCGAGGGCGTGGAGAACACGCTGAAGCTGCTGATTTCCTACCTGCAAGCCGAAAACTGAAAGGACGGTACCCCCATGAACACATCCAACATCCGGCCCCGCAGGGCGCAGGCCGGCGATTTCGACGCGATACTTGCTCTGCTCGATCACGCCCGCGCCGCCATCCGCACACTCGGCATCGACCAGTGGCAGGATGGCTACCCGGAGCCGGAGCTGATTCGGGAGGACATCGCCCTTCAGCGCGGCTGGGTCTTTGTCGACGGCGAGGCCATCGCGGGCTATGCCGTGCTGCTCTCCGGTCGCGAACCGGTCTACGACGCTCTGGATGGCGCGTGGTTGACCTTGGGCGACCGCTATCTGACCATCCACCGCATGGCCATCGACGACGGCTATCGCGGAACCGGTCTGAGCCGGCAGATGATCGCCTTTGCCGAGGAACAGGCCCGCAGCCAGAGCCTGATCTCCGTGCGCGCGGACACCCACCGGGGCAACCTGGCCATGCGCGGGCTGATGAAGAACTGCGGCTACGAAATCTGCGGCGAGGTGCGCTACGACGTGACCGCCGGCGACCCCATCCGAGTGGCCTACGAAAAGGTTCTGGAGAAAAATGTCCCATGCGGATTCTGATTCTGGTTCTATTGCTTGCCCTGCTGCTTCTGCTGCCGGGCAGCTTTTTCTATTTTCTCGCGCTGCGGCGCAGACCGCGCAGGAGGCGCAAGACCGCAAATTCCGGCAACAAGCCCTCCTCCGCCCCGCGAACCTTCCGCATGGATCGGGACTGGCTGCGGAAAACTACGAAGCAGGACATGTATCTTACATCCCGGGATGGACTGCAGCTGCACGCATACCTTCTGCCCCAGGGGGACTGCCGGAATTTCGTGGTCGTCTGCCACGGCTACCGCGCCCACGCGGCCTCCACCGCCCACTACGCCCGCCACTTCTATGAAGCGGGCGCAACTCTGCTACTGATTGACGCCCGCGCCCACGGCGAGAGCGAAGGGCGCAGCTTCGGCATGGGTTGGCTGGAGCGCCTGGACGTGCTGGACTGGATCGCGGAGCTGAACCGGCGCTATGATCATCCCCGGATCGTGCTCTTCGGCGTGTCCATGGGCGGGGCCACGGTGCTCAACGTTGCCGGGGAGCCTCTGCCGGAGAATGTGAAGTGCATCGTCTCCGACTGCGCCTACGTCTCCCTGAAGGACGAATTTCTCTACCAGCTGCGTTCGTTTTACCACCTGCCAGGGCTGCTTCTGTACCTAGCCGACCCCCTCTGCCGCCTGTTGGCGGGCTATTCTCCGCTGCGCGACGGCGACGGCTGCGCACAATTGCGCCGCTGCAAGCGCCCCGTGCTGCTGATCCACGGCGGTGCGGACGATTTCGTGCCGCCGGAGATGCTGGAGCGCGCATGGAATTCCATTCCGGGGCCGAAGGAGAAGCTGATCGTCCAAGGCGCGGGGCATGCGGAGAGTGTTCTAATCGATCCCGCGCGCTACTGGGCGGCGGTGGACGGCTTCCTGAAAAAGTACGCTTGACGCGGACAGTGTTTCAGAGATATAATAAATGTGGCAATATTGACAAAACCGCATTTCAGGAGGCCGAGCGTGCTGAACCACTACCTGATCGTCGATCAATCCGTGCTGCCCGATTACTTCCTCAAGGTGATCGAGGCCCGCAAGCTGCTGGAAAACGGAACCTACACCCAGGTGAGCGACGCCGCCCGGGCCGTAGGCATCTCCCGGAGCACCTACTACAAGTACAAGGACAAGGTGATGGAGCCCTCGCAGGTCGCTGTGGGGCGCACCGCCACGCTGATGCTGACCCTCTCCCACGAGGCTGGCGTGCTGTCCAAGGTGCTCAACCGGGTTTCCGGCTTCGGCGCGAACATCCTCACCCTGACCCAGAGCCTGCCCGTGCACGATCAGGCGAGCCTGATGCTCTCCGTGGACGTCTCCGGCATGCGCGCGTCCCTGGAGGATTTGACCCAAACCCTGGAGCAGACCAGCGGCGTGGAAAAGCTGCGCCTGGCTGCCCTCGAATAGACGCAAGGAGGATCCTATGAAGATTCACTTTTCTGCCGACAGCACCTGCGACGTCAGCCCCGAATTCCTCGCGCGCTACCCGGTGGAGATCCTTCCGCTGAGCGTGGAGCTGGAGGGCAAATTCTACCGCGACGGCGTGGATCTGACCCCCGACACGATCATCAGCCGCGTCAATGCGGGCGCGGCGCTGCCCAAGACCTCCGCAGTCAACGTGGAGGAGTACCGTACGGCCTTCACCCGCGCGCTGGAGAGCAGCGACGCGGTGATCCATTTCAACATCAGCTCGGAGTTCTCCTCCTGCCATCAGAACGCCTGCCTCGCAGCGGAGGGCCTGAACGTGTGGTGCATCGACTCCCGCAACCTCTCCACCGGCATCACCATGCTGCTGGCCGAGGGCTTTGACCGCGCCGAGGCTGGCGAAGAGCCCGAGCAAATCGCCCGGGAGCTGCGTGAGCGCGTGGACAAGGTGGACGTTTCCTTCATCGTGGACCGACTGGACTACCTGTACAAGGGCGGCCGCTGCTCCGCGCTGGCCATGCTGGGCGCGAACGTGCTTCACATCCGCCCCTGCATCGAGGTCAAGGACGGCAAGATGGGCGTGTGCAGGAAGTACCGTGGCACCTACGAGCGCTGCCTCAGGCAGTACATCGCCGACCGCATGCGCACGAAGGACGACGTGAAGCCCCGGCGCATCTTCCTCACCCACACCGGCGTAGCCGCGCAGGCGGTGGAGACGGTGCGGGAGCTGGTGCTTCAGGAGGTTCCCTTCGCTGAGGTCTACGAGGTGCGCGCGGGCTGCTCCATCACCAGCCACTGCGGCGAGAACACCTTCGGCATCATCATGTATCACGAATGAGTCCACGTAAAAGAACCCCGGAGAGACGCGCGTTCTCTCCGGGGTTCTTGTTCTTATGCCTCGCGGGTGAGCTTGTGCACCCACTTGTAGCCATTGACGCGGATGGCCGCAGGGAAGCACTTGAGGAACTGGTCGATGTTCACGCAGATGATCACCGCGATGGCGGGCCAGTGCCACACCAGGCCGCCCAGCCAAGCCAGCGGAATGAAGGTGCAAATGGCCACCGTGTCCAGGATCAATACGAATCGCGTGTCGCCGCCGCCGCGAATGATGCCCGTGTTCACCGGCATCTGGTAGGACATCACCACCAGTACCGCCGCCTGGATCAGCATGTAGGCGTTGGCCAGGTCGTAGGTCTCCCGGGAGATCGTGTTCGCGTACACGCCCAGCAGCGGAATACGGATGACCAGCATGATCGCGCCCAGCGCGATACCAACGCCCACAAAGATCAGCTGCAATGTGCGGGCGTACTGCTTCAGGCGATCCATGTCGCCCTCACCCACGGTCTTGCCGATGAGCACCGAGGCCGCCGAGGACGCACCCACCGCCGTGACCTTCAAAAGCAGAAACACCGTGTTGGAGATCGACTGGGCGGCGATGGCGCTGTCGTTCATGTGGCCCAGAATGACCGTCTGCAGGGCGTTGGCAATGCCCCAGAGGAAGGCCGAGCCCAGCGTGGGCAGCGACACGAGGATGAAGTCGCGCGCCAGACCGGCATTCTTGTCCAGCAGGTTCCGCAGCCGCAGGCCGAGCTTCCTGTCCCGCAGCACGTAGGTTCCCACCACCAGAAATTCCACCACGCGGGCGGTCAGCGTGCCGATGGCAGCGCCCCGCGCGCCCATTTCCGGCGCGCCCAGATGGCCGCCGATGAGCAGGTAATTGATGCTCACGTTGATAATCAGCGACAGCACCGACACCCGAAGCGCGATCTTGACCGATTCCACTACGCGCATCGTGCTCAACAGCACCGCCGTCACGGCGAAGAACAGGTAGCTGAAGCGGATGATCTTCAGATAGGCCACGCCCTCGGCGACGTAATCGGCCTGATCGGTGAAGATGCGCAGCGCACCCTCGGGGAAGATGCTCACCACTGTGAACAGGATCAGCGCAAGCACGATCTCCAGCCGCACGCCGATGCCCGCGATGGAGCGGATCTCCTTCAGCCGCTTCTGGCCCCAGTACTGGCTGCCCAGCACGATCAGTGCGTTGCCAATGGCGTACACCACCTGCTGATAGACGAACTGAATCTGGTTCACCGCCGCCACGCCGGACAGCGCCGCCTGGGAATAGGTGCCCAGCATCAGGTTGTCCGCCAGATTCACGCTCAGAATCACGGCCTGCTCCAGCATCAGCGCCACGCACAGCCGCAGAAAGGTCTTGTAAAACCCACGATCCTTGGTAAACATTGCTCTTCCTTCCTCCCGTTTCCAAGGGAAAGCTTACCACAGGAATATGAAATCTGCAAGCGGGATTGGGAAATGCCGGCTCCGGAAGTTGGCAGCACGCCAGACAACAGAAAAGCCCGCCGCGTGTTGTGACGAGCCGGAATCCGCTTTGAAGCTATATCAAGGCGTGCGAAATACCTGCAATTCATCAGAAATCCGCTTCAAGACCATTCCGCAGCAGCCATTCCTTCATAGTCACTCCTCGTACCAGTCAAAGCCTTCCTGATCGCATCAATCCTTTGCATATTGCAGCATATACGCACGCTTGTACTCGTCAAATGTCGGAAAGTCCTTCGGTATCTACCCGTCACCCTCTCTTCGGTTCAAATAGATCAAACCGTTCACGATGCTCTCCAGGAAATTGTGCGCTTTGTCACTGAATTCATATTCATCAAATATGTTCGTCCCAGCACAGCATCCTCATATTTCGGATAATCCCTGAGCCCATAGGGATCATCTAATTCCAGAACTTCCGAAAACAACTTGTCGAGATATGCCTGATAGACCAGAACGTCAGATTCCCATGGAATTCGGACGAAATGCCTGGACCGCCTCGTCCGCCCTTCCACCATCATCTGATAAGAAACCGGAGCCCCATTGTCCAGATCAAGCACATGCACGCCTCCGTTTAACAGGGCAAGCTGTTAAAGCCTAATGTTGACCTTCATTCATGTTCCACCTGAATCTGATTGTACTGCACAGGCGGCCTTCTGACGCAGAGACCTCTTGAAGTCCTCCTCCTGGAGTTCTTCCTGTAGAATTTTCTCTTGTTGGATGGCAAACACTTTTTCGGCATCCTCCCGGGAATGAACCTCAATCATGGCCCGCTTCACACTGATTTTACAGTTTGGTACCTTGTTATCTTCAACCCATTTCATGAGTTGCTCATTGTAATAACAGGTCACATATCCCCATAAAGCGTCCTCGAAAGCATACCTTTCTGCGTCACACACGACCTGAACACAGAATTCCAAGTCATCAAGAGACGCATAATCTTCCAGTAGCGTTGTGTTGGCGGACAAACGAAGATAGTTTCTAAAAGCGTCCGCCTCTTTGATCACAGGCAGTGGAATCCACTGCTCCTGAGGAACCTCTCCTTCAGAAGGCGCGATCCGCAAGAATTCCCGCTTGATCGGGTCAAAATACGATACATATCCACGCTCGAAATATGAATGTGTCAATCTACTGTGGACAAAGTAATTCAGATAACGTCGGATGATCAGCGCCATCTCACACACCTCCGATGATTTCAGGAACCAAACCAAACAGAATCACGATTCTGGGGCCAATTGCAGTGCTCAGATACTCCATGTATCATACCTGCATTCTACACCGTCCCCTCCAACGCTGTCAAGGATGCCGCCCGATCCCCCGCATCCAGGCGGAATCCATCTTGATGTTTCCCTCCGGCTCTGCTATAATGGAACTGTTCTTCCCGAACGACTGCACATCCGAAGGAGAGACAGATACATGAAGCAAAAACCGAAGCTGATCGTCATTGCGGGCACCAACGCCTCCGGCAAGAGCGGTCTGGGCGTGGAGCTGGCCCGCAAGTACGGCGGCGAGATCGTCTCCGCCGACTCCCGCCAGGTGTTTCAGGGCTACGACCTGGGCAGCGGCAAGATCACGCCCGAGGAGATGCAGGGCGTTCCCCATCACCTGATCGATGTCTGCAAGTCCAACGACTTCTTTTCCATGCACGACTTCCAGCGTCTGGCCTACGAGGCCATCGACGGCATCCTTGCCCGGGGTAGGGTTCCCTTTCTGGTGGGCGGTACGGGCCTGTACATCGCCTCCGTCACCGAGGGCTACGTCATGAGCGACCGCATGCCCGACCTGGCCTACCGCGACGAGCTGGAACAGAAGTCCACGCCGGAGCTGTACGCCATGCTCACTGCGCTTGTGCCGGACGTGGAGGTGGACGCGAAGAACCGCAACCGCGTGATGCGCATGCTGGAGAAGATTCACGACGGCGACGACCACCGCCCCCACAGCGCGCCCCGCTACGACTGTCTGAAGCTGGGCGTGACCTGGGACCGGGAGACGCTGAAGGCGCGCATCGACGAGCGCCTCGAGCGCCGCATGCAGCAGGGCATGGTGGACGAGGTGCGTTCGCTCATGGAGAACGGCGCGACCACGGAATTTCTGTACAAGCTGGGCCTGGAGTACCGCTTCATCAGCCAGTACATCAATGGCGAATTTGAAACCGAGGACGAGATGTGCGCGCAGCTCAGCCTTGCCATCAAGCGCTTCGCCAAGCGGCAGATGACCTGGTTCCGCCGGGACAAGGAGATCCACTGGCTGGACATGGGCGGCGATCCCGTGGCGGAGGCCTCGGCTCTGATCGAAGGTTTTCTGAACATTTAACTTTCTCCCGCATATTTTTGTGCGGGTTTTTTCATCAATTGCATTGAATAATCTCCTGCATAGGGCTATAATATATCCATTCGATCCTGCATACGGAGGGGAAATGAATGAGAAAATTCAGAATCGGCATTGATGTTGGGGCAACCAATACCAAAATCGGCCTGTTTGACCGTGAAATGAACCTTCTGGACGCTTCAAGCGCGCTCACAGATCAGGAAGCAGATCTGCCGATGCTGATGGACTTCATCGAAGCGCTGGTGCGGCGCATGCTCAAGCGCAACGACGTCAGCGTGGATCACCTGCTGGGCGTTGGCACCGCATTTCCTTCCTACATCGACTACAAGGCCGGAATCGTGGTGGAGACGGGCAACATCATCGCCCTGACCAACGCCCCGGTGCGCGATCTGCTGGAGGAGCGCCTGGGCGTGCGCATCGTGCTGGACAACGACGCGAACCTGGCCGCGCTGGCGGAGCACCGCCTGGGCGCGGGCATCGGTCAGGACAACATGATCTACGCCGCGCTGGCCACCGGCATCGGCGGCGGCCTGATCCTCAACGGCAGGCTCTACCGCGGCGTGCACGGCATGGCGGGCGAGATCGGCCACATGTTCATCTCCGATTCTACCGGCTATCCCTGTCCCTGCGGCGTCACCGGCTGCGTGCAGTCCATCGCCTCCGGCGCGTACATGGCCCAGTACGCCACCGACCGCATCAAGGAGGGCGAGGACAGCTCCATTCTGAACTACGCCGGCACCCTAGCCGGGGTTGACATGGAGGCCGTGGGCAAGGCCCTGCGCGGCGGCGACCCGCTGGCGCTGGAGGTCATCTCCCGGGGCGCGGAGTACCTCGGACGCATGTTCCACTCCCTGAACCAGATCTTCGACATCGACTACTTCGTCTACGGCGGCGGCGTGGCCAAGCTGGGCAGCCCCTTCATCGACCGCGTGGTGGCCGCCTACCGGCGCTATTCCATCAACGACGCGCGCCATCCCGCGCAGTTCGTGCCCGCCAAGTTCGGCAACCAGGCCGGAATGTACGGCGCGGCGCTCCTGATTACGGATGAAGCCTGACCTCCGCACAAAGAACCATATCCTCACGCCGCCGGACTGCACGCTGCATCCCGGCGCGTTTTGTCTGCCGGAGACGGAGCATGTCCGCATCGACGACGCACCGGCATGGATGGGCGGCGTTCGTGCGCTGTTCGTCAGCGACGTGCACCTGCGCCCGAGCGTGAGCGATGCGAAGCTGCACGCGCTGATCGAACGGATTCGCAGTACGCATGCCGACCTTCTGCTGCTGGGTGGCGACTATGCCGAGACTCCGGAGCAGTGCGCGCGCTTCTTTCAGGCCCTGTCCGCCTGCGACTTCCCGCTGGGCGCGTACGCCGTTCCCGGCAACAACGATCCCCAGGAGACGGAGGTTCTCGCTGAAATGATGGCCCCGTCGAAGGTGATGCTGCTGAAGAATCGCCGGACGCAGATCCATCTGAAGGGAAACCGACTGGAGATTGCCGGTTGCGACGAGCACAAGTACGGCGCTCCCCGCACGGCAGGCCTGTTCAGCGTCGATGCGGACTACCGCATTCTGCTGTCCCACTTCCCGGCGAGGCCGGACTGCGCCTGTGAGCTGATGCTCAGCGGCCACACCCACGCGGGGCAGCTCAACCTGCTGGGCCTGACCCCCTATTCCATTGGCTTTGAGCACAGGTTCCGCCACCTGGCGATCCGCGACCTGCACCGCTTTGGCGGCATGCAGCTGCTGGTGGGCAATGGAATCGGAGTGAGCCGCCTACCCCTGCGCGTCGGCGCGTCGCCGCGCATCTATCTGCTGGAGTTTGGCAGCTGAGCCACACATCAAAATCCGGAGCGTATCTGATATGAAACAAAACTGGAAGCGGAAGTTCTTCACCATCGCGGCGGGGCAGATGGCCTCGCTGATCGGCAGCTCTGCGGTGCAGTTTGCGCTGATCTGGTGGATCGCCAGCGAGACGGCCTCAGTGACGCTGATGGGCCTGTCCGGCATCGTGGCCTTCCTGCCTGCGGCGGTCTTGAGTCCGATGGCGGGCATCGCGGCCGACCGCTACTCCCGCAAGGCCATCTGTATCGCGTCGGACCTGTTCATCGGCGCGGTGGCGGCGGCATTCGCGCTGCTGCTGTGGCGCTTCGAGCTGCCGGTGTGGACGGCGCTGCTGATTCTGTTTCTGCGCAGCGTGGGCAATACCTTTCAGCAACCCGCCATACAGGCGCTCATCCCCCAGTTCGTGCCCGAGGACGAGCTGATGCGGGTGGGCGGCTGGAACCAGATGATGAGCTCCGGCTCCTTCCTGCTGGGGCCCGCGCTGGGCGCGGTGCTGTACGCGGCATTCCCGCTGCCGGTGGTGCTGCTGACCGACCTCATCGGCGCGGTGCTGGCAAGCTCCCTGTTGGCGGCGGTGTCCATCCCCCCAATGCGACACGTTCCGCATGAAAAGCGCAGCTCCCTGCACGAGCTGCGCGAGGGCCTGACGGTGTTCCGGGAGGATCGAAAGCTGGGGCTGATGATCGCCGCGGAGACGCTGAGTATGATCTTCATCCTGCCCATGGCCTCCTTCTACCCGCTGATGACCAGCGACTACTTCCACGCCTCCGCCTGGCACGGCAGCGCCGTGGAGATCGCCTACGCCCTGGGCATGATGGTCGCCGCCTTCCTGATGGGCAGCGTGATCAAGCCCCGCCGTCCGCTGTGGGCCGCCTATCTGGGCATGCTGGGCATGGGTGCAGCCTGCGCGGTCTGCGGAATTCTGCCGCCGCAGATGTGGGCCTGGTACGTGTTCACCCTCGCCTGCGCGCTGCTGGGCGCGTTCTGCAATGTGCACAACGTGCCGCTGGTCGCCTACATGCAGGCCACCATCCCCGGCGAGAAGATGGGCCGCGCCTTCGCCCTCACTGCGCTGATGTCCTCCATCGCGCTGCCGCTGGGCCTGGCCGTCTGTACCCCCATCGCCGAGCAGATCGGCGTGCACCGCTGGTTCCTGATCTCCGGCGTGGGCATCTGCCTGATTACCCTCCCCGCCATGGTGCTGCACCTGCGATTGGAGCACAAGAAATGAATACGCGAACGGCGGGGTGTGGGCGCCCCGCCCTACATTTTTGTTTTGAGACAGCCCCTTCTGTCTTCCAAAAAGGAATGCCCCGGAGCGCCCTGCGCTCCGGGGTCGGCTTTTGAGGCGCAACGTCCGCGTCTCAGGCTCCGGATCGCAGGGCGCTCCGGGGTCGGCGTTTGCGGTCAGTGGCCGCGGTGTCTGGCCTTCCTCTTCTCCTGACGAAGCTGGAACCTGCGCTCCGCTTCCTCCTCCGCGCGCTCCCTGCGGTCGGACTTGCGCTGCGCGGCGCGCAGCTCCCGATCCAGCTGCAGGGCCTGCTGGGAGCGCGTGCCCACGCTGCCGCCGGTCTCCCGGGCGGCCTGGCGCTGGCGGCGCTTGGGGTTGACCGCCATGGGGCTGCGCGGGGCATCCTCCACGGCGGGCGAGTAGCGCAAATGAGGGAACTCCCTCTGCACCCACTGAAGCACCTCGATCTCGCTGGGCTCCGGCCCGACCACCTGCCGGGCGACGCTGAGCCGGCCGTTCTCGCGGCGCTCCACCAGTATCGCGTAAAAGGGATCGTCGAAATAGACCAGAATGGTGACCGACATACTGCATTCCTCCTGTGTGCCGGCGGTTTGATTCGGATCGGTGGACGACCCCACAGGAGGGAGGGTTACTGATGGCGGCAAGCCGCCACGTCCGGACTACCTACCGGACCGTGTTTTTCCAATCCGCTCCGGCAGCTCTATTGTAGCAGAAATCCCCCCGCCTGTAAACCGCTCAGTCGCACACGCCCAGCTTAAGCACCTGGCCCGGGAAGATCAGGTTGGGGTTGGAGATCTGGTTGATGGAGGCGATCCGCCGCCAGTTCAGATCGAAGCGTTGGGCGATGGCGGATAGGCTGTCGCCCTTGCGCACGGTGTAGCTGTCGCAGCAGGGGTAGGGCACTGAAGCGTCCACCCGGAGGTACAGCCGCTGTCCGGGCAGGATCAGGTCGGGGTTCTGGATGTCGTTGATCTTCACGATGGAGTCCACGCTGGTGCGGAACAGCCGCGCGATGCCGCTGAGGGTATCGCCGTAGGCCACGTTGATGCAGATCAGCTTGGTGCGCGCGGGTTCCTCCTCCGGCGGCGCAGGCAGCACGATCTCCGCCTTCAGCATGCCCGAGGTGAAGCGGCTCACCGGCACGCTGGCGCAGGGGCAGTTGGGATCCTCCAAATCCGTCCTGTACTGCCAGCCCACCCAGCCCTTCCAGGGTGAATTGCCCGCTTGGGGATTCTCCGCGTCGCTCTCGTCGATCACCCACAGCGGATAGCTCTCGGCAATGCTGCGGTTCCAGAGCAGGTTGGCGCTCTGCGCGTCGGTGTAGACCGCCGGAGCGACCCCCGTGGCGCTCTCCACTGCCTGAAGAAAGGCCATAGCGATGCGGTTGGCCGCGTCGATGCTCAGGCCGTTCAGCGTCTCGAACAGCATCGCCGGGCGCAGCGCGTAATCGTAGCCGGAGATCGCCTGCACGAAGCGCTGGGCCTGCTCCCGCGCTCCGGCCTCGTCCTCTGCGGTGAGGTAGTGGTAGAAGCCGATGCGCAGCTCGTTTTCCCGCGCGTTCTCCACCAGCTGATTCAGCCGCGCGTCGGTGTAGTCGTCCCCGGCGGTGGCCCGCAGCACCGCCGCGCCGATCCCCTGGTTTTTGTAGGCCGCAAAATTGGCGGCGGTGGCAAATTCGTTCACAGTCACGCCCTCGAAGAGCACTTCTCCCCTGGGTGGCAATGATTTGGCCATACCCTCACATCCTTCCTGCCTGCGATTCTATGTCCTCCCGCCGGGAATTAGCACCCGCATGGTGGAAAACCAACGCGCATAGCCTGAACCGAGCGAGGGGGGAGGGCATGTGAGGGAAGATGTACGCCTGCGGGTGATGCAGGCGGCGGAACACATCCTAGAGACCGGAGCCACGGTGCGCGCCTGCGCGGGTAGCTTCGGCGTGAGCAAGACCACCATCCACAAGGACATGCGCGAGCGCCTGCCGAAGATGGACGCCGATCTGAGCAGGCGTGTGGACGCGGTGCTTCAGAGGAATCTTCAGGAGCGGCACCTGCGCGGCGGCGAGGCGACCCGCAGAAAGTACAGCGAGCTGCGCAATTCGGACGGTTCTCCGGATTGAACATTTGAAGGAACGACGTGCGCTGGGGCGGCCTGCGGGGTCGCCCGCTTCCATTGATGCAAAGAAGCCCATTCCCCAAAAGTTGCATCGCAGGGTGCGCGACGAAAAACCCGCCGCGCACCCTTTTTCCCCGGGGTCATAGTATGCAGCGTGGGCACGGAGCCCACACTCTGACCCGAGGAGGTATGAACATGTCGTTTTACAGCTACAAGAACTGCAATTCGGAAGCCTGTCCCGGCAACGTGAGCGGCAACATACTCAACGGCCTGAACAAGAAGGTGTGCATTCAGGTCAAGAACGTCTACGACTCCTGCCTGAGCCAGCAGCAGCTGGATAACCAGCGCGTCGTCATCGAGAACATCGTGCCCGTGCTTCCCAACAGCTGCGGCTGCAACTGCAACGTCAACACCAGCGGCTGCCGCTGCAGCTGCCATGAGAACGTGTGCACCTGCTCCTGCTCCAGCTGCAACGCCGGAATCAGCCACGCGGAGGCCGTGGAGAACGCCGAAAACAGCCCCTGCCCGCTGCCCCAGCCCTGCGGCGCGTGGACCTTCGAGAGCTGCCGCAGCTCCACCACCAAGGGCACCATCTCCAACCTGAACATCGAGCGCATGTGCGACCGGCCCCAGTTCGCCCGGGTGCGCTGCTCTGTGGAGGTTCCCGTGGACGTACTCTTCGTGGACCAGCGCTGCCAGGAGTGGATGGGCCAGACCAGCATCTGCGTCGACCGCGACGTGCTGCTGTGCATCCCGGAGGACTCCATCATCCCCTTCACCCTCGAGAGCCTTGTGAGCGCGATTTGCGTGTCCGGCACTTACATCGGTAACTGCACCTTCGAGATCACCATCTGCGTCACCATCGTTCTGAAGGTGCTCGCCGAGGTGGACATCATGGTTCCCACATACGGCTTCTGCGAGGCGCCCCCCTGCGAGGAATTTGCGGAGAACGTCTGCGACGAGTTCTTCTCTTTGCCCTTGTTCCCCCAGTCCTCCTGCGCCTTTGAGGAGGTGGGCGGCGCAAACCACGGCAGCTCCAACGGCGCGACGGCCACGGCGGCCACCGGCGGCAGCTACGCCTGCGCCCCCTGCGCAAGCGGCGGCAAGGCCGCGACGGCCTCCACCTGCTCTCACTGCGGCACCACCTGTCTCTCCGGACAGGGCTCGCTGTGCCCGCGCTGCGGCTGCACCATGACCAGCGTCAGCTGATCCACATCAAAAATGCGGCCGGAAAGCGTGCTTTCCGGCCGCAGCAGAATCCCGCATGGGTCGCATTTGCCGATTCCAAAGCCGCCCATCCCGCCTTTGGGTGGGCTTGATATAGGCGCCGGCACGAATCTACAACCGTTCTTTACGAAAGCCGCCGGCGCTGCTGCCGCTTAACTCTGAGGTGTTGCAGTTGCGCCGATAACCAGCACCGGCTCCGTCTCCTCCACCTCCGGCGCATAGCGCTCGTCGATCATCAGCTGAACGCCGGCGATGCAGGCGGCCATGTCGTCCTGCGCAAGTCCGGTGGCCCTGCCCTCGCGATAGGCGCTGGCGTATTCCGCAAAGGCCGCCTCGAAAGCGGCGGTCTGTTCGCCGCTGAGCACCGCGCTGGAGGCGCCGAAGCCGTCAATGAGGGCGGTGTTGAGCGCATCCACGGCGGCGTATTCCGCCTTCAGGCTGGGAATCAGCTTGTGCTGCACGTCCACCGAGGGATCGTCCACGCGGGCGAACAGCTCCGTCATAGCGATCATGCCCTGATAGGTCTGCTCCTGAATCTGAGATCGCGCATTTGAATACCGCTTCTGAATATTCGCGCGCATATAGATGCTTATGCACAGGGCGATGGCCAGCGCGATCACCCCACCGAGAAGCACGTACTTGATCGGTACTCCGCGCAGTTTTTTCCACCATTCTGCCAGCTTCACCTTCATGGAATTCAAGCTGAACCCCCCTCTTTGGTTGAATACATCATTGTATATGCAGAATATTTGTTGTATATGCATCAGAATATACGACAATTTATGCGCAATTCCTGCATGAAACTTTTGAAATAAATGTATATATACATGGTATATTCGTCTGTATTTTCGCACAATCTATGCATTGCGCGTTTTTTCGGGCGCAATCGACGCACAATTTCGCCAAGATTCGACGGCAATCGTTGTATTTTTGCATTGAGCCTGCTATAATGAAAGAAAAAATCCGAGGGGAGAATTGGCATGCGTTACGCGGAATTTTGCGGTCGCGAGACGTCCGTCATCGCGCTGGGAACGATGGATTTCGGCGGAAGGATTGAGGAAAGCCGCGCCCGGGAGTTCATGGACGCCTACGTGGAGATCGGCGGCAACTTCATCGACACCGCCCGCATCTACGGCGACTTCGCCCGGAAAATTCAGGGCGGCAGCGAGCAGGTGATCGGCCGCTGGATGGAGGATCGCCGCTGCCGGGAAAGGATCGTGCTGGGCACGAAGGGCGGACACCCGGATCCTTCCGACATGCACACCGGTCGTCTGAGCCAGGGCGAGATTCTGGACGACATGCGCCGCAGTCTGGACAACCTGCGCACGGACTGCGTGGATATCTACTGGCTGCACCGGGACGATCCCAGCCGCCCGGTGGAGGACATCCTGGAAAGCCTGACCGCGCTTACGGAGCAGGGCATGACCCGCTATGTGGGCGTGTCCAACTGGAGCACAGCGCGCATCGTCGAGGCAAACGCCAGCGCCGCGCGCCACGGCCTTGTAAAGCTGTATGCCAACCAGCCCCAGTTCAGTCTGGCGCGGCAGGTGGTGGTGGAAGACGACACCCTCTGCCAGATGGACAGCGAAACCTACGCCATGCACGTCAGGGAAAACCTGCCCTGCGTGTGCTTCTCCTCCCAGGCGAAGGGCTTTCTGTCAAAGATGGATCAAGGTGGCGAGGCAATCCTGCCCGACAAGGCCCGCAGGCGCTATCTCTGCGAAGAGAACCTTGCGGTGTTCGATCGCTGCCGCGCGCTGTCCGCACAGACCGGCTACTCGATCAACACCCTCGCCCTGGCCTGGCTCACAAGCCAGCCCTTCCCCACCTTCCCCATCGCGGGCGTGAGCAGAATGGAGCACATCGAGGCCCTGCGCGAGGCCGGGGACGCAATTCTGACCGCAGAGCAGCGGGACAGCCTGCGCAGGCTGTGAGCACAGAATTAACCCACTTACGTTGACAAAGGTCGCGATTTGTGCTAGATTGATCGTGAGTGCATAGGGTTTGTTTCCTATGCCGATCCAGCTGATTATTTGAAAGGAATGATACCAATGAGCAAGCTCATCGGCGCAGCGGTCATCGGCCAGTCCGGCGGCCCCAGCTCTGTCATCAATGCCTCCGCCTACGGCGCGATCAAGACCGCCCTGGAGTGCGAAGAAATCACCAACGTCTACGGCATGTGCAACGGCATCGTCGGCCTGCTGAACGACAACCTCATCGACATGGGCAAGGAAGATCCGGACGAGCTGGCCCTGATGAAGTACACTCCCTCCTCCGCGCTGGGCTCCTGCCGCTACAAGCTGGCCGACCCCGATGTGGACGAGACCGACTACATCAAGATCCTGGAGATGTTCAAGAAGTACAACATCCGCTACTTCTTCTACAACGGCGGCAACGACTCCATGGACACCTGCAACAAGATCTCCAAGTTCATGCTGCGCAACGGCTATGAGGTCCGCTGCATGGGCATCCCCAAGACCATCGACAACGACCTGGCCGGCACCGACCACTGCCCCGGCTTCGCGTCCGCAGCCAAGTTCATCGCCACCTCCGTCATGGAAGTATACCGCGATTCCACCGTGTACGACACCGGCATGATCACCATCATCGAGTGCATGGGCCGTCACGCCGGCTGGCTGACCGCCGCCGCCGCACTGGCCAACGCCTGCGGTCAGGGCGCCGACCTGATCTACCTGCCGGAGATCGACTTCGACATGGACAAGTTCACCGCCAAGGTCAAGGAGATCTACGCCGCGAAGAAGAAGTGCCTGGTCGTGGTGTCCGAGGGCATCCATGACAAGGACGGCACCTTCATCGCCGAGTACGCCAACAAGAACGCCGCGAAGGACGCCTTCGGCCACACCCAGTTGGGCGGTCTGGCTGCCTACCTGGCCAACTACATCAAAGAGCAGACCGGCGCAAAGGTACGCGGCATCGAGCTTTCCCTGCTGCAGCGCTGCGCGGCGCACTGCGCCTCCCAGACCGACATCGACGAGTCCTTCGCCTCCGGCAAGGCCGCCGTTGAGAACGCGGTCGCAGGCGTCACCGACAAGATGGTCGGCTTCGAGTGCACCCGCGAGAACGGTAAGTACACCTGCAACACCAAGCTGTTCGACCTCACCATCGTGGCCAACACCGAGAAGAAGGTTCCCCTCGAGTGGATCAACGATACCGGCGACGGCCTGAACCAGGGCTTCATCGACTACTGCCTGCCGCTGATCCAGGGCGAAACCCAGCTGACCAAGGTCAATGGTCTGCCCCGCTTCGTCAATCTGAAGAAGGTCAAGGCAGTCGCTCCCGAAGCGTAAGCGCCAAAAATGACGAGGGCCTGTGCAAAATGCACAGACTCTCGTTTTTTCTGCTGTGAATCCTGTTTTCAGCCGCGAAGCCGCCCCTCACTCCGTGAAAATGTACTTCACGAAGTTGCCCTTGCCGTCGCCGGTGGTGATCACCACGTCGCCGTCGGACTTGACCACGCTGTCCATGATGGGATAGGCCGCGTTCGCCTTCACGTAGGCCTCCGGGCTCTCGGCCTCGACCTCGAGAAACTCCTTCTTGTCGTGGGCCTCGCCGCCGCAGGGGTTGATCGTCTGAACCAGGACTTCATATTCTTTCATACTGCGCTCCGCCTTTCTCTTTCACTTGCGGGATATCCTTCCTCCCAAGCCTATTTTACCACATTTGTCGGTCCTGAAACGCTCCCGCAACCGAAATTTCACTTGCATTTGCGCGGCGTTCTGCTATAATGAAGGGGAACGCTGAAGGAGAAAGCCCCCGAAACCGTCCAAAGAGAGCGCGGACACGGCTGCGAGCCGCGCGGCGGGGAGGGATCGGCTCCGGACTCCCGAGTTCGCGGAGGAACCCGCAGGCAGATCCTGTGAAACTCCGCCGGGCGCTCCCGTTACAGGGCGCAAGAGCACCAAGCAAGGTGGTACCGCGAAGAAATGCTTCGCCCCTGCGAACCGGCAGGGGTGTTTTCTTTTGGTCGTCCACCAGAGCATAGGCAATACCACACAAACGAGTTGGTACGATGGCGAGTGAATTTTTTGTCAGATGTAATTGCAGATTTTGAAGATTTACTGGATGTAAATCAAGAAATCTGCAAGCAGCAGATGGCGGAAAAGACGCCGCCAGCGTCGCCGGCGAGTTGTGCGGGATTGCCCATAGAATTTGAGGAGGAAACACAAGCATGCTGGTCAGAAATCTCGTCTCCAAGCGCTACAAGGAAACCCCCGCGGACTGCCAGATCGCCAGCCAGGCGCTGATGATGCGCGGCGGCTACATCAAGCCCGTGGGCAACGGCATCTTCACCCTGTTCCCCGTCACCAAGCGCATCACCACCAAGATCGAGCGCATCATCCGCGAGGAAATGGACCGCATCGGCGGTCAGGAGGTGCTGTTCCCGGTGGCCATGCCCGCAAGCCTGTGGAAGGAGTCCGGACGCTTCGACTCCATCGGCAGCGAGCTGCTGCGCTTCCAGGATCGCTCCGGCTCCGACATGGTGCTGGGCATGACCCACGAGGAGGCCTCCGTGCACTTCGTGCGCGACGTGGCGGATTCCTACACCCAGTATCCCTTCATGATCTACCAGATTCAGACCAAGTTCCGCGATGAGCCCCGCTGCCGCGGCGGCCTGATCCGCGTGCGCGAGTTCACCATGAAGGACGCCTACTCCTTCCACACCTCCCAGGAGGATCTGGAGAAGTACTACATGGAGTGCTATGAGGCCTACAACCGCATCTACGCCCGCGCAGGCGTGCCCGAGGTCGTGGCGGTCGCCTCCGACAGCGGCATGATGGGCGGCAAGGTCTCCCACGAGTACATGCTGCTGACCCCCGTCGGCGAGGACACCATCGTGCTCTGCCGCGAGTGCGACTACCGCGCCAACATGGAGGCCGCGCCCTGCATCGTCCACGGCGACGCAGGCGAGGTGGCCGACCTTCAGAAGGTGCCCACCCCGGGCGTCAAGACCATCGAGGATCTGTGCGCCTTTTTGAAGATCCCTGCCACCGCCACCTGCAAGGCCGTGGTGTATCAGGAGAACCTGACCGACAAGTACGTCGTGGCCTTCCTGCGCGGCGATCTGGACATCAACGAGACCAAGCTGCGCAACTACCTGAAGGCGGAGATTCACCCCGCCGAGATCACCGCCGAGTGCGGTCTGAACGCCGGATTCATCGGCCCCAAGGGCCTGCCGGAGGGCGTGCGCGTGGTCTACGACGCATCGCTCAAGGGCATCAACTGGGTCGCCACCGGCGCGAATGAGGCGGACATGCACTACGTCGGCTTCAACATCCCCCGCGAGATGGGCGATGTGGAGTACGTGGACGTGGCCAAGGCCTACGACGGCGGCATCTGCCCGGTCTGCGGCAAGAAGAGCATCTACACCTCCCGCGGCATCGAGGTGGGCAACATCTTCCAGCTGGGCACCAAGTACACCGAGAGCATGGGCATGACCTATGTGGACGCGGACGGCACGATGAAGAACCCCATCATGGGCTGCTACGGCATCGGAGTGGGCCGTCTGGCGGCCTCCGTGTGCGAGGCGCACCGCGACGACTACGGCCCGATCTGGCCCATCTCCATCGCCCCCTGGCACGTGCAGATCTGCTCCCTGCGCTCTGACAACGAGGAGGTCGCCGCCACCTCGAAGCGCATCTATGACGAGCTGACCAAGCGCGGCGTGGAGGTGCTCTGGGACGACCGCTCCGTCAGCGCCGGCGTGATGTTCTCCGACGCGGACCTGTTCGGCGTGCCGGTGCGCGTGGTCGTCAGCCCCAAGGGTCTGAAGAACGGCACCATCGAAATCTCCGCCCGCGACAAGTCCATGCAGGAGAAGAAGCCCGTGGACGAGGCCGTGGACTTCGTGTACAACTACGTGGTGGACGCGCTGGCCAAGCTGGAGTGCCGCCTGTAAGTTCCCAAAAATGCGCATCCTCCCCTTTCCATGCAGAAGGGGGAGGATTTCTGTTGGCAAAATTGCATCTCAGCGCTCCGGACTCCCCTCCAGGAGCGCCGAGATGCGCGGGGAATTCTCCGCAAGCAGCGTCCGGGCGGCATTGCGGCTGCGGTTCCATGCGCGAAGGCCGCTTGGAGCCGCTTGCAGGTCGGCGGTCAGGTAGATCTCGCACTTCCAATTGAGCGCTCTCGCCGCAGCCGAGCGCACTTCCCTGTCCGGGCTGTCCAACAGGGAGATCAGCTCGGGCAGCGCGTCGGCGGACAGTCCGCCCAGATACTCCACGTCGAGCTCCGCAAGCGTGCCTTCATGGTAGCGCTCCACATTGTAGCGGGCGATCCATGCGTCCGGCCTCGCATAGCCCAGCGCCAGACCCAGCACGCAGGCCAGCACCAGCACCAGCTGTGCGGCGGGCAGGCGCTGCACAAACAGCTGCACCAACGCGATCAGCAGCACGCACACCAGCAGCGCCATGAACGCGGAGGTCAGCAGACGCAGCCGGGTCAGGCCGAAGCGCTGCACGTAGAGGAACATCTTGGAGAAGGCCACTGCGGCGAAGATCATGCAGAAAACGCACACCAGCGCGCACAGCGCCTTCACCGCCGTCGGAACGCCCTCCTCCCGGCGGGTAAGCCTCGGCAGGATGCACACCACCAGCAGGTTCACCGCGCACACGGCGCACAGCTCGAAGAAGCCCCGCCGGGCATACTCCGCAGCGGTGAACACGTAGCCCACGGGCAGGATGCCGGAGAAGGCGCTGAAGAAGTAGGCCAGCTGGGAGAGCAGGTAGGCGGCGTACACCAGCAATAGCGCCCCCAGCAGCGTGACCGCCGCAGCCGCGCCCAGGACGCCCCGGGCCTCCCTCTCCTCCCGGACGCGCGCTTTCACCAGCCCCTTGCGCAGCGCAAAGCCCAGCGAGAAGATCAGCACCGCCAGGATCAGGCCCAGGATCAGCCGGTAGGGCGCATCGCCCAGGTTCCCCACCAGGCTGCGCATCAGGCCCTCGAAGGCCGCGTCGGAGCCGATCAGCAGCGGCAGCACCACGGCCAGCACCGGCGCTGCCAGCAGCAGTCCCAGCAGCACCTGCCGGAACACCCGACCGCCGCGCGCGTTCCCCGAGGCAGCCACGGACAGGAAGGGCCGGTGGATGTTGCGGAAGCATGCGGGCAGGATGGTGCGCAGCGCGTCGGTGATCAGGCGGACGCCGCCGCCCAGCTCCACGCCGTAGATCGTCGCGGCGAAGACGCAGAACAGCAGCGCGATCATCCACAGCCACAGAAAGCAGAGCACATCGTCCGCCGTCCAGGCGAACAGAGCCGCGCCCGCTAGCGAGGCCGCGCCACAGAAGACGCCGATGGGCCGCACGTGCACGCCGGATCGCCCCCGATAGGCCAGCGTCCAGATCAGCAGCAGGGCATAACAGAGCGTGAAGCCCAGGTTGAAGCCGCCGCACAGCGCCCAGTCCACGATGAGCAGGCCCAGCGCCACCGCTGCGGCCAGAAAGATCCCGTCGCGGGCGCTCCAGGGCAGCGTCGGAGTCTGGCGCAGGCGCACCCGCAGGCTCGGATTGTCGAATTCGCCCGGAACCGCGGGCGTCGTCGGATTGTTGATTTGCGTCATGGTTCCACCTCCGGATGGTAGGTTCGTTCAAAAGGGCATGGCTGTCGCCAGCGCCGCCCACATCGGGCCGCGCCCATCGGATTTTCGCGCGCAAGGGTACAGAACGCCCGGACCCCGCCCACATTGGGCCGCGCCTGTCGGTTTTCAGCTGTTGGAATGGATCAGTCGGATTCGTCGGGGCGGTATTCCATCAGGTCGCCGGGCTGGCAGTTCAGCGCCCTGCACAGGGCCTCCAGCGTGGTGAAGCGCACCGCCTTGGCCTTGTTGTTCTTCAGAATGGACAGGTTCGCGGGGGTGATGCCCACGCGATCGGCCAGCTCGCCCGCGGACATCTTGCGCTTCGCCATCATGACGTCGATGTTGATGATGATTGCCATGGCGCGCACCTCATATCGTCATGTCGTTCTCCGCCTTCAGCTCAATGGCGGAGCAGAACACGTTCTTGACGACCCGCAGGATCAGTCCCATGAAGGCCGCAGCCGCGCAGATCAGCAGGAAGGGCTGGTAGAAGCAGCCTGCGACCAGCGTCACCAGCGCCACCGCAAAGCAGCACCAGGACAACACGCGCAGCAGGGTCACGTTCTGGGCGATGAACAGCAGCTCCTTCAAAAGATTCCGCAGCAGACGGTGCAGCGCGCCCAGCGCAAGCAGCGCAAAGGGCAGGCAGCAGTAGAACGCGATGCTCAGCTGCCGGGCCTCCGCGCGGCCAAAGCTTGCCGCGTGCCACGCCGCGATGGTCGGCATCGCAAAGGCGCTGACCAGCGCGACCAGTGCGCACAGATCCACCAGTGCCAGCGAGAGCTGGATCGACTTTCGGGCGTTCCACATATACAATCTCTCCCTTTCAATCTATTGCCGCAAGTATAGCACGTAATTTATCGTTTGTCAATAAATATTATCCGTAATTCAAAAATTAAATATCGCCGATCGGAAATGACCGGCGAGCTTGGATTCAGTTTTCCGCATCGTAGGGACGGCGCACGGTGATGATCACGTCGTAGGAATCGCCGTGGGCCTCCACGCGGCTGCTGGCGTGCACGCCGATGCGCTTGAGCTGGCGCACGGTGTCGTTGAGGGCATTGATGACGAGCCGGTTGTCCCGGATCAGCCGCAGCTCGGGGCGCGCGGTGCGCGCGGCGTTTGCGTTGTGGGCGATCTGACCCTCCAGCTGGCGCACGCTCCACTTCGATTTCACGGCGAGGCGTGCAAATTCCAATTGCTCCTGCCCGTCCTCCAGCTTTAGCAACGCCCGCGCGTGGCGCTCGGACAGGCCGCTCTCCCGGAGAAAGGCGCGGGTCTCCACGCTCAGCCGCAGCAGCCGCAGCCGGTTCGCCAGGGCGGATGGACTCATGGAGAGCACAGAGGCCAGCTCCTCCTGGGTCAGGCCGTGCTCATGCAGAATGCGCCGGCAGGCCTCCGCCTCGTCCAGGTAGTGCAGATCCTCCCGCTCCAGGTTCTCGATCAGGCCGATGAGCGCGCAGTCCCGGTCGTAGGCGCTGAGCACGATGGCGTCCGCATGCGTCCAGCCCAGCTCCTTCAGCGCCCGCAGCCTGCGCTCGCCCGCGATCAGTTCATACTCGCCCACGGTGCAGCGCCGCACCAGCAGCGGCGTGAGCAGGCCGAAGCGCCGGATGGACTCCGCCAGCTCCTGAATGGAGGCCTCGTCGATGCTCCGGCGCGGCTGATAGGGACTGGCTGCGATGCGGCTGAGCTCAATGCGGGCAATGCGCCGGTCGGCCCCGCCCTGGCGAAGGGAAAATGCAGGCATGCGCGTTCCTCCTTATCGAAGCTACGCTTTATATATTCAGTTTTCAGAGAAATATCCGAAGGAGCGCAACAAAAATGAGCATCCGTAGATGCTCATAAGATCCCAAGAGTGCCGTCAATCTCTGCTTTTTCACCCGCCGCTCCGGCAGGGCGGAGACCTGCGACTGCTTACTGCCTTCCCCTAACAAAATCGGGGGCCTGGCATCTGCATATCGACCCGGAATCCTTTTATGAATCTGTGGGTAAAAACACAGACCGGCGCACACCCCAGGATGCTTTCCCTTTCAAGCGGCCACCGCCGCCGACAGTTCAATTATATGCGCTGCCGCTACGAATGTCAAGCGCTCCAGCAAAGTTTCGCATGCCATCTTTTTCCGAAAATTTTCTCCCACCCAAAAATCGCATACTTTTTTCGCCGATCCCCCTTGACAAGCGGCCCATATGCGTCTATACTGTTTATATCGTATATATACAGTTATTCTGAAGGGAGATCTCCATGGACATACGCATCAGCAACGCGGATGCGCGGCCGATTTACGAGCAGCTGCGCCAGCAGATTCGCAAATCGATCCTCAGCGGCGAATTGAAGGAGGGCGAAGCGCTGCCCTCGATCCGCGCGCTGGCGAAGGACCTGCGCATCAGCGTGATCACCACCAAGCGCGCCTACGACGAGCTGGAACGGGACGGCTACATTCACACGGTGGCGGGCAAGGGCTGCTACGTGGCCCCGCTGGACAGCGCTCTCGTGCGCGAGGACGGCCTGCGGCGCATCGAGGAGCATCTGAAACAGGCGCTGGAGCTGGCGCATTCCTGCGGCGTTTCCACCGAAGAATTGGTGGAAATGCTGCGCACAATTGAGGAGGAAGAAAAAGAAGATGGAAAATGCGATTGAAGTGCGCGGGCTGTGCAAGCGCTACCCGGGCTTTTCTCTGGAGGACGTGAATTTCACGCTGCCCAGCGGCTGCGTGCTGGGCCTGGTGGGCGAAAACGGTGCAGGCAAGAGCACGATCATCAACCTGCTGATGAACGCGGTGCGCCGCGACGACGGCAAGGTGCGGGTTCTGGGAATGGATCCCACGGATCCCGGCTTCATCCGGACAAAGCAGGAGATCGGCGTGGTGCTGGACGAGGCCCACTTCCCGGAGCTGCTGACGGCGATGGACGTGGGAAAGATGATGCAGAGCTGCTACGCGAACTGGGACGCTTCGCTGTACCGGGAGTATCTGGCGCGCTTTGACCTGCCGGAAAGGAAATCCTTCAAGGACTACTCCCGGGGCATGCGCATGAAGCTGGCCATCGCGGTGGCGCTGTCCCACGGGGCCAATCTACTGATTCTGGACGAGGCCACCGGGGGCCTGGACCCCATGGCCCGGGACGAAATGCTGGACATTCTGAACGACTTCACCCGGGAGGAGAACCACTCGATTCTGATCTCCTCCCACATCGTCAGCGACCTGGAGAAGATCTGCGACAGCATCGCCTTCGTGCACAAGGGGCGCATGCTGTTCTGCGAGGAGAAGGACCGGCTGATGGAGGTGTACGCGCTGCTGAAGCTGTCCAGAGCGGACTTCGAGGCGGTGCCGCCGGAGGCCGTGGTGAGCGTTCGGGAGAACCCCTACGGCGTGGAGGTGCTGGTGCACCGGGAGTTGGTGAACGAGGCGCTGACGCCGGAGCGGGCCACGCTGGAGGAGATCATACTGTTCTTCGTGAAGGGAGCGGATGCGAAATGAAGGGACTGCTGTACAAGGACGCTGTGACGCTGATGAAGCAGCTGAAGCTGTTTCTGCTGATGATCCTGATCTTCGCGGTGATTCCGGGATACAACCTGATTACCTTCGCGCTGGTCTACTGCGCCATGCTGCCCTTCAGCGCCATGGCCTACGACGAGCGCTCCAAATGGAACCGGCTGGCCGCCATGCTTCCCTACAGCGACGTGCAGCTGGTGCTGTGCAAGTACATCCTGGGCTGGCTGAGCGTGCTCGGCGCGACGCTGATCGCCGCCGTCGCCCAGTTCGCCGTGCTGCTGATCCGCGGCGCACAGGCGGAGCTTGCTGCGATGCTGCTGACGCTGGTGGTCAGCGCGTCGGCGTCGCTGATCCTGCTGGCGCTGTCGCTGCCCTTCCTGTATCGCTTCGGCGTGGAGCGCGGGCGCATGACCTTCATCGTGGCCATCGTTCTGGGCGTGGTGGGCGTAACGCTGTTCACCAACGCAACCGCCTTCGATCTGAACGAGCATGCTTCCAGCTTCCTCGTGCTCCTCGCACCCGCGCTGGCGGTGGCGGCCAACGCGATCTCCATACCCGTCTCCACCCGCCTGTACCGGCGCTGCGGCGTGCGCTGAAACGGTCAACTTTCCCCGCCACGCATTGACTTTTTCCGCATCCGGGCTTACAATGATTGTGGAAAATCTCGATGGGGAGCATCTTTTCCATGAAACAGATCATTACCGACCGACGCGCGCTGCACCGGATTCCGGAGCTGGATCGGGAGCTGGATCGCACCATGGCCTACCTGCGCGACGCGCTGAAGGGCCTGCGCTGCCGGGTGTTTGCGCCGATCCCGAATTCGCTGTGCGCCTTCTTTGACAACGAAAGCGACAGCGCCATTGCCTTTCGCTGCGGCTGCGACGGCCTGCCCGTGCACGAGCGCAGCTTTCTGCCCTACGCCTCCCAGCTTCCGGGCCAGATGCACGCCTGCGGCCACGACGGCCACATGGCCATGCTGCTGGAGCTGGCGCGGCGGATGCAGGATGCGCGCGTGGACCGCAACGTGCTGCTGATCTTCCAGCCCGCCGAGGAAACCACCGGCGGCGCGCGGGACATCTGCAAGAGCGGCGTGTTCGAAAAGTACAATGTGGAGGCCGTGTTTGGCATGCACCTGTGGCCGGATCTGCCGCTGGGAACCATCGCCAGTCGCGCGGGCGCAATGATGAGCCGCTCCTGCGAGGTGACGCTGCGCTTCACAGGCCGGTCGTGCAGCGCCGCACGCAGCGACGAGGGCGTGGATGCGCTGCGCGCCGCCGTGGAGTTCTATCGACGCGCCACGGAAGCTGCCGCCGCAGGGCCCTCGGATCCGCCGCGACTCTTGCACTTTGGGCACATGGAGAGCCTCGGCCCCTGCAACGTGGTCAGCGACGCCGCCCGCCTGGAGGGCACGCTGCGCGCCTTTGACGACGAAAGCTTCCTCGGCATCCTGCATGGGCTGGAACGGATCGCCGCAGATATCCACGGGGAAACCGGCTGCAAAATCCAGCTGGAGACCAGCATGGGCTATCCGGCGCTGGTCAATCCGCCGGAGCTCTGCGCGCGCTTGCGGAAGGCCGGCGTACAGTTTGTTGATCTGGAACAGCCGGTGATGGTCACGGAGGACTTCTCCTGGTATCAGCGCCACCTGCCGGGCCTGTTCTTCCTGCTGGGCATCGGCCCCTGCCCCGCGCTCCAGGCCGAGGACTTCAACTTCGACGAAGCCGCGCTGGAGACCGGCGCGGACTTCCTGGAATCCATCGCCCTTCGCTACGGCAGGGCATAGAAAAGGCGGACGCGCGTTGCGTTCGCCTTTTGTCATGTACATACTGTTTAGAGCCGCACGCCGAACAGGCCCAGGATCCAGCAGATCAGGATCGGCAGAAACAGTGCGGGCAGATAGTCCGCCGTCTTGGTCTTGCGCACGCCCAGCAGGTTCATGGCGATGGCCAGCAGGATCAAAGAGCCCACGCAATTCACCATCGGCAGGGCGTTGATTCGCTCCAGGAAGGGCTGTATGAAGCTGGCCAGAAGCGTGAGCCCGCCCTGAAACAGCACCACGAACGCCGCCGAGGCCAGCACCGACGCGCCGTAGGTCACCGCCAGGCAGGTGGAGGACACGAAATCCAGCAGCGACTTGATCAAGAGCGTTGTGTGGCAGTTCAGATCCAGCGCCCCCGCCGGATTCCGCGCGCCCTCGAACGCGCCCAGGATCGTCATCGAGCCGATGCAGAACAGCAGGCAGGCCGTCACGAAGCCCGCAGCGGGATTCGCCTGATTCGCGTCGCCGCCCACCTTCGACACCAGATGATCGCCCAGCGCGCTGATGCGGTCGTCCAGCCGCAGCGCATAGCCCACCAGCAGGCCCAGCACCATCGAGACCACCACCACGATCGCCTGCTTGCCGGACTCCGGGCTCAAAAGCCCCGACGCGGCGGCGAAGATCGTGCACAGGCCCAGACAGGCCATCATCGTGCCCGGCAGGGGATCCCGCTTCGACGCGGTCTGTGACCGCTTGCCGCGCGTGCGCAGCGCCAGGCCGATGCTGCCGCCGCAGATCACCGCCAGTGCATTTACGAACGTTCCAAAGTACTTCCACATACTGCTTTCACCTTTATCTTTCGTTGCGCGGCGTCGCATATTTGGCCGCACTGTTGCACATCATACCATGCGTATGTTAATTCATGATGCGCATTGCACCAAATTCTGTACCTTTTTGTCGCAATGCACCAAAGAAATCGGACTGTTTTTCCACTTCCGCACAGTCCTATTCAACGAACGATTACCTCAGTTTCCTTGACCGTATTTCGTTTTTTTGTTATGATATAAACGTTGACCCCATGCTAATGTTCGGATTTTTTGAAGCAGGAGGAACATTTCATGAAGAAAGTTGCCGTCATCATGGGCAGCGACAGCGACCTGAAAGTGATGCAGGGCGCCATCGACATGCTCCGGCAGTTCGAGGTACCCTTTGCCGTGCGCGTGATCTCCGCGCACCGCACCCCGGAAGCCGCGCGGGATTTCGCCGCATCGGCCATCGAAAATGGCTTCGGCGCGATCATCTGCGGCGCGGGCAAGGCCGCCCATCTGGCAGGTGCGTTCGCCGCCAACACCACGCTGCCGGTCATCGGCATTCCGATCAAGTCCTCCACGCTGGACGGACTGGACGCGCTGCTCTCCACCGTGCAGATGCCCTCGGGCATGCCGGTGGCCACCGTCGCCATCGACGGCGCTGCCAACGCAGCGCTGCTGGCGGTGCAGATGCTGGCCCTCAGCGACGAGAATCTCGCCGCGAAGCTCGTTGCCTACCGCCGCGGCCTGACCGAGAAGGTCGAGAAGAAGGATGCGGAAATTCAGGCCCAGTTCGCCTGACCCAAGCCAACGCAAATCCCCCGAAAATAAAGAAAGAAGGTTTCATTCTCATGCAGAAGACGGAAATGCTCTACGAGGGCAAGGCCAAGAAGGTTTACGCCACCGAGAACCCCGAGCTGTACATCGTGTCCTACAAGGACGATGCCACTGCGTTCAACGGCCTGAAGAAGGGCACCATCGCCGGCAAGGGCGTGATCAACAACCGCGTGACCAACTACATGATGCAGATGCTGGAAAAGAACGGCGTGCCCACCCACTTCGTAGAGGAAATCTCCGACAGCGAAACCGTGGTCAAGAAGGTGCAGATCGTGCCGCTGGAGGTCATCATCCGCAACATTTCCGCCGGTTCCTTCTCCAAGCGCTACGGCGTTGAGGAGGGCATCGTGTTCGAGCAGCCCACCATCGAGTTCTCCTACAAGAACGACGACCTGGGCGATCCCCTCATCAACGAGTACCACGCCCTGGCCCTGAAGCTGGCCACCCGCGAGGAGATCGACACCATCAAGGCGTTGGCCTTCAAGACCAACGAACTGATGAAGGACTTCTTCAAGAAGATCAACGTGGATCTGGTGGACTTCAAGCTGGAGTTCGGCCGCCTGAGCGACGGCACCATCGTGCTGGCCGACGAGATCTCCCCCGACACCTGCCGCTTCTGGGATTCCCGCACCCATGAGAAGCTGGACAAGGATCGCTTCCGCCGCGATCTGGGCAACGTGGAGGGCGCATATCAGGAGATGATGCGCCGCATCCTGGGCGAATAAACGCACCGGGAGAGACTGAGTTACTCCCCATAATCGTTGACAGAGGCAACGCTTTGCCAGTGTTCTGAGGGGAGAGCTGTATTCCATTTCTCCCGTTTTCATTTCTGGAAACCATATATTGGGGGTTCATATGGAGAATTATGAGCAAGGAAAGCTCCACGAGGAGTGCGGCATATTCGGAATCTACGCAAAGGACGGCATGAACGTCGCCTCCGCCTGCTACTACGGCCTGTACGCATTGCAGCACCGGGGCCAGGAGAGCTGCGGTATCGCGGTCAACGACGACGGTCTGATCGCCTGCCACAAGGACGTGGGCCTGATCAACGACGTGTTCACCGCCGAGGAAATCGCACGCCTGTCCGCCGGACAGATGGCCATCGGCCACACCCGCTACGGCACCATGGGCGGCTCCGGCCGCACCAATGCCCAGCCGCTGGTGGTCAACCACGTCAAGGGCTGCATGGCGCTGGCCCACAACGGCGCGCTGACCAACGCCGCCGAGCTGCGCGAGGAGCTGGAGCTCCAGGGCTCCATCTTCCACATGACCAGCGACACCGAGGTCATCTCCTACATCATCACCAAGGAGCGCCTCACCAGCGGCTCCATCGAGGAGGCCGTATCCCGGGCGATGGACCGCCTGAAGGGCGCGTACTCGCTGGTCATCATGTCCCCTACCAAGCTGATCGCCGTGCGCGATCCCCACGGCTTCCGCCCGCTGTGCATCGGCACGCTGGGCGAAAACACGGTGTTCACCTCGGAGACCTGCGCGCTGGACAGCGTGGGTGCGCACTTCGTGCGGGACGTGGAACCGGGCGAGATCGTGATCGTGGACAAGAATGGCATGCGCTCCGACCGCAGCCACGTGGGCATCGCCCCCAAGACCACCTGCATCTTTGAGTACCTCTACTTCGCCCGCCCGGACTCCGTGATCGACGGCTCCAGCGTGCACAACGCACGGCTTCGTGCAGGCGCGCTGCTGGCCCTGGAGCACCCGGTGCAGGCGGACGTGGTGATCGGCGTGCCGGACAGCGGCATCGACGCGGCCATCGGCTACGCCCGGCAGAGCGGCATCCCCTACGGCATCGGCCTGATCAAGAACAAGTACATCGGCCGCACCTTCATCCAGCCCACCCAGTCCGACCGCGAGAACAAGGTGCGCATCAAGCTGAATCCCGTGGCCGAGGTGGTGCGGGGCAAGCGCGTGGTGATGGTGGATGATTCCATCGTTCGCGGCACCACCAGCGCCCGCATCGTGCGCCTGCTGCGGGAGGCCGGTGCAAAAGAAGTGCACCTGCGCTCCTCCGCGCCGGAGTTCCTGAATCCCTGCTACTTCGGCACCGACATCGACAGCCGCGAGAACCTGATCGCCTGCAACCACACGGTGGAGGAGATCGCGCAGATCATCGGCGTGGACTCCCTGGGCTTTCTGAGCCGCGAGGGCGTAACCAAGATTCCCGAAAATTCCAGCGGCTTCTGCGCCGCATGCTTCACCGGCGACTACCCCTGCGAGCCGCCGAAGAACCCCGGAAAATCCAAATTTGAACGAAAGATTTCGGAGGGAAAAGAATCATGAAGAGCTTCAGCGAAAGCTACCGCAGCGCCGGTGTGGACATCACCGCAGGCTACAAGTCCGTCGAGCTGATGAAGTCCCACATCGCCCGCACCAACGTGCCCGGCGTGGTCTCCGGCATCGGCGGCTTCGGCGGCCTCTTTGCGCCCGACCTGACGGGCATGAAGGAGCCCGTGCTGGTCTCCGGCACCGACGGCTGCGGCACCAAGGTGAAGATGGCCATCCTGATGGACAAGCACGACACCATCGGCGTCGACGCGGTGGCCATGTGCGTCAACGACATCATCTGCTGCGGCGCAAAGCCCCTGTTCTTCCTGGATTACATCGCCTGCGGCAAGAACGTGCCCGAGAAGATCGCGTCCATCGTATCCGGTGTGGCCGAGGGCTGCGTGCAGTCCGGCTGCGCGCTGATCGGCGGCGAGACCGCCGAACATCCCGGCATGATGCCCGCGGAGGACTACGATCTGGCCGGCTTCGCCGTCGGCGTGGTGGACAAGGAGAAGATCATCGACAACAGCCGCATGCAGGCCGGCGACGCAGTGATCGCCCTCGCGTCCTCCGGCATCCACTCCAACGGCTTCTCCCTCTGCCGCAAGGTGTTCGACATCGACAACAACAACCCCGCGCTCTACGTTCCCTGCGACGATCTGGACGGCAGGACCATCGCCGAGACCCTGCTGACCCCCACGAAGATCTACGTCAAGAGCATCCTCGCGCTGATGGAGCAGGTGGATGTGAAGGGCGTGAGCCACATCACCGGCGGCGGCTTCTACGAGAACATCCCGCGCTCCATCCCCGACGGCCTGGGCGCAAAGATCGATAAACAGGCCGTGCGCGTGCTGCCCATCTTCGACCTGATCGCAAAGACCGGCAACATCCCCGAGCGCGACATGTTCAACACCTTCAACATGGGCGTGGGCATGAGCGTGGTCGTGCCCGCCGCACAGGTTGAACTGGCGCTGGAGATTTTGAAGGCAAACGGCGAGGACGCCTACGTCATCGGCGAGATCGTCGAATCGGAAGACAAGGTGATCCTGTGAGCAAGGCAAAAATCGCAGTATTCGTCTCCGGCGGCGGAACCAATTTGCAGGCGCTGATCGACGCGCAGGCGGCGGGCAAGCTGCCCTCCGGCGAGATCGCGCTGGTGGTCTCCGACCACGAGGGCGTGTACGCGCTGGAGCGCGCCGCAAAGGCCAATATTCCCTCCGCCGTGATCGGAAAGAAGAATTACCCCGACCTGCACGAGCGCACCGAAGCCCTGCACGCAGAACTGCGTGCACATCAGATCGACATGATCGTGCTGGCGGGTTATCTGGGCATCGTGCAGCGCGAGACCGTGGCGCTGTACGAGGGCCGCATCCTCAACATCCATCCCTCGCTGATCCCCTCCTTCTGCGGCATGGGCTACTACGGCCTGCACGTACACGAGGCGGCGCTCAAGCGGGGCGTGAAGGTCACGGGAGCAACGGTGCACTTGGTGAACGCTGGCGTGGACGAGGGCCCGATCCTGCTTCAGAAGGCCGTGGAGGTGCTCCCCGGCGACACGCCGGAGGTTCTCCAGCGGCGGGTGATGGAGCAGGCCGAGTGGGTGCTGCTCCCCCAGGCCGCAGAAATGATCGCAAAGCAGATTGCAGACACAAAGGAGTGTTAACATGAAGAATCTCAGCAGCGCCGTGGGCGCGACCAGCTATCCGGGACGCGGCATTCTGATCGGCAAGAGTGCCGACGCGACCCGCGCCTTCCTGGCCTACTTCATCATGGGCCGCAGCGTCAATTCCCGCAACCGCGTGTTCGTCGAGGAGCCGGACGGCATCCGCACCGAGGCCTTCGATCCCTCCAGGATGGAGGATCCGAGCCTGATCATCTATCATCCCGTGCGCGTGACCGGCGAGAAGACCATCGTCACCAACGGCGACCAGACCGACACCATCCGTGACGACATCCTCGCCGGCGGCGACTTCCACCGTGCCTGCACCACCCGCACCTTCGAGCCCGACGCGCCCAACTTCACCCCCCGCATCAGCGCCATGGTGGAGCGCGCGGACGGCGACTTCCGCCTGGAAATGAGTGTGCTGCGCTGCTGCGATCCCGAGACCGGCGCCGCGCTGCGCTCCTTCTTCGAGTACGACCGCGTGAAGGCCGGCTGCGCGCACTTCATCCACACCTACGCCCAGGATGGCAACCCCATCCCCTCCTTCACCGGCGAGCCGGAGTCTGTCATCATCGAGAGCGACTTTGCCGCCTTCTCCGATGAAATCTGGGCTTCCCTGAACCCGGACAACAAGGTGTCCCTGTGGACCCGCAGCATCGATCTCGCCACCGGCGCGTGCGAGAGCCGCATCTACAACAAGAACGCATAAGGAGGCGCAGTATCATGCAGGAGCTGGAACTCAAATACGGTTGCAATCCCAATCAAAAGCCCGCCCGCATCTTCATGGAGAGCGGCGAACTGCCGGTGAAGGTGCTCAACGGCCGCCCCGGCTACATCAACTTTCTGGACGCGCTGAACAGCTATCAGCTGGTGACGGAGCTGAAGGCCGCCACCGGCATCCCCGCCGCCGCGTCCTTCAAGCACGTCAGCCCCGCTGGCGCTGCGCTGGGCCTGCCGCTGGACGAGACCCTGCGCCGCATCTACTTTGTCGATCCCGATGCGGAGCTGTCCCCCATCGCCTGCGCCTACGCACGTGCGCGCGGTGCCGACCGCATGTCCTCCTACGGCGACTTCGCCGCCCTGAGCGACGTGTGCGACGCGGCCACCGCGAAGCTGCTCGCTTGCGAGGTGTCCGACGGCGTGATCGCCCCCGGCTACACCGACGAGGCGCTTGCCATCCTCAAGTCCAAGCGCAAGGGCAATTACAACGTGCTCCAGATGGACCCCGCTTATGTCCCCGCCGAGATCGAGCGCAAGATGTGCTACGGCGTGACCTTCGAGCAGGGCCGCAACGCGCTGGTGATCGATGAAAACATGCTCAATAACCTGCCCACCGCGAACAAGAATCTGACCGCGGCGCAGAAGCGCGATTTGCTGGTGGCGCTCATCACCCTGAAGTACACCCAGTCCAACTCCGTCTGCTACGCCAAGGACGGCCAGGCCATCGGCGTGGGCGCGGGCCAGCAGAGCCGCATCCACTGCACCCGCCTGGCGGGCAACAAGGCCGACAACTGGCACCTGCGCCGCCATCCGAAGGTGCTGGGCCTCCAGTTCGTGGAGGGCATCAGCCGCCCCGTGCGCGACAACACCATCGACGTGTACATCTCCGAGGAGTGGGAGGACGTGCTGGGCGACGACGTATGGCAGCAGTTCTTTGCCGTGCGCCCCGAGCCGCTGACCCGCGAGGAGAAGAAGGAATTCCTCGCCACCGTCACCGATGTGGCCCTGGGCAGCGACGCCTTCTTCCCCTTCGGCGACAACATCGAGCGCGCCCGCAAGAGCGGCGTGACCTGCATCGCCCAGCCCGGCGGCTCCATTCGCGACGACAACGTGATCGAAACCTGCGACAAGTACGGCATCGCGATGGCCTTCACCGGCATCCGCCTGTTCCACCACTGATCGCAGCATTCAGCCCGGAGGCGCGCAAACGGCGCGCTTCCGGCTTGCTGCGCAAAAGCGCATATTTGAGTAAGGAGAATTCAAATGAACATAATGGTTGTCGGCGGCGGCGGACGCGAGCACACGATCATCCGCAAGCTGCGTGAAAACCCGGAGGTCAATACCATCTACGCCCTGCCCGGGAACGGCGGCATCGCTCAGGACGCCACCTGCGTGCCCATTTCCGCCACGGCGATCGACGACATCGTAAAATTCGCCTCGGAGAATGCCATCGACTTCGCCGTTGTGGCCCCGGACGATCCGCTGGCCATGGGCTGCGTGGATCGCCTGCACGCCATCGGCATCCCCTGCTTCGGCCCGGAGGCCAGAGCTGCGCAGATCGAGGCCAGCAAGGTGTTCTCCAAGAACCTGATGAAGAAGTACGGCATTCCCACCGCCCGCTACGAGACCTTCTCCGATGCGGACGCGGCCATTTCCTACATCCGGCAGGGCAGCTTCCCCATCGTCATCAAGGCCGACGGTCTGGCGCTGGGCAAGGGCGTGCTGATCTGCGAGGACGAGCAGGCGGCCGTGGACGGCGTGCGCGCCATCATGCTGGACAAGCGCTTCGGCGACAGCGGCAACCACATCGTCGTGGAGGAGTTCCTCGAAGGCCCGGAGGTTTCCGTGCTGGCCTTCACCGACGGCAAGGTGGTCAAGCCCATGGTGTCCTCCATGGATCACAAGCGCGCCGGCGACCACGACACCGGTCTGAACACCGGCGGCATGGGCACCATCGCCCCCAACCCCTACTACACCCCTGCGGTGGCGGAGCGCTGCATGCGGGAGATCTTCCTGCCCACCATCGCCGCGATGAACGCCGAGGGACGCAGCTTCAAGGGCTGCCTGTACTTCGGCCTGATGATTACGAAGGACGGTCCGAAGGTGATCGAGTACAACTGCCGCTTCGGCGACCCGGAGACCCAGGTGGTGC
>JAUNNK010000236.1 GCA_030537335.1 Clostridia bacterium | reverse complement strand
GGATCGTGGACTGAGGAGGATCGGGCATGGTCAGGACGAAACTTGCGGCGGCGCTTGCGCTGCTGATGCTGCTGTGTACCTGTGCATCTGCGGAGGAGACGCAGTTCGATCCGGTGCACGTCTCGCTGTGGGGCGAGCCCGCCAGCGGTTACGAGTGGACCTGCGAATACGAAGACAACGGCGTGCTGGACGCGCCCATGCAGGAGTACGTGGAGGGCACGGACGGCGCAGGCGGCAGCTACGACTTCTACTTCGGCGTGCGCGCTCCGGGCCGGGTGCACCTGCTGTTCAGCTACGGCGTGTCCTGGGGCATTGAAGCGCCGGCGCGCAGCGCGCTGTGCACCGTGACCGTGCGCGAGGACGGCACGCAGGACGTGCGCTGGGCCGAGTGCTTCACTGATGACCGCCTGGTGGAGGTGCGCCTGCCCTCGAACCCCACCACCGGCTGGAACTGGGACTATGCGGGCGACAGCGCCGGCAGCGTCAGCCTGCTGCGCGAGGACTACGTTCCCTACTACGAGGATCTGGAGGGCGCGGGCGGCGTCACCACCTACGAATTGCAGGTGGATGCGCCGGGCGAGACCCTGCTGCTGTTCAACTATGCCAACATGTGGGATCCCTTCGCCGCGGCGGAGGAAAGCTATGTGCTGCGGCTGGTGGTTTCGGAGGACATGCAGATCTCCATGTCCGTGGACGACGAGCTGGAGGGCCTGGAGTTGCTCTTTCCCGTGGACGAGGCGGAGTAAATCGATACTCGGAGGTTGACGATGGTGCAGCTGAACCGCTCCATGATGGAGCGCTATGAAATTGCCGACCGCCGTCCGCAGACCCTGCGGGCGGTGATCTTCGGCGCGGATCGGCTCATGCTGGGCGCGGTGGCGCGCATGCTGGACCGGGCCAACGAAAATGGGGCCGACCTGGGCGCAGCCTGCGTCACGGGCAAAGCCGCGGCCCTCAACGCCCAGGACGGCATGTTCACCATGCTGATCCGTGGCGAAACCATGGAGGGACAGGCCACCCGGGAGGAGCGCGTGGTGCAGAGCGTGCTGCTGGCGGTGGATCCCCGTGCGGATGAGAAGAAATATCTGGCGCTGGGCCTGCTTCCCGAGCTGGAATACCTGTTCGTGGACGCGGAGGCGGACGAGGCGCGGTCGCTGCTGCTGGCCCAGCTCTTGTACGCGCGCTTCTGCGGCGGCATGGCCGCGCCGGAGCTTCTGCTGGTCACACAATTCCCCCGGCAGCAGACTCCGGAGGAACAGATCGGCGCGCTCTGCCGCCTGAGCGCAGCCTGGGACGATGCTTCCGGTTTCCGCACCTGGCTGCGGGGCATGGGTGCGCGCGCGCTGTTCTGCGACAGCCTCAGCGGCGAGCTGAACGCAACGGAGCTTGCACAGGCGCAGCATCAGATGAACTACCGGGACGACTTCCTCGCCTGGGGCGAACCGCAGCTTGCGTGCATGCTGGACGGCGAGGTTCCCGAGCGCCTGCAAGCGGTCTGCACCGGCGGCGACTGTGCGTTGGCGCTCGAGCGCAAGGCGCGCATGTTCGACGCCGCGGTGTTCCTCTGCACGGCGGCGGGCTACCTCTGCGGCAAGGACAGCTTCGCCGAAGTGATGAAGGACGAGGAACTGCGCAGCTGGATCGGCCGCGCCTTCTTCGACGAGATCCTGCCTAGCCTGCGCGAATCCCGGGAGGAGATCGCCCCGGCGGTGATCTCCGCCTTCGAGCGCCTGGAGAATCCGATGAACGACATGCCGCTGCTGGACGTGGGCCGTAACTGCATGCTTTATTTCCGGGATTCCATCCTGCCGTCCATGCGGGCCTACGCGG
>JAUNNK010000107.1 GCA_030537335.1 Clostridia bacterium | reverse complement strand
TAAGAGAATTTTGTTATCTTTCTCTTTACACCCCAACATTTGACACAGAGCCGGAAAAAGTACTTGACAAAATGCGTAGAATATAGAGTAGCATAATCCCTTCGTTTTGTATAGCCTTTTTCTGCGGATTTCCCGATCCGCTTCTTTCTCCTGCCTTCTCGACACAAAGAGTGCGCCCTCTTCCTGAACGCACTCTTCTTTCCCGGTTCTCCTCTTGATATAGTAGCATTAACTTAATGACATTGGGCTTCGCCGGGGATAATTATTATGCCTTACCGTCCCGGGCCACGTCCGCCGGGACCACCGGGCCCTCTGCCACCCGGGCCACGACCGCCCTCCGGTCCCCTTGCGGGAGCGCCGGATCTACCCATACCGTGGCCATCCAAACGCGGGCGGGGTGCAGCTGCAGCCGGTCTCGGCTTCGGCGCTGCCGGACGTGGTGGCGGCGGAGCGACGCGCGCTACCCTCGGACGCGGCGGCGGTGGCGGCGCACGGTGCACCCGGGGCCGCCTGGGCGGCGGGGGAACCAGCGGGCGGAAGCCCCGCACCAGCGGATGGAACAGCAGCTGCTCCAGCAGCGACACCTGGAAGCGATCCGCCTCCAGCGCATAGAAACCCGCCTCGGCCAGATAGGCCATGTCAATGGAATCCAGATCCCTCTCCGTCAGCTGCATCGCGCGGTCGGGATCCTCTGTCAGAATCATGTGCTCCAGATCGCGAATGAATTCGTACTCACCGTCGCCATCCAGATCGCGACCGATCAGATAGTACATGGATCTCCCCCCTCTCATTCTCCGCCTTCCGTCGTCTCATCCTTCAAACCGAGAATTTCATCTATCTTGTCCAGCAGGGCGTCGCGCCCCGTCAGATCTTCGGAGGAATAGGTCATGATCTCCCAGGGCTGCACCACCAGTGTGCGACAGATCACCGGAATCGAACGGCTGCGCTGCGCCTTGGAGAGCTTGTCCGCCTTGGTGGCAATCACCGTGAAGGGAATGTCGTAGTGGCGCAGGTACTCCGTCATCATCTGATCCTCCTTCGTGGGAGCGTGGCGGATGTCCACGAGGTGGAACACGTGCTTCAGCTGCTGCGAGCCGGTCAGATAGCCCTCAATCATCTGCGACCACTTCTCCTGCTCGCTCTTGGGCGCGCGCGCAAAGCCGTAGCCGGGCAGATCCACCAGCAGGAACTCCTCGTTGATCGAGTAGTAATTGATCAGCCGGGTCTTTCCGGGCTCGGAGGATGTGCGCGCCAGCTTGGAGTGGCGGGTCAGGCTGTTGATCAGCGAGGATTTGCCCACGTTCGACTTGCCCGCCATGGCAATTTCCGGCATGCCCTGCTGGGGAAAGCCTCCAAACTTGCTCTGCGAGAGCAGAAACTTCGCCTTTTTGATGATCATATGGCCAACCTCATCTTCGTCTCCTTGGAAAGGACGAGCTTCATCGCCTCGTCCACGGTGGAAATCAGCTTCACATCCAGCTTTTGCAGGATCTCGGGATCGATTTCCTCCAGATCCTTCTCGTTCTCCCTGGGCAGCAGGATGTTTGTCACGCCCATGCGGTACGCTGCCAGCAGCTTCTCGCGCACGCCGCCGATGGGCAGCACCTCGCCATGCAGCGTCACCTCGCCGGTCATGGCCACGTCGCAGCGGGCCGGAATTCCGGTCACCGCGCTCATCAGCGCGCAGCTCAGTGCAACGCCCGCCGACGGGCCATCCTTGGGCACTGCGCCCTCCGGCACATGAATGTGCAGGTCGTGCTTTTCAAAGAAACTCTCGTCCACGCCCTGCTCTGATGTGCGCGCGCGAACGATGCTCTTTGCCAGTTTCGCGGACTCCTGCATCACTTCGCCCAGCTTGCCGGTGATCTCCAGCGCGCCCTTGCCGTTCAGCGCCAGGGCCTCCACGGGCATTACTTCGCCGCCGACGCTCGTCCAGGCCAAGCCGTTGACCACGCCCACCTTCATCTTCCCCGCCACCGGCTGGCGCAGGTAGCGCTGCGGGCCGAGGTAGGTCTTCAGATCCGCCGTGCGCAGGGAAACCAGCTTGCGCTCGGGGTTCTCCAGCAAGTTCAGCGCAGCCTTGCGACAGAGCTTTTCAATGGTGCGCTCCAGCGTGCGAACGCCCGCCTCGCGGGTGTAGCCATCAATGAGATCAGCGATGGTGTGCTCTGTGACGCGCAGCTGACCGCGCTTAAGGCCGTGGGCCTCCAGCTGGCGGGGCAGCAGGTAGCGCCTGGCGATCTTCACCTTCTCCTCCTGCGTGTAGCTGCTGACCTCGATCACCTCCATACGATCCAGCAGCGCCCGGTCGATGGGCTCGGTGGAGTTCGCAGTGGTGATGAACAGCACGTCGGAGAGGTCGAAGGGCGCCTCGAGGTAGTGGTCCTTGAAATCCCGGTTCTGCTGGGGATCCAGCGCCTCCAGCAGCGCCGCAGCGGGATCGCCGCGCATGTCGTGGGCGATCTTGTCGATCTCGTCCAGCAGAAACACCGGGTTCATGCTCCCGCAGCGCTGAATGGACGAGATGATGCGACCGGGCATCGCGCCCACATAGGTCTTGCGATGGCCGCGAATCTCCGCCTCGTCGTGCACGCCGCCCAGCGACATCTGGGTAAACTTCCGGTTCAACGCCCGGGCGATGGATTTTGCGATGGACGTCTTGCCTACGCCGGGCGGGCCCACCAGGCAGATGATGGGGCTCTTGAGCTGCTCGCTGCTCTTGCGCACGGCCAGGTACTCCAGAAGGCGATCCTTGACCTCCTTCAGGCCGTAGTGATCCTCCTCCAGCACCTTGCGGGCGCGGGCCAGATCAATCTCCGACTCCTGCTTCACGCCCCAGGGCAGCTCCAGCATGTACTCGATGTAGTTCTGGCTGACGCTGGACTCCGGGGACTGCGCGGCGGTGCGGGCAAGGCGGCGAATCTCGCGCTCCACCTTGTCGCGGGCCTCGTCGGGCATCTTACTCTCCTTGAGCTGCTTGCGGTAGGCGGCGATCTCCTCGTCCTCATCCTCGCCCAGCTCGTCCTGGATGGCGTGAATCTGCTCCCGCAGATAGTATTCGTGGTTGGCCCGATCCATGGCCTCGCGCACGCGCTGCTGAATTCGCTCCTCCAGCCGGCACACGCTCAGCTCGCGGCCGATCATCTGCGCGGTAAGCTCCAGTCGGAGGTTCACGTCGAAGCACTCCAGCACCTGCTGCTTGTCCTCGATGGCCGTAAACAGGTTCCCGGCTACGCTGTCGCAGAGGGTGCCAGGCATGCGCTCGCCCTCAATGGCCTGCACAAACTCAGGCATGTTCAGGCTGCGCTCCTTGATGAGCTGGCTTGCGAAGGAGACGATGGTGCGCATGTAGGCCCGGCTCTCCGCCGTAGCGACCTCCTGGGCCAGATTGACGTCCTGGGCGGCGATCTCCGCCTCCTGATAGGCGCCGCGCTCCCGCACGGACACCAGGATCGCGCGCAGCTCACCCTGCACCATCAGCCGCACGGTCTGGTCCGGCAGGGGCATGATCTGGCGAATGGTGACGACGGTGCCGACGCTGTATAGATCGGCGATGTCCGGCGCGTCCACCATTGAATCCCGCTGCGCCGCAACGAAGATGCGGCGGTCGCCCTTGACTGCCTCCTCCACGGCGGCCATGGACTTCTCCCGGCCCACATCCAGCGTGGTCACGCTGCCGGGAAAGATCACCACGCCGCGCAGCGGCAGCAGCGGCAAATTGTGCATTTCTCGATCGTTATTTGAGCTCAATGGAATGTCCTCCAAACTATAACTAGGACTATTATACATGACATCTGTTAATTCGTCAAAGTTGTTTCCTGCCAGAAATAGCGGAATTTGCGCAAGAATCATAGAACTTGCAAAAATAACAGAGGCCGACCCCGGCAGTACACGATCGCAGTAACCCGGTCTCGAATGCCGTCGCCGGAATGCAGCGAAAGGGCCCGCCCTCTGCACACCGCAGAAAGCAGGCCCAACGCAATTGCAGTTCAATTCCGGAAGCCGTTCGGCAAGGCCTCATTCCTCGTCGAAATCCACGTCCTCCTCGTCAAAGTCGGAGTTCTCGATGATGTCGATCAGCTTTTCGGCGAGCTCCTCCTCCACCGGGACGAACTCCTCCATGTCGTCGCCAACCGGCACGACCTTCATTACAAAGGCCTCGCGACGGCTGTCGCAGCCCTCGCACGCCTTGGTGTCGCAGGCCTCGCAGCTGCCGTCGCCAAGCTCCGCCAGCAGCGCGTACTCCTGGCCTTCGTAAAAAAGGTAGTCCAGCACCTCCATGGTGATCTCGTTGCCGTTATCGTCCTCAAACACGACCAGATCCTGTTCGTTTTCCATCTGTCGCGCTCCTTATGCGTATTTCAGGTAGCCCTGATGCATCTCATTATAGCGCACTGTCCGCAAAAACGCAAGCCTGTGCACTACTTTTTCTTACGGTTCACATCCCGCAGCGCAACCCGGCTGCCGTCGGGATACTCCACCACGGTCTGATCCAGCTGGCCCCGGAACTGGCTCCGGAAGGCCTGAAGGTAAGCCTGCCGCAGCGCATGGCGCTCCGCAGCCTCCTCGTTGGTCAGCGCCCGCTCCCGAGAGATGCGCGTCAGTTCATTGATTCGCTTGATGTTCGCCTGCTCCATCGCTTCCTCCGTCACTTCAGTTCATAACTGATCTGCACCTGCGCGTTGACCCGGATCTGCGCCGCGCGCACGGTGGTCGCCGCGCCGTCCATCGCGCTCTCCTCGCGCATGTACATGCCGCTGCCGGCAGTGCTGTTGTAGTAGCTGTAGTCGTCCTCGCTGCCCTGGCTGATGGTCAGGATGCCGCCCAGCTCCCGTCCGGCCGCCGCTGCGATAACTTCGGCCTTGCCCTGCGCGTCGGCCACGGCCAGCTCCAGCGCCTTCCGCTGGGCCTCGCTGTCGTCCTTCACGGTGAAGCTGATGGAATCGAAGGTGTTCGCACCGGCTGCAAAGGCCGCATCGATGTAGTTGCCGATGCTGTCGATTTCATCGGTCATGATCGTCAGCGAATTGCTGATGGAGTAGCCGGTGATGCGCTCCATCTCGCCGGAGTAATCGTAGCGGGGCGAGATGTAGAGGTAGTTCGTAGAGATGTTGCTGTCCTCCAGGCCCGCATCCAGCAGCGCCTGGCAGATGGCGTTCATCTTCTCGTTCGCCTGGTTCTGCAGTTCACCCAGATCCTCTCCGTTGATGGAGATGCCCAGTGACGCGCTGACGCGATCTGCAGCCACGTACACCGTGCCGCTGCCGGTCACGTTCAGCGTGCTCTCCGCCAGCGCACCGCAGCCGAGCAGCATGGCCAGCGCCACAATGAGTGCAAGAATTCTCTTCATGTATTTCTCCTTTGTTCTTCTCACTGTTCGGTCAGCTGGATGTAGATCACGGCAGTCTCGCCGATCTCCTCCCGAAGCTCAGAATCCAGCTCCGCTCCCAGCAAACTCGCCGCGTTCAGGAAGTCCTCCATGTACACAGCGGGCAGCTCGATGCGGTACATGGCCTCGCGATCCGCTTCGCCGCGATCCGTGGTCGCCGTACCGCTGTACTCCGCCGTCAGCTCCTCCAGCGTCTGGCAGGCCCGGTCGAAGTCCGCGACGCCATACTTCTTCCATGCGGAATAATCCTCCGCAGAAATGCTGTACGTTGCCTGCACCGCGTCGGATTCACCGTCGCTGGCGATCATGTCAGTGAGTTCCACACTCCGCTTCTGCGCACCCGCATTCGGCGTAAGTACATTCTGCGGCTTCAGCGCGTCGCTGCGCAGCACCGCCGTGCAGCCAATGGCCACGACCAGCGCCGCCGCCAGTCCGTAAACCACGCGAAGCGCGCGCTTTTTGCTGCGCTTTCCAGCCTCCACGCGAACGGCCTTCCGCCATGCGGCCTGTGCCTCCAGCGGCACGCTCACGTCGTCGTCCATATGGGCTAGCGCGTCCCGCAATAGCTCTGCAGCCTCCAATTCGTTTCTACAATCCTCACAGGCAGCCGCATGATCCCGCAGCGCACGCACCTCCTCCGCAGAGAGTTCGCCGTCAATGTAGGCGTCCAGCATTACGCGCATCTGTTCGCAATTCATACGTCAACCTCCTTTCCCCCCATAACTGTTGCTTAGACGCCATGCGTGTCAAAAAGTTCCGCTTTTTTGGACAATTTTTCGCGCAATTTCTCGCGTCCCCGGCTGATCCGGGATTTGATGGTGCCCACGTTCACGTCCAGCATCTGTGCGATCTCATCGTAGGAGTAGCCCTGCACGTCCCGCAGCACGATGGCGGATCGCATGTCCTCGGGCAGCTCCCGTATGGCTCCGGCCAGCGTCTTGCGCGTCTCGGACTGAATCGCCCTGCGCTCGGGCACATTGTCGCCGTCGGAGGGCGACCAGCCCTGATCCAGCAGGTTGTCCAGCGAGGTGTTCGGGCGGTTCTTCTTGCGCCGCAGTTCGTCCAGACAGGTGTTCATGGTGATGCGGTACACCCAGGTGGAAAAGCTCGACTGCCCCTTGAAGCCGCCGATCGACCGATAGATGCGCAGCATGGCCTCCTGCAGGCAGTCCTGGGCGTCCTCCCGGTTGGCAAACATCCGCAGCGCGACGGCATACATGCGCTTCTCGTGCATCGCCATCAATTGATTGAAAGCCGAAGGGTCTCCGCCGGATGCCCGCTCAATCAATTTTTGTTCATTCTGTTCCAACGGTCCGCCTCCTCTGGTTTCTTTTGCGTCGGTTCTCACTCTATTATACACGAAATGCAGCGTTTTGCAACGCTGGGAAAAATTTGGGAAATGTCTTGCATTTTTGCATCCAATCCATTATAATAAATAGTACATGCCGGTGTGGCGGAATGGCAGACGCATCGCACTCAAAATGCGACGGTTTATCCGTGCCGGTTCAAGTCCGGCCACCGGCACCACTTCGGAGCAAGCTTACACAGCTTGCTTCTTTTTCGTCAAATTGCAAGCATAGCGTCGGTTTCCATAGTCTCTTCATGCGCATGCGAACGCAACGCCAGTCTGATCCCTGCGATCACGGCTGGCGCTGCGTTTTTTCTGCACCGTCTGCTCGTGCCTCAGCGGGCAGATTTGCATCTCCCCATTCCCGGATGCAGTCGAGGACGGACAGAAAGCTCTCTCCCAGGCCGGTCAGGCTGTATTCGACGTTCAGCGGGAGCTCGCAAAAATCATGGCGATGCAGGAAGCCGTCCGCCTCCAATTCCCCGAGCTGCTTTGTGAGGGAGCTCTCCGTGATCTCGCCGATCTGGCGGCGAAGCTGCCCGAAGCGCCGGATTTCGCACCTTCCGATGTACCACAGGATTTCAATCTTGTACTTTCCGCCCTGCATACGCTGCACGGTGGAGATTGTCCTGCACCGCCCGGCGGCCGCTTCCGATTTCCGCATCCGACCAACCTCCCTTCGCACCATTAATGCAATATACTGCAAAAAAGTACAGTACTTACAATTGCGCGGCATTCATGCTAGAATGGGGCCAACGAGGCCGCATGCGCGCAGGTTTGGCCCGTTGCCTGCGCGCAAATGAATCCAAATGAGGTTTTGTCATGCATTACACTGGAACAATCTGGCGACCGCCCTATGAGGCGGATTCGCTGCTCCTGGAAGTCACCGCAGGCTGCACCCATCACAGCTGCAAATTCTGCACGCTGTACGGCGATCTACCGTTCAAATTCAGGCTGTCCCCCATGGAGGACGTCGAGGACGATCTTCTGGAAGCGCAGATCCTATGCACAAATCCGCACGCCCGGACGCTGGACCTTCTTCAAGGCCGGAAAGCTCCCGAGCCCATCCGCCGCGTCTTTCTGACCGGTGCGAATCCCTTTGTGCTCAATACGGAAAAGCTGCTTGATTTTGCGAACCGCATCAAAAAGTATCTACCGAAGGTCGAATCCATCGGCTGCTTCGCCCGGATCACGGATTCCTGCAACAAGACGGTTGATGAGCTGCGCAAACTCCGGCAGGCTGGTTACAACAGCTTGACCATCGGCGTGGAAACCGGGGACGATGCGGCGCTGGCCTTCATGCGCAAGGGCTACACATCCGAGGACATTCTGACGCAGTGCAGGCGCTTGGAACAGGCCGACATTGCGTACGGCTTCTTCTATCTGACCGGAATCTCCGGCAAGGGAAGAGGGCAACAGGGCGCACTGGCCTCCGCGGAGGTCTTCAACCAGCTGCATCCCTTCCTGATCGGCTCGAATATGCTGACAATCTTTCCGGATTCCGAGCTGTATCGAGAGATGCAATGCGGAAACTGGGCGGAGGAAGCGGAGCTCGAAAAATATCGGGAGCTGCGAACCCTCGTGGAAAAGCTGAAACTGAACACCTGCTTTGCCGCGATGGGCGCGTCCAACGCCTTCCAGCTCCGAGGACGCTTGCCGGAGGACCGGGAGAAGCTGCTGAAGGCCCTGGATCGGATCATCTCCAAATTCAGCGAAACCGAGCTGCGACACTACCGGGAGACGCTGCACCAGCTGTGAGGCCAGGATGCGCAGGAGCGCCCCGCAAGCGCAATGAAGTGGATTGCAGGGCGCTCCTGTTCAGCGAAGGAAGATGTGAATCAGCTTGTCAAAGATGCGCTTGTATGGCTGGTAACGCATGGGCAGGTCGATCCAGGTCTTTTTGTCCACGATGCTGCGGAGGTGGGAGAAGGTCTCGAAGCCGGTCTTGCCATGGTACGCGCCCATGCCGCTCTCCCCCACGCCGCCGAAGCCCATGTTGCTGGTGGCCAGGTGGATCACCACGTCGTTGACGCAGCCGCCGCCGAAGCGACAGCGCTGCTGCACGCGGCGGATAGCGGCCTTGTCCGAGGAGAAGATGTACAGCGCCAGCGGTCTCGGGCTGTCGTTGATGCTGCGGATGGCCTCGTCCAGATCCTCGTAGGCCAGCACCGGCAGCACAGGGCCGAAGATCTCCTGCTGCATCACGGGATCGTCAAAGCCTACGTTTTCCAGAATCGTCGGCTGGATTCTGCACGCGCCCCGGTCGGCTTCGCCGCCGTAGGCCAGCTTCGCCGGATCGATCAGGCCGCAGATGCGGTCGAAGTGCTTCTCATTGATGATGCGTCCGTAGTCCGCGTTGGCGCGCCAGTCCGCACCGTACTGCCGGAGGATCTCCTCCTTCAGCAGGGCGATCAGCTCGTCCTTGACGCGCACATCGCAGAGAATGTAGTCCGGAGCGACGCAGGTCTGGCCACAGTTCAGGAACTTGCCGAAGGCGATGCGCCGGGCCGCCCGCTTCAGATTCGCGCTTGCATCCACAATGCAGGGGCTCTTTCCGCCCAGCTCCAGCGCCACCGGCGTGAGCTTGGGCGCAGCCTTCTCCAGCACCAGCCTGCCCACATTGGCGCTTCCAGTGAAGAAGATGAAGTCAAACTTCTCCTCCAGCAGGCAGGCGTTTTCGCTGCGGCCTCCTGTGACCACCGCCACGTACTCCCTGGGAAAGATTTCGCCGAGCAGCGACGCAATCAGCGCGCTGGTGTTGGGCGAATAGGCGCTGGGCTTGACCACCGCCGTGTTGCCCGCCGCGATGGCGTC
>JAUNNK010000002.1 GCA_030537335.1 Clostridia bacterium | reverse complement strand
TGATGGAGCCGCCGATGCCCATGCAGATGGAGCCGATCTGCAGATAGCTCTTGCCGCGCATGGTGGCGACTGCAACTGCGGCGCGGGCGAAGCGAAGCAGCTTCTCCTCGACGTCGGCGGGGATGGAGGTGTCGTCTGCATCCTGCACGTCATGGCCATAGATGCCGAAGGCCGGCAGGCCCTTCTGGGCATGGGTGGCCAGCACGGAGGCCAGATACACCGCGCCGGGACGCTCGGTGCCGTTGAAGCCCCACACGCCCTTGATGGTGTGGCGATCCTGGTCCATGGTCTCGGAGCCATAGCACCAGCAGGGAGTCACGGTCAGGGTGATGGCGACGTTGTTCTTGCGGAACTTGTCCTCGCAGGCGGCGGCCTCGGCCACGCGGCCGATGGTGGTGTCGGCGATGATGACCTTCACCGGCTCGCCGTTGGAGTAGCGCAGGTTCTCCTCAAAGAGCTTCTTTGCGGAGAGCGCCATGTTCATGGTCTGCTCCTCGAGGGATTCGCGGACCTTCAGCGCGCCGCGGCGACCGTCGATGGTGGGACGGATGCCGATGACCGGATAATCGCCAACGTATCTGTTCTGTGCCATAGTAATCTACCTCCTGAAAATATGTTGTATGGTTTAGATTAAATCCAGTGTACCAATTTAATCACAATATAACATTGATTTCCAGGGCTGTATTGTGGTATAATCACAGAAAGTAGTCACATATTCACCATAACGAAGGGGGCAGCTTTTCCATGCACTACCTGGATTATCACGAGCAGATTCCGCACCGCACGGGCGACTTCCCGCTGGATTACTACTATGTGGACGAAAACTTCCCCCGCTACCGCATGACGATGCACTGGCACAAGGAGACCGAGATCATTCGCGTGCGCAGCGGACAGATGCGCCTGTTTCTTGACGACGGCGAGCTGCTGGCCGAGGCGGGCGATCTGCTGACCGTGGGCGGCGGCGTGATTCACGGCGGCGAACCGGAAAACTGCGTCTACGAGTGCATCGTGTTCGACCCCCAGGCGCTCTCGCCGGGCATCGAATCCTGCCGCCAGGCGCTGCGGCCGCTGCTACGCAACAACATCTTCCTAAAAAGTGGTTCGATTGAAGCCGATCCCCAATTTCAGGGCGCAGTGACGCGCCTATTCGACCTCGCCGCCACGGACTTCAGCGCGTGCAGCATCGACATGCTGGGCGCGGTGTTCGCCTTTCTGGGCGGCCAGCTACACAACATCGGCGCGGCCCAGCTGCACACCGTGTCCGAGCGCACCTGGCAGAAGGCGGAGCAGCTCAAGCCCGCGCTGGAGTACATCGAGCAGCACTACGGCCAACACATCTCCCTGGAGACCCTGGCCCGGCTTACCGGCTTCTCGCCGAAGTACTTCTGCCGCTACTTCCGCACCATCGTGCACCGTTCCCCCATCGACTACCTGAACTACTACCGCATCGAATGCGCCGCCCACTTCCTCGCCACCACCGACATGAACGTGGCCGAGGTCGCCGTGCACTGCGGCTTCGCCGATTCCAGCGCCTTCATCAAGCAGTTCCGCAAGTACAAGGGCACCACGCCCAAGCAGTACAAGCTGCACATCCTGGAGGCCGGAAGCAGGGCTTGATCCCCCGACATGCAGCAACGCGCCCTCCAATTCTGCATTTTCTCCGCAATACGTCCCCGTCGCGCCTGTCCGATGCATCGGCAGGCGCTTTCTCCTGCATATTTTTGCATAAACAGCTTGCAATCGCATTATGAATATGTTATATTTAATGTACTAATATGGAAGGAGTGGTTGCATGGTCTGTGTTCTGATTTGCGACGATGATGCGCCGCTCGCCGAGGATTTGCGCCTGCGTGCGGAAGCCTGCTTTGCGTCCCGGGACATCGCCGCGCGCATCCAGATCTGCAACAGTGGCGCGGAACTGCTCAATCTGCTGAACGAAGCTTCTCCGGATCTGGTCTTTCTGGATCTCTCCCTGCGGGATGCGGACGGATACCGGCTTGCCGGGGAGATCCGCGCGCGCCGGTTGAAATCAGAAATCGTTTTCGTGACCAGCCACCCGGAGCGCATGCCGGACGCCTTCTCCTACCGGCCCATCGGCTTCATCTCCAAGCCCGTCTCCGCACAGGACATCGACGACGCGATCAACCGCTTTCTGCTGTTCTACTGGATTGCAGACGCCTGTTACTGCATCCGCAGCCGGGAGCACAACCAGCAGATCCCGCTGCGAGACATCCTCTACTTTGAAAGCAGCGCCCACAAGGTACTCATCCATCTGGAATCCCAAGCCGAGCTGCTCATGCAGACCCGCCGCCTGGACGAAATCGCCCTGGAATTGCAGGATCACCCCTTCATCCGCATCCACAAAAGCTTCCTGGTGCGCGCGGACGCCATCTCCCACATCGACCGCACAAAGCTGCGCATCCTCCTGAAGAACGGAACCAACTTGCCCGTCAGCCGCGGCTACTATGCGCAGGCGTTGGAACAGTTCATACACTATCAGCTGAGGTGACTTCCTTGACTCTGACCCGGCTCACGCCCGTCTTTCTTCTCATCGGGCTCTGCACCCAGTACTGCTACGTCTCTCTGGTGGAGGCGCTGCTCCAGCCGCGCTTCCGCTTCCGCCTGCACCGCCTGCTGACCGCCGCAGTTCTGGCGGTGGTGATCATTCTGCCGGGGCTGCGCCTGCCCTCGATCCGACGCGCACCGCTGTGCGCGGCGGTGTACCTGCTGCTGCCCCTCGCCTGCTATCGCGGCCGCATCGCCACCCGCCTGCTGGTTTTTGCGCTGTGGCTGGTTCTCTTCCCCAGCGCCGAAATGCTCTGCATACTGCTCGCGCCCGCCCTGGACCTGCCCGTCGCGAACCTTTCGCCCGTTCAGCAGTTGATGCTCGACAGCCTCGCCGCCCTCATTACATGGCTGCTCTACCTGGTGCTGCGCTGCACCATGCGCATCATCGAGGATCGTCTGGATCGCCGACTGTGGTGCAAGCTGACCGTCACCGCCTTGGCGATGGTGGGAACATCGGCCGCGCTGTCCTTCATCTCCTACACCCAGCGGGGCCTGGAAATCTCCCCCTGGATCGACCAACACATCTCCACGCTCAGCGCCGTCGCCATCTTCCTGCCACTGATCTCCCTGCTGGGCCTGTTCTCCCTGATCCACCAGCTCAACGGCAGCATCCACGAATCCGAGGAGGCCCGCCTCATGGAGCAGCAGGCCCGCGCCGAGCTGCGCCAGATGCAGACCGTGCTGGACGGCGCATCCCGCTACCGCCAGCTGCGCCACGACATCTGCAACCATCTGCTGGCCATCGACGCGCTGGGTCAGAAGGGCGAATACGAGCGCCAGCATGAATACCTCGCCTCCCTGAACGCCGCCTTCGCCCAGACCCGCGCGCAGACCTACTGCGGCCACCCGCTGATCGATAGCCTGCTGGACGCAAAGCAGCTGCGCATGCGCGATTCCGGCGTCGAGGTTTGCTGGAACCTACACCCCGCGCCGGAAAAGCTGGCCATCAGCGACCTGGATCTCTGCGCGCTGGTGGGCAACCTGCTGGACAACGCCATCGAGGCCTGCGAGCGCCTGGATGCGGGAGAAAAGCGGGAGATCGAGGTTTCCCTGCGCATCGTGGAGCGCGCCCTGCTGCTGCGGGTGGTGAACAGCTGCCGCGACGCGCATGCGCTGGCGCAGAGCATGCACACGTTCAGCCAGAAGCGCAACGGCCCCGGCGGCATGGGCCTCAAATCCATGCGCCGCATCGTGAAAAACTATGGCGGCGAACTGTTCTTCCGCCCCGGCGCAGACGACAAGACCATGTCCGTCAGCGTTTTCCTGCCCGACGTGGTGAAGTAGCGCCCCATCCCTGCGAACGAACGCCTGCGCAATCCTCGCGCGGACTCAGGTTGTCAAAAAAGATTTTTGACAACCTGGTGGACGGGGGAGCAAGCTCCCCCGCCACTACCACCCCTACAACGCACCGGAACCTCCGCGAAGCGGAGTTCCCGGCAGCACCGCCTTGGAATCCAAAGGATTCAGGCGGGCTGGTCGCACCTGCACTTCGCGCATAGGTGCGACTGCTTTCCAGTTTTTGCTTGAATTGCAAGCAATTCCGGTCGCAAAAACTGCAAAGAAGCGATTTTGCAAGGCAAAATCAGCACCGTGGTCGCCGTACATGCCGCCGACCACAATTGAAATGCAAGAGGGCTGCGGCCCTCTCGCGCTCTCTTGGGGTTTTTCGACAGTCTGAGTCCGCGCAATCCTCGCGCGGGCCTTTTTCGCGCAATTCTGGGCAGAATTGTAAAATCGACGCCGCCCGCTTGACAGCACGCATTCATAATGATATGATTTTGATATCACAATGAAACGGAGGATAAAGCGATGAAGGAGAAGATTCTGACCACAAGGAAGCTGGGCCTTCCTGTGCTGCTGTTGACCATGCTGCTGTTCGCGCTGTCCATTCTGGGCTGCGTGTTCGGCGGACTGATTCTGGACGAGGGCGGAAGTCCGGCGCTGATGATCGTCAGCATCGTGGTGCTGTGCCTATGCTGGCTGCCGCTGCCGGGCTTGAAGGTGCTCAAGCCCCAGGAGGCGCTGGTGCTGACGCTGTTCGGCCGCTACATCGGCACGCTGAAGGGCGACGGCTTCTACTTCGTGAACCCCTTCTGCACGGCGGTGAACCCGGCGGCCAAGACCCGCCTGAACCAAAGCGGCGACGTATCGGCCAACGTGAGCACCACGGGCAGCAGCACGGAGGTTCCCAGCCGAAAGCTGTCGCTGAAGATCATGACCCTGAACAACAACCGCCAGAAGATCAACGACTGCCTGGGCAACCCGGTGGAGATCGGCATCGCGGTCACCTGGCGCATCGTGGACACGGCCAAGGCGGTGTTCAACGTGGACAACTACAAGGAGTACCTGTCGCTGCAGTGCGACAGCGCGCTGCGCAACATCGTGCGGATGTATCCCTATGATGTGGCCCCCAACGTGGACACCACCGGCGACGGCGTGGCCGACGACGGCAGCCTGCGCGGCTCCAGCGAGATCGTGGCCGGGCGCATCCGGGACGAGATCCAGCAGCGCGTGGAGGAGGCCGGCATCGAGATCATCGAGGCCCGCATCACCTACCTGGCCTACGCCACGGAAATCGCCGCGGTGATGCTGCAGCGCCAGCAGGCCTCCGCCATCATCGACGCGCGCAAGATGATCGTGGATGGCGCGGTGGGCATGGTGGAGCTGGCCCTGGAGCGTCTGAACGACAACGGCGTGGTGCAGCTGGACGAGGAGCGCAAGGCGGCGATGGTCTCCAATCTGCTGGTGGTGCTCTGCGGCAACCACGACGCCCAGCCCATCGTGAACACAGGCAGCCTCTACTGACATGGACGACAAGCAGAAGAAGCAGGTGCCGCTGCGGCTCTCGCCCAAGCTCTACGCCGCCATCGCAGCCTGGGCCGAAGACGACTTCCGCTCGGTGAACGGCCAGATCGAGTATCTGCTGACCGAGTGCGTGCGCCAGCGCAAGAAGAACGGCAGGTACGTCTCCGATGAGATCGACGTGCCGCCGGAGCTGGATTTGAAATAGAACAGAATGCGCCCCATATGCCGGAAATGGAAGCCGGTATATGGGGCGCTTGTTCTATGCAATTCAAGGTTTCTCAGTGGGTTTTAATTCCCACATCACCAGCAGCTTTCCCTCTTTTACAGAGACCTCCGCGAAATCATCCGCGAAATCGTTGCCCATGCCCAGCGGGAAGCTGGGGGTCAGGGTGGCATTCTCGATGTTGTACTTCGCGCCGGAGATGGACACGCCGCTGCATGGGCCGCCGAAGGCGAAGGCCGAGAGCTTGCCCGGTGTGCGGGGAATGCGCAGGCTGCCGCTTTCCAGCATCACCAGGTGGATGTTGCCGTCGCACAGCTCCGCATGCGCGCCCTGTTCGGTGAGGAAGGCCAGGGTCTGGAGGTTCGCCAGCGTGTGATCCAGCCGTCCGCCCACGCCGCCGACGATCAGGAAGTTGCGGATGCCCTCCTCCAGCCCGAAGCGCGCGCAGAGGATGGTGTCGGTGTCGTCCTTGATCACCGGATGGATGAGTATATTGTCCCCGTCGGGCTTCCCGGCGGAGTCGAAGTCGCCGATGATCCAGTCCGGCTCCACGCCCGCGCGCCGGGCCAGCGCGTAGCCCGCGTCGGCGCAGAGGATCAGATCGTCCGCGCGGCGGTCAGAATAGGCCGCGTCCACCTCACTCTCGCAGCGTGCGGTGAAGATCACACAGCGGCGCTTCGGCAAAAGCTCGGTGAAGTCCGCGATCATCCGGTGGGCGATGGGCGCGATCTCGGGGTGGGCGTGGCGGGAGGATTCATCCAGCACGCAGCAAGCGCCCATTCCGGCGCAGCGCGCGCCCCGCACGCCCTCCAGCACGTCCTCGAACACCACGCACTTCTCGGGAGCCACGCCAAGACGCTCCGCCGCCAGCAGGAACACCTCGCCCCGGGACTTGCCCCGGCCGCCGGTGTCGTCGGTGGAGCACAGCGCGTCGAACCAGTCGAGGATGCCCAAGTGTTCCAGGCAGGGCCGATACAGGTACTCCGGCAGCGCCGTCGCCACAGCCAGCTTCACGCCGCTGCGGCGCAGCAGAGTCAGATACGCCCGCGCGCCCGGCTTCAGGCCCACGTTCTCGGCATACTCATGGTGGGCAAGCTCCGTCCAGCCGCGCACGATCTCCTCCCAGCTGTCCGTGAGTCCGAAGCGCTCGATGGTGTACTCCGCGCTCTCCCGGTAGCTCTTGCCCGCAAGCGCTGGGCCGTAGTCCGCCGGGCACTCCATGCCCATGTTTTCGAAGAAGATCTCGTCCACGCGCTTCCACACATACATGCTGTCCAGCAGCGTGCCGTCCAGATCGAAGATGGCCGCGTCAAAGGGAAATTTCGGCTTCATATGTCCTCCTCATGGCGCTTTCGTATGGCGTGGGCGCAGCGCAGGCCGTCCACCGCTGCGGACAGGATGCCGCCCGCGTAACCGCAGCCCTCGCCGCAGGGATACAGGCCGTCGATGTCGATTGCGCACAGATCCTCGCCCCGCAGCACCCGCACCGGAGACGAGGAGCGGGTCTCCACCCCGGTGAGCACCGCGTCGGGATCGGCAAAGCCGCGCAGCTTGCGGTCGAACAGGCCGATGGCCGCGCGCATATCCGCGATGACATAATCGGGAAGGCAGCTTTCCAGCGTCGTCCAGTTCACGCCGGGGCGGTAGCTGGGTCGCACCGCTCCGCCGCTTGCGGAGGGCTTGCCCGCGAGGAAGTCGCCCACGCGCTGGGCCGGAGCACGGTAGTCGCCGCCGCCCGCCTCGAAGGCCGCCTGCTCCCACTTGCGCTGAAAGCGCACGCCCGCCAGCGGATCGTCCCCGCCGTAGTCGCCGGGGCCCACCGACACCAGCAGCGCGCTGTTGGCGTTCTCGCCGTCCCGGGCAAAGAGGCTCATTCCGTTGACTGCCACGCCGCCTTCCTCGCTGGCCGCCGCGACCACCTGACCGCCGGGGCACATGCAGAAGGTGTAGGCCGCGCGCCCGTCAGGGAGGTGACAGCTGAGCTTGTAGTCCGCCGCGCCGAGGGATGGGTGCTCCGCCGCCGCGCCGTACTGGGCGCGATTCACCAGTTTTTGCCTGTGCTCGATGCGCGCGCCGATGGAGAAGGGCTTCTGCTCCATGGACACGCCCGCCGTGTTCAGCATCCCGAAGGTATCCCGGGCGCTGTGGCCGATGGCCAGCACCAGCTCGTCCGCAGGCTCCAGCTCGCCGCCGATCTCCGCGCCGGTGAGTCTGCCGCCCTCGAAGCGCAGGCCCGTGAGCTTCGTCTCAAAGCGCACCTCGCCGCCCAGACGCAATATCTCCAGGCGCAGGTTCTTCACCACCGCGCGCAGGTGATCCGTGCCGATGTGGGGCTTGGCCTGATAGAGAATCTCCTCCGGCGCGCCCATGCGCACGAAGGTCTCCAGCACCTCCCGGCAGCGGGGATCCTTGATGCCCGAGTTGAGCTTGCCGTCCGAGAACGTGCCCGCGCCGCCCTCGCCGAACTGCACGTTGCTGATCGGATCGAAAGCTCCGCCCGACCAGAAGCGCTCCACGTCCTTCGCACGCGCATCCACGTCCCGGCCGCGCTCGATCACCAGCGGCTTCAGCCCCGCCTGAGCCAGATGCAGCGCCGCGAACAGCCCCGCCGGGCCCATGCCCACAACAATCGGACGATGCGCGCCGGGTTTGACGATGGGCGTGGGCTGCGCAGGCTCCGGTTCGGGCAGGAGCTGGGCGTTCCTCGGCAGGTGGGCGGGCACGCGCCTGACCTCCACGTCCAGCGTGAGGGAGAAGTGCACGTCCCGCTTGTCCCGGGCGTCCACCGACTTTTTGAAGATGCGCGCGGAGACGATCTCCTCCGGGCGCAGCTTCAGCGCCCGCGCGGCGAGCTCCACCGGCGCTCTCTTTGCATCATTCAGATTTACGCGAAGCTGAGACAGGCGTATCATATGGTTCTCCTTCAGTTCTTCGTTCGGCGGATGATCTCCCGGGCAACCAGCGCCGCCGAGGCCCAGGCCCAGTGCAGGTTGAAGCCGCCGCAGTCGCCGTCCACGTCCAGCAGCTCTCCGGCAGCGAACAGGCCGCTCTCATGGCGGGATTCCAGGGTATCGGGCTCAAAGCCCTTCAGCTCCGCGCCGCCGCAGGTCACCTGCGCTTGATCGAAGCCCAGCGTGGACTTCACCGGAAGCGTCCAAGCGGTGAGACTGCGCTGGATGGCGGTTCTCTGTTTCGCGTCCAGCTCCCCGGCCAGCCCCGACAGCGGCCCCACTCCGGCGACCTTGATGAGCACCTGACCCAGCCGCTTGGGCACGATTCCGCTGAGGAAGTCGTCCAGAGGACGCTCGGGCAGCAGCTCGGCGCGGCGGTCGATGGCGTCTTCCGGCGCATCCGGCCAGAAGTTCAATTTCAGCGCGCAGGGCTTTCCCTTTTGCAGATTGACAGCGCGTGCCAGCTGCATCGCCGCGATGCCGGACACGCTGCCCTCGCCGAAGAGGATCTCCCCCGCCTCCCGGCGCAGCAGCCGCTCGCCGCAGTACAGCTCCAATTCCCCGTGCATGCGGACGCCCTTGAGCGCCCGCACGGCCTCGGGGTCGGTCTTGAGCGCCGCGATGGCGGGCAGGCGCGGTGTAATTCTGTGGCCGAAGCCCTCCAGAATGCGGTAGCCGTCGGCGCAACCGCCCAGCTTGGGCGCAGCCATGCCGCCGCAGGCCACCAGCACGCAGTCCGCCTGCACCTTGCGGCCATCCTTCGCGGCGATTTCAAAGCAACCGCGCTTCCGCACGGACGCGACCTCGAATTCGGGCACGATCTCGCAGCCGTGCTCCGCGGCATACAGCCGCAGGCCGTCCAGCACCCCTGCCGCAGCGTTGCTCAGGGGATAGACCCGGCCTTCGCCATCGGGTGCGCACGCCACGCCGATGGAGGCAAAGAAGTCCATCGCGTCCCAGGGGGTGAAGGCAGTCAGCGCGGCCTTCACATAGCGCTCATCGCCGTGGTAGTCCTTCTCCGAGGCGTTCAGGTTCGTCAGATTGCAGCGGCCGTTTCCGGTGGAGAGCAGCTTCCGGCCCACCCGGCTCTGCTTTTCCAGCAGCGTGGGCCGCAGCCCCTGCCGGGCCAGCAGGCACGCGGCCATCAGCCCCGCAGCGCCGCCGCCGATGATTGCAATGCGCATATTCCTCATAGCTGAATGTTCAGCTCCTTGATCAGCTTGCCGCCGCCCAGCAGCGCCACGGAATGTAGCGCGCGGGAGCAGGCGGTATAGAGCCTGCGGCGCTCGCCGTCGTCCAGTTCCACGTCGGGCCAGACCACGATCACCGCGTCGAATTCCATGCCCTTGACCTGGTGATAGCAACCCACCACGTTGTCCGTGCTCTCATAGTTCAGATCGGCCTCGCCGCCGTCCAGGCGATAGACGTTTTCGAGCTTCGCCGACAGCGAATCCGCCTGACTCTGGCTGCGGGTGATCACGGCGATGGATGCGTAGCCCGCGTCCCGCAGGCGCTTCAGCGTATCCTTGAGCAGCTGCTCGCTGTACTGGGCCACCAGGGGCATCTCGCCCGCGCGCTCGAAGGGGTTCAGACGATCCTCGTTGCCGGGCAGCAGCGCGTTGCACAGCCGGGTGATGGGCAGGGTGGAGCGGTAGCAGCGGGTCAGGCGGAACAACGGCGCGTCCTTGGCGTCGAAGCACTCGCCCCAGTTCTCCGGCACGCACGCGCCCATGCCCGGGCAGGTGCGCTGCATGGGATCGCCCAGCAGGGTCACGCGAGCGTTGGGGAAGTAGGCGTGCAGCAGCGCAAGCTCGGTCTCGGAGTAGTCCTGCGCCTCGTCCACCAGCAGGTGATACACCGTCTTGTCCGGCTGCACGAAGCCCAGCTTCACCAGAAGATAGGCCTGCGCCGCCGCATCCTCCCACCAGAGCAGATTCGCGTCCCGGTTCTCGAAGAACAGGTTGCGCATTTCCCGGGGCGCGTCGCGCAGGGCCTCCTGCAGCAGGTTCCAGCCGGTGACGTTGGTGTAGGTGCGCAGCTGGGCGCGCACGCTCTGCAGCCGCTGGGCCGCCGCCATCTTGGAGACAAAGCTCAGCTCCCGACCGCTGTACTTGCCGGAGAAGCTCTGCTCGTACTGGCGGATCAGCTTCTCCTCCCAACTGGACAGCCGGCTCTCCAGCGTGGTCTTCATGCGCTCGATGCGCTGGGCCGGGGTCAGGAGCGAAAATTCATTTTTATACATGCGCCGCAGCTCCTCGCGGCGAATGAGTATCTGATCGTCCATGCGCACGCTTCCGAAGTTCGGGCCGAAGGTGGCGAAGCTCTCGGCGGTGGCCTTCAGCTTGCGCAGAAACTCCACGCCCGTCTTGTAGGCCACGGACTTGTTGCGCGTCTCCAAATTCTCCGGCAAGGTGTTCTCCATCTGGCGCACCAGCGGCTCCACCTTGCGGTCCAGCACCAACTCCACGATTTCGCGCATGGTGCGGGCGCGGATGTTCTCCTCGCCCAGCTCCGGAAGCACCTTGGACACGTACTCCGAGAAAGCGGTGCTGGGGGAGATGATCTGGATCTTGCTGGCGTCCAGCAGATCCCGGCGGCGGTACATCAGGAAGGCCGCGCGGTGCATGGCCACGCTGGTCTTGCCGCTGCCCGCGCCGCCCACCACGCACACCACCGGCGCATCGTCGTGGCGGATGGCGGCGTTCTGCTCCGCCTGGATGGTGGCCACGATCTGCCGCATGTGGTGGTTACTGGCCCCGGAGAGGATGTCCAGCAGCATGTCGTCGTCGATGGACAGCTGGGTGTCCACATAATATTTGAGCTGACCGTTTTCCATGCGGTACTGGCGCTTGAGCGTCATTCGGCCCAGAATCTTGCCGCTGGGACTGTCGTAGGACACCTCGCCGGGCATGGAATCATAGTACAGGCTGCACACCGGCGCGCGCCAGTCGTGCACCAGCAGATGGCCCTTCTCATCCTCCAGGCTGTACAGGCCGATGACGATCTTCTCGATCTCCGTCTCGCCCTGCTCCACGAAGTCCACGCGGGCAAAGAAGGGGTTCATCAGCATCCTGCGGTAGCGCTCGGCCAGGCCCTTGGTGAACTCCCGCCGTGCGGCGAAGCGGTCCACCTCCACGGACAGCTGCTCCAGATCCTGCACCGAGAGCTGGGTCGGGCGCACGCGCAGCTCCTCCCAGGCGTCGGCGATGATCGCCTGAATGGACTCCAGATGGCTGCCCGAGATTTTGTCCGCCTGCTCAATGATCGCCAGCATCAGCTGCTGCACCCGCGCAGTGTATTCCTGTTCCTGGCGGAAATCCTTCAGCTCTTCCATATCTTACCTCCCGACTGCCGCTGCGGAGGCTTGTTCCGCGCGCAGTCATATTCCATTATAGCATGGAGAAAGAAAAAAAGAAAGATGCCGTGCGGGGAACTGGGAAGCGCGGCGCTGCGTCAAAATATGGAAAAGCCGCATTCAACTACGGGTTGATTTACTTTTGGCGGTGCTTCCCGCATAATGGAAGCAGAAAAAACAATCAGGAGGGTACTACAAATGAATGCATTCTTATCCATTCTCGTGTGCATCGCCATGCTGTTCAGCGGCGGCGCGACGCTCCCAGCCCAGCCGGAGACCGCCACCGTGCGGACGCTGCGCAACCTGAGCGTCACCACCGACGAGGACAGCGTGACGCTGACCCCGGAGCTGCGCCTGACCACCGCCATCGGCAGCGAGGCGGCGCTTATGCAATTCGAGGTCGTCAACGGCGACGACGTGCTTCTGCCCATGGCGGGCGAGCTGACCGGGGACGGCGTGCGCTTCCGCTTGTGCGACGGCGGCAGCGTGTACAGCCTGACCAACGACGCGCTGCTGGAGCTGATGGAGGCAGACGATGCGGATGCGCAGCTCATGGCGTGGATGGTCGACTACCTGAACAGCTACAGCGCCCTGTTGAGCCGCACGATGACCGACGCTTCCTTCCAGCAGGAGATCAGCCGGACGATGATCGAGCTGCTGGTCAGCACCTGCGGCGGCAGTGCAGAGCCGGTCACCGTGGAGCTTGACGGCGCGGAGATTCCCGCCCAGCGCGCACAGCTGGAGCTCACTCCCGAGGCGTCGCTGGATCTGCTGGACGGACTCGCCAGCTGCGGCGTGACGGAGATCGAGGACATGCTGAACAGCTACATGCTGCTGCTTGCCTCCACAATGGGCGAGGATTACGCCAGCCTGAGCGACCTCACCGCCGATCTGCGCGCGCAGCTCGCCGAGGAGGGCATGGCGGACGAAATCTCCTTCCCCATGGAGCTGACCTGGACGACGGAGGATCCGGCGCACATCGAAATCGCGATGGACTTCGACGTGGACGACACCAGCGCCATGCAGCTGTCCGTCACCAGCACCTCCGCCGACGAAAGAACCGACCTGGACATGACCCTGGGCTTCGCCATGGACGACGGCATGGGCAACACCAACCAGATGGATTTCCACATGACCGAGTGCGTGGACGGCCCGCTGAACGCGCCGGAGAACGTGGAGCTGCACCTCGTCGCCTCCTCGCAGAACGACTGGAAGAGCGAATATTCGGAGGAAGGTGCGGAGGCCGTGGCGCACAGCTACGTGTCCAGCAGCGCCATGAACCTTGCGCTGGACGTGAACGCCGCCGTTGTGGACGGCCTGGAGCACGCGACCATCGATCTCACCGCCTCCCAGAGCAGCAGCTACGACTACGACGGGGACGTGAATTCCGACGAAAGCGGCCTGAGCGCGCACATCAGCTCCGACGACCGCAGCGAGGCCGACGGCAGCGTGACCGCCGCCGTGGCGATGGACGTGGAGGCCGACGGCGAAAGCATGCAGATCTCCTGGGAGCTGAACCGCGCTGAGGGCATGCCCGTTCCGGCCTTTGATGAAACCAAGACCGTCGATCTGGCGGAGATTATCCGCGAGGACGAGGACAGCGCCGCTTCCATCGCGCTGGCCTCCGACGCACTCAAGCTGAGTGCGGACGCGACCGCACTGTGCGCAGACGAGAGCGTGCTTGCGATGCTGGAGCTGCTGGAGATCGAGCCGGATGAAATGCCCGCTGACGTTACCGTGTCCGAGGACGGCGATGACGAATCCGAGGAGATCTACCTTGGAGACGACGATACCGTCACCGTGTACAGCATGGACGAGGCCGCGGCGATTTACGCGGGCGCGCTGCCCGCATTCACCGTACCCGAGGGTCTGGAGCTGGATGAAATCTACGTGTCCGAAGCCTATCTGGACGCCTATTACAGCTCCGCCGACGGCGAGCGGTACCTCGACCTGAGCTGCTTTGATTACGGCTATTCCCACGGCGAATTCTACGTTCTGGAGGACGGCGCGCTGGTTCCTGCGGGCGCAGTCATAAACATCGACGTTCTGGATGAGGAAAACACCTCGTTCAGCGCGGACGTGGGCGTGCCGACCGGCATGTGCTCCTTCTCCTTCTACGGCTTTGCCCGGGAGGAGGTCGAGTCCTTCCTCACCACCCTGCAATTCTGACATACAAACGCACAGCGGAGCGGTTCCATTGGGAATCGCTCCGCTTTACTCTGTGCCGGTCATGCTCAGTCCAGCTCGGCCTCCACTGCGCCGATGCGCTGGGCCAGATCCTCGCAGAAGGGCTCCAGCTCCCGGGCACGCTCCTCGTAAGGCAGGGCCAGGAAGTCCTTGATGGGCGCGATCAGCTCCGCCGCCGCGCTGCCCGGCTTCTCTCCCGCGTCCGTCACCCTGCGTTGGCGCAGGTACTTGGTGATCACATCGCAGGCCCGGGCCAGCTCCGCATCGCCGCTGCGCTGGGCCTCGTCCACCAGCTGGACGCAGGACGCGTTCAGGTCGCTGCGGCTGCGGTGGTTCACCTGGGGCGCGTCGCACATCACGCCCTCGCCGTTGAGCTTCTCCACCAACGCGCGCACGTAGTCCGGGCGGCTCTTGATGACGGCGCGGTACTTGTTCTGGTAGCGCAGCATCAGGCTGTGGTCGCCGCCGGAGAGCTTCTGCAGGCAGCTGCGCACGCTCTGCCCCGCCGCGCGGGCGGTGAGCACCTGCTCCATCAGCCAGTCCACCTCCTCCTGGGTGAAGGGCACGAAGCGGGCGGCGTGGGGATGGCCGTCCTCCCGGTTGCGCACCTGGGCGTAATAGTAGTTGCGAATGCTGTTGGGCCGACGGCCCGTGGCCTGTGCGATCTGCTCAAATACGGCCTTCAAAGGCAGGCCCTGCTGCTGTGCTTCGTCGGCGGTCTCCCACAGGAGCTGGTTTTCGCGCTCGCTCCACCCCGTTCTTCTTCCCGTTTTGGAAATTGCCTGCTCCATTTTCGCATCCTCCAAAAGCGTCGTTGATTAAGAGTATGCACTTCATGTTCCATAAATATACCCCACGCGCATATTTCAAAAGTTTTTCACAACTTGCCCGCACATACAGCTTCCGCAAAAATTATTCCTGCCGCGCTTGACTTCCATGCAGCCTTACATATAATTTAATATGAATATATATCTGCAACCGGGAGGCAAACCATGGATAAGATCGCCAGCTTCACCATCGACCATCTCCGCCTGCAAACCGGGCTCTACGTCTCCCGAGTGGACTGCGCCGGACAGGAGAAGATCACCACCTTTGACATCCGCATGACCCGCCCCAACCTGGAGCCGGTGATGGACACCGCCGCCGTGCACGCCATTGAGCATCTGGGCGCAACCTGGCTGCGCAACGATCCCCAGTGGAAGGATCGCGTGCTGTACTTCGGCCCCATGGGCTGCCGCACGGGCTTCTATCTGCTGCTGGCAGGCGAATATGCAAGCAGCGACATTCTGCCGCTGGTGGACGGCATGTTCCGCTTCATCGCAGGCTACGAGGGCGAGATCCCCGGCGCATCCGCGAAGGACTGCGGCAACTACCTGGACATGAACCTGCCCATGGCGCGCTATCACGCCGAAAAATACATCCGCGAGGTGCTCGACCATCCCGTGCAGGATCGCTTGAGCTACCCCGACTGACATCAAGGAGGCTTTGCCATGTTCTACAATTCCGAGGAAATGGAGCGGCGCGCCGTGCTGGACGCAGCCGCCCGCATCTGTGCCGCTGCGCGCACCGCGCCCAAGGCCCGGGGCATTGACAACATCCACACCGCCGTGCTCACCGACGCGGACAAGGACGCCGTGGCCGAGACCATGGAGCGCATGGGCAATGCGACAGGCGCGGACTTCTTCCTGCGCGACGCGGGCAACGTGCGCACCGCACAGGCGCTGGTGCTGATCGGCATCGAGGAGGGCCAGCGCGGCCTGGGCGAGATCTGCGGCTACTGCCACTTCAAGGACTGCGCCGAGTGCCGGGAAAACAAGGGCGTGTGCGCCTACGACCCCATCGACGTGGGCATCGCCCTGGGCAGCGCCGCCGCCACCGCAGCCGACCTGCGCATGGACAGCCGCATCCTGTTCTCCGCCGGACGCGCTGCCAGGGAGATGGGCCTGCTGGGCGAGAACGTGGGCCAGGTGTTCGGCCTGCCGCTGTCCGTCAGCGGAAAATCCCCCTTCTTTGACCGCAAGCGCAAGGCCTGACGGTTCATCAACTCCAACGGCGGCGAGCGAACGCGCGCTGCCGTTGTTGCGCCCTGCAACAGAAAGGAACGAATCTCATGAACAAACCCACGCTGGTCATCATGGCTGCCGGACTGGGCAGCCGGTTCGGCGGCTGCAAGCAGATCACTCCGGTGGATGACCGCGGCCACGTCATCATCGATTACTCCATCTACGACGCGCTGCGCGCAGGCTTCGGCCGCATCGTGTGCGTCATCAAGCCGGAAATGGAGGCCGACTTCCGCGCCGCCATCGGCGACCGCATTGCGCAGCACGCCGACATCGTGTACGCCTATCAGACCCTGGACCGCCTTCCAGAGGGCTTTGATGTGCCGGAGGGCCGCGTGAAGCCCTGGGGCACCGCCCACGCCGTGCTCTGCGCCGCCGACGCTATCGAGGGCGACTTCGCCGCCATCAACGCCGACGACTACTACGGCCCCGGCGCGTTCCAGCTGGCCTGCGACTTCCTCACCTCCCCCCACGACCCCAGCGACCACGCCATGGTGGGCTACCGCATCGAGAACACGCTCACCGAGAACGGCTACGTGTCCCGGGGCGTTTGCAGCGTGGACGAAAGCGGCATACTGCGCTCCATCGATGAGCGCCTGCGCATCGAACCCCGCGAGGGCGGTGCGGCATACACCGAGGACGGCGAGAACTATAGCTTCATCCCTGCGGGCACGCGGGTCTCCATGAACCTGTGGGCCTTCAACCACGGCATCCTGGACGAGATGAAGCAGCGCTTCGTGCAGTTTTTGCACACCAATGCGGTGGAGAACCCGCTGAAGGCGGAGTTCTACCTGCCCAGCGTGCCCGACGCGCTGATCCGCGAGGGCAAGGCCCGCGTGCGCGTGCTGGAGACCGGCGAGCGCTGGTACGGCGTGACCTACCGCGAGGATCTGGTGAAGGTGCAAACCGCCATGGCCGAAATGCGGCAAAATAACGTCTACCCCGAAAAGCTCTGGTAAGCTTTGGCAGAATTCGGAACTTTTTTCCGACGTCTGCGTCCAAACTGCGTATCCTGACAGATAGAAATGGAGAGAATAATATGAAGAAGATTCTTGCATCCATCCTCGCCGCGGCGCTCGTGCTCTGCGGTGCGGCCGTGGCTGAAGCCGAAATGGAACCCCTCGCCCAGAATATCAGCGCGGGCGGCGTCGCCGCAATCGGCGCGGAGGGCGAATTGTACTTCTCCCTGAACGGCCTGCAGCGCATGAATGCCGAGGGCGGCGTGGAAACCCTGTTCGAGGGTGAGGTCAGCTACCTGCAGTATGTGGACGGCACGCTGTACTTCGTGGGCAGCGAGACCACGGGCGAGTACGGCGACGAGGCCATGGAGACCCCCTATCGCATGGACGCGGACGGCAGCATCACCGCCATCGGCACGCCGCTGCGCAGGGGCTACGACTCCGACTACGGCGACGCCTGCCTGCTTTCCTGCGACACCTACACCGGCTATCAGGAGATGACGGTGTACAAGGGCCACATCTACTACATCGGTAACAGCGATCAGGCCGGCGAATACCAGACCCTCGCCGAAGACTGGGGCGGCAATGCGGGCGAAACCGCCTACACCACCCGCTACGAACACGGCCAGAGCGTGTACCGCATGGATCTGGATGGTAGCAACAAAATCGAGCTGATCTCCGGCCTGGGCAATTCCTACGCCCACATGGCCATCTCGGGCGACCGCATCGCCGTCAGCTCCTGCTTCCGCAACTCCATTTACGCCTACGACTTCTCCAACTTCATGCTCTACGACATGGACGGCAAGCTGATCAAGGTCGTATCGAATCCCGTCGGCAATGCGCTCAACCTGCACATGGAGGGTCAGGCCTTCACGGTGATCGTCGATTCCATCCGTACCGACGGTGAGAACATCTACGCCTCCCTGAGCGACAGCGAGGGCGACTTCGCCAGCTCTCGCCTGGTGAACGTGGAGAACATCAACGAGGACATCCTCATCGAGGCCTGGTACACGCCCGCGCTGTGGTACGGCGACGAGCTGATCTACGTCGGCTCCGACGCGGAGACCACCTTCTGGGACGAGTGCATGGAGACCACCACCCGCCTGATCCGCCGTGACGCTGCGGGCAATGAGACGGTGCTGGCCTACCTGCCCGCCGCCTATCAGAATTACCGCATGACCACCGCCCTGCTGGATGACATGGTCTACCTGCGCACCGGCGAGCACCTGCTGCGCATCAACCTGGCAAACGGCGACGTGGACGAGTTCAACGGCACGGAGTTTGCCGTGTGCGCCGCCTGCGACCCCGCCTACGCCTCCATGCCCCAGCTGGTGCTGACCACCCCCGAACCGGAGGAGGAGGTCGTTGAGGAGAGCGAGTACCTGCTGCCCGACAGCGATACCCGCCTGTACAGCAAGGATGAGCTGAAGCAGTACGACAAGGATACCCTGGCGCTGATGCGCAACGAAATCCTCGCCCGCCACGGCTACCCCTTCAAGAAGGAACAGTATCAGACCTACTTCGGCAGCAAGAGCTGGTACACCGCCGACCCGAACTTCGACTACAACTGCCTGAACAGCATCGAGATGGCCAACGTGGAGACCATCAAGGGACTGGAATAAAATTTGACAGTGATCAGAGCGCCTCGCCAAGCGGCGGGGCGCTTTTCTGTCATCTTGACACCCGCCGTCGGCTGTGATACATTGGAAGCATTCCAGACAGCGAATCGGGGGAAGACTATGAACGTGTACGACTTTGACAACACCATTCTTCGGGGCGACAGCACGGCGCGCTTCTTCGCCTATTGCCTGGGCCACTACCCCAAGATGTGGATGGATATTCCCGCACAGGCGGTCAACGGCCTGCTGTTCCTCCTGAAAATCCGCAAAAAGCAGGATTTCAAGCAGCGCATGCTGGGCTTTTTGCGTTGCATCGGCGACGTTGACGCGGCGGTGGAGGACTTCTGGCGGAAGAATTTTAAGCGCATCAAGCCCTTCTACGCCGAAACCCGGAGAGCGGACGACGTGGTGATCTCCGCCTCCCCCATCTTCCTGATTCAGCCCGCCTGCGATAAACTGGGGGTCTCCTGCGCCATGGGCTCCCCGGTGGACAGGCATACCGGCGTGTTTCACGGCCTGAACTGTCACGGACAGGAGAAGGTGCGCCGCTTCCGCGAGGTCTTTCCCGACGGGAAGATCGAAACCTTCTACTCCGACTCCCACTCCGACGACCCGCTGGCATCTCTCGCGGAGCGCGCCGTGATGGTGAAGGGCGACCGCCTCACCGACTGGGACTGGCCGAAAAAAATGGCGTAAAAATTTCGCGGATGGCTTGACGGAAAACCGATTTCGGACTATCATAATATTAGGGTACCTGTTCTCTTGTGAACCCGAAGCAATCCATTTTACCAAATTTGTTATGGGAGGTGGCAAAGCATGGACGACGGCGGAAGAAGTATGTCGGCTGATGGCGTGCCTCGAAGCATGCGTTCATCGCTGTGCCGCTGACATTTCACCCGTGCCGGAATCGTGCGACAGTTCATGCCGATCGCACGGCGCAGGATGTTCTCCCGCGGCGATGATTCCCGCAGCGCCAGCTGTCCATGCGGCCGGTGGGCGCTGAAAGCACCGTTTCGGGTATGCCTTCATTCTTCACACAAAATCCGAACGTCACACCGATAGGCGAGTTATGCTCGGGGATGGCTTGTCATGCGCATTTTTGGCGCGCAGTGCGATCCCAGGGCGCGTTTTCGCCGCTTTTCTGTGTGGAACGCACAGTTGGTTCCAATCCGGGAATACAAACTGAAAGGGAGGATGAAGCCAATGGATTTCGATCGCATCAAATCCCGTTTGGACGCGCTGCTCTCTGCCGGCAAGAAGGCCGAGCTGCGCGGCGCGCTCAACATGCTCAACGAAGTTGACATTGCGGAATATCTGGAGACGCTGGACAACGAAAAGATGCTGGTGGTGTTCCGGCTGCTGCCGAAGGACATCTCCGCGGAGGTCTTTTCCTACATGGACAACGACCAGCGCACCCGCATCATGGAGGCCATGGACGATTCCGAGGCCATCAAGCTGATTGACGACATGTTCATCGACGACGCGGTGGACTTCCTCGAGGAGCTGCCCGCGGGCGTGGTCAAGCGCATGCTGCAGGGCTGCGACGAGAAGAAGCGCCAGCTGATCAACCAGTTCCTGCGCTATCCCGAGAACAGCGCCGGCTCGATCATGACCATCGAGTACATGGAGTTCCACCTGGGCACCACGGTGGGCCAGGCCATGGCCGAGATTCGCCGCACGGGCGTGGACAAGGAGACCATCAACACCCTGTACATTCTGGATGACAGCCGCAAGCTGCTGGGCACGGTGGGCTTGCGCAAGCTGCTGCTGGCCACGGACGACCGGGTGGTGGAGGATCTGATGAACACCCAGGTCATCTCCGTGCACACCACCGACGACCAGGAGGTCGTCGCCGACACCGTGCGCAAGTACGACCTGCTGTCCATCCCGGTGGTCGATCACGAGGATCGCCTGGTGGGCATCATCACCGTCGACGACATCGTGGACGTCATCGAAGAGGAGAACACCGAGGACTTTGAAAAGATGGCCGCAATGCTGCCCTCCGACGACGAGTACCTCAAGACCAGCGTGTTCACCCTGGCCAAGAACCGCCTGCCCTGGCTGCTGATTCTGATGATCTCGGCCACCTTCACGGGCATGATCATCACCCACTTCGAGACCGTGCTCTCCAGCGCGGCGGGCATAGGCGTGGCGCTCACCGCCTGCATCCCGATGCTGATGGACACCGGCGGCAACTGCGGCGCGCAGGCCTCTACGCTGGCCATCCGCGGCCTGGCGCTGGGCGAGATCGAGCTGAAGGACATCGGCAAGGTGCTCTGGAAGGAGGTTCGCGTGGCGCTGATCCTGGGCGTGGTGCTGGCGCTGGTAAATTTCCTGCGTATCTGGTTCTTCACACCCTATGACAAGACCGTGGCCTTCATCGTGTCGCTGGCGATGTTTTTCACCATCATCATCGCCAAGTCCATCGGCTGCACGCTGCCGCTGCTGGCCAAGGCGATTCACCTCGACCCGGCCCTGATGGCCAGCCCCATCATCACCACCCTGGTGGACGCGGCCTCCCTGACCGTGCTGTTCACCTTCGCCTCCACGATTATGAAGGTCTGAATGCAAAATGGGCCTGTCTCAAAGATTTTCGCTTTGAGGCAGGCCCTTCGTTTCTGCCTCCCTTGTGTAAAGGGAGGTGGCACGGCGCAGCCGTGTCGGAGGGATTGTAAACGGAGGACTATCATGCAGAGAAAGCATAACCGGCAATTGGTTCCTTTTGCAAAACAGCTTAGAAAGGAAATGACAAGGGAAGAACGGCACCTGTGGTACGATTTTCTTCGCGACTATCCGATCCGTTTTTCAAGACAAAAGGTCCTTGGAAGGTATATTGCGGACTTTTACTGTGCGAAGGCCCAGCTGGTGATCGAACTGGACGGTTCACAGCACTATGAAGACAGCGACATACAGAAGGATGAAGAACGGACTGCATTTCTGAAAGCGTACGGGCTAAAAGTGATTCGTATTGCAAATTGTGATGTCAACAGAAATTTTCAAAGCGTATGTACGTATATTGATGAGATGGTCAGACAATCCCTCAGTCAGCTTTAAGCACTGGCCGCACTGCGTTTTACGCAGCGGCCAGCAGCGCGCCGAGGAAATTGAAAAATTTCCCGGCGGCTGGTCGCAACCCGCTTCGCGGGAAGCGACTGCTATCGCTGACAGCTCCCTTTACACAAGGGAGCCTGAGGTGTGGCACGACGCAGACATGTCGGCGGGATTGTCGCCTCCCCTGTGTAGGGGGAGGTGGCGCTTTTGCGCCGGAGGAGGTGTAATACTGAACCCGCTGTCAGATTGAACAGCGGGTTCGTTTTTTAAAATCAGCAGGGCCCGGAGTTTACTCCCCCGTCCACATCAGTTGGAACCCAGATACGCGACCTTCACATCCTCGTTGGTCAGCAGCTCCTGACCGCTGCCGGTCATGGTAATGCTGCCGGTCTCCAACACGAAGCCCACGTCCGCACATCTCAGCGCCGCGTTGGCATTCTGCTCGATCAGCAGGATGGTGATGCCCTCGCTCTTGAGATCCCGGATGATGGAGAAGATGTCCTTCACCACCAGCGGGGCCAGGCCCAGCGATGGCTCGTCCATCATCATCAGCTTGGGCTTGGCCATCATGGCGCGGCCCACGGCCAGCATCTGCTGTTCGCCGCCGGACAGGGTTCCCGCCAGCTGCCACTCGCGCTCCTTCAGGCGGGGGAAGCGGCGGTAGATGTCCTTGATGCCCTCCTCGATCTCGTCGCGGTCCTTGCGCAAATACGCGCCGATCTTCAAATTCTCCTTCACGGTGAGGTTGGCGAACACGCGGCGTCCCTCGGGAACCATGGCGATGCCCTCGGCCACGATCTTCTGGGAGTTCAGCGCGGTGATGTCCCGGCCCATGAAGTTGATGCTGCCCGCGGAGGGACGCACCAGACCAGAGATCGCGCGCAGCGTGGTGGACTTGCCCGCGCCGTTTGCGCCGATGAGGGTGACGATCTGGCCCTGGCCGACCTCGAAGCTGATGCCCTTGAGGGCCTCGATGCCGCCGTAGTGCACGCTCAGATCGGTAACTTTGAGCATAATCATTCTTCATCCACCCCCAGATACGCCGCGATGACGGCGGGATTGTCGCGCACCTCTTTGGGCGTGCCCTCGGCAATCTGCTTGCCGAAGTCGATCACGTAGATGCGGTCGGAGATGCCCATGACCAGATTCATGTGATGCTCGATCATGAACACGGTGAGTTTGAACTTTTCCTTGATCTCCTGAATGAAGCGGCCCAGCTCCTCGGTCTCCTGGGGGTTCATGCCCGCAGCGGGCTCATCCAGCAGCAGGAGCTTGGGATGGGTCGCCAGCGCGCGCACGATCTCCAGGCGGCGCTGCTGACCGTAGGGCAGCGAGGTGGCCAGCTCGTCGGCCACGCCGTCCAGACCCACAATTTTGAGCAGCTCCATGGCCTCCTCGCGCATCCGGTGCTCCTCCTTCAGGTTGAGCCGGAAGGTGGCGGTGAACACGTTGCTGGTGCGGCGCATGTGCATGGCGATCAGCACGTTGTTGAACACCGACTGGCTCTTGAACAGGCGGATGTTCTGGAAGGTGCGGGCGATGCCCAGCTGGGTGATCTTGTCCGGCGTGCGCACGATCTTTTTGGTGTACATGCCGTTGTTTTCCCCGGCGTAGGCGCGCTTCATTTTGCCCGTGGGATAGTTTTCCACGATGGTCTTGCCCATGTAATCCACGCGGCCGTTGGTGGGCTCATACACGCCGGTGATGCAGTTGAAGGCGGTGGTCTTGCCGGCGCCGTTGGGGCCGATCAGGGCCACGATTTCGCCCTCGTTGATGTCCATGGAGAGGTTGTTCACTGCGACGACGCCGCCAAACTGCATCGTCACGTTTTCCACATGCAATACGTTCTGGCTCATCCCTTCGCACCCTCCGTCGTCTTATTTTTCTTCTTCCTCGGCTTGAACAGATCCCAGAGCTCGCGCTCACCCATGATGCCCTTGCGGAAGAACAGCACCACGATCATGATGACGATGGAGAACACCACCATGCGGAAGCCCGAGCGCAGCAGCGGCACCTTGAAGGTTCCGCCGAAGAGGAACATCTCCGTATCCAGGAAGCGCAGCCACCACTCGCTGCAGGCGATGAACAAAAAGCTCGCCAGCACGGAGCCGGTGACGGAGCCCATGCCGCCGATGACCACGATCAGGAGGATCTCATAGGTCATGGAGGACTTGAAGGCGTTGGCCTGCAGGCTTGCCTGATACATCGCCAGCAGCGCGCCGCCCACCCCCGCGAAGAACGAGGAGATGACGAAGGACATCTGCTTGTGATGGAACAGGTTGATGCCCATGGCCTCGGCAGCGATTTCATCGTCGCGGATGGCCTTGAAGGCGCGCCCGTAGGTTGAGTTGATCAGTAGCACGATGATCCCGATGCAGATCGTCGCCGCAAGGAAGGGCTGGAGCACCGTGGTGAAGGTGGGATAGGTCTTGAGCAGGTTGGAGCCGTTGGTCACCGGGCCCAGGGCGTCCCACTGGATGATGGCGCGGATGATCTCCGCGAAGCCCAGGGTTGCGATGGCCAGATAGTCGCTCTTCAGGCGCAGCACCGGAAGGCCGATCAGCGCCGCGAGAATCGCCGCCAGCGCGCCCGCCGCCAGGATGCCCACGATGGCGGGCACGGTAAAGCCGATGATGCCGCCGTCATAGTACTGGTACACCGCCATGCGCTTTGCCATGGGGATGGTCAGCACGGCGTAGGTGTACGCGCCCACCAGCATGAAGCCCGCCTGACCTAGGGAGAACAGGCCGGTGAAGCCGTTGAGCAGGTTCATGGAAACTGCGATCAGGGCGTAGATCGCGCCCTTCTTGAGCACCGTGATCAGCATCGACCGCGTGCCCGCGACCTTCTCGATGAAGTACAGCGCCACGAACATCAGAATCAGAAGGCCGATGTTGATGAGGTTTTTCGTCGATTTCTTCATGCCGCTTCACCTACACCTTCTCGGAAATTTTCTCGCCGAACAGGCCGGTGGGCTTGAACAGCAGGATGACGATCAGCAGCGCGAAGGTGAAGGCGTCGGAGAACGTGGTGTAGCCCAGCGCCTTGATCAGGTTTTCACAGATGCCGATGATGAACGCGCCGATGACCGCGCCCGGAATGGAGCCGATGCCGCCAAACACCGCCGCCACGAATGCCTTAAGACCCGGCATTGCGCCCACCGTGGGAGTGACGGAGGTGTAGTTGGTGAAGTACAGCACCGAGCCGATGGCCGCCAGCAGGGAGCCGATGATGAACGTGGTGGAGATGACGGAGTCGATCTTGATGCCCATGAGCTGCGCGGTCTCGAAGTCCTTGGACACCGCGCGCATGGCCATGCCGATCTTGGTCTTCTGGATGATGGTCACCAGGGCAATCACTAGCAGGATGGTCAGGATCGGGGTGACGATGGTCACGACCTTGGTGGTGGCGGGGCCGATGGTGATGGAATTGGAGATCCAGGGGATGGTGGGATACTGCTTGGCCAGGCCGCCGGTGACATACCACATCAGGTTCTGCAAAAGATAGGAAACGCCAATGGCCGAGATCATGACGGACATGCGCGGGGCAGACCTGAGCGGCTTGTAGGCCACGCGCTCCACCGCGAAGCCCAGAATCACCGTGAGCACCACCACCAGCGGCATGGCGATCTGCACCGGCAGCGTGGCGGCGATGTAGACCATGAAGAAGCCTGCGGCGGTGAAGATGTCGCCGTGCGCGAAGTTGATCAGGCGCAGGATGCCGTACACCATCGTGTAGCCCACGGCGATCAGCGCGTACTGTCCGCCCACCGAGATGCCCGATAGCAGGTAAGGCAGGATTTTGTCAAACATTTGAAAAGCCTCCGTTTTGTATTGGACGCGAGGAAGCGGCGCCCGGCGCAGGGTTTCGGATGGATTGCACGGCGCTCCGCGTGCGGATCGAAGCCCGATCCGGAGCGCAAAATGATTTCCTCCAAACATGAACATACCGAACCCGCGTTTGGGGCGCGGGTTCGGCGTCGTTCAGTCAGTCAGGACTGAAAGCAATGTGAGTGGATCAGCCCTCGAGCTCCGCGACGGTCTGGGTCTTGACGAAGTCGAATGCGCCGGTCTCGGTGTTGGCCTGCTTGATGTAAGCCATATCCTTGTTGGCGTCGCCGATCTCATCGAAGGAGATGGAGCCGGTCACGCCGGTCAGGGTCACGCCAGGCATTGCAGCGGCGATGTCCGCGCCGACGGCGGAATCCGCAGCCTTGATGGCCTCGATGGCGGTCATGTAGGCGTCGAAGCCCAGAGCAGAGACTGCCGCGACGATGTCGTTGCCGCCGTTGTTGGTCATCTTGTCCGGGTTGGCGTTCAGCCAGGCCTTGAAGCCCTGGACGAACTCGGCCGCCTGGGTGGAGGACTCGTCGTTCTCATCGAAGAAGGTGGAGCAGCAGATGGTCAGGTTGGTGCCCTTGGCGGCGTCCAGAATGACGGAGGACTCCCAGGTGTCGCCAGCCAGCAGCGGCAGCTCGATGTTCATGGAAGCGGCCTGGTTGATCAGCAGGGCCGCAACGGTGGTGCTGGTGGGGCAGAAGATGACGTCTGCGCCGCCGTTGATGGCGTTGGTCAGATAGGCGGTGTAGTCCGAGGTGCCCTCGGTGAACTGCTCGTTGATGACGGTGCCGCCCATGCCCTCGAAGGCCTTGGCGAAGTAGGTGGCCAGGCCGGTGGTGTAGTCATCGCCCAGCTGGCTCAGCACGTAAGCGGTCTTCGCGCCGAACTCATCCATGGCGAAGTTCGCCATGACGGTGCCCTGGAAGGGATCCAGGAAGCAGACGCGCCAGTAGTAATCGCACAGGGAAGTGACGCCCGGGTTGGTGCAGGAGCAGCCGATCGCCGGGATCTCAGCAGCCGCGAAGACCTCGCCGCCCGCCATGGACACGCCGGAGCCGTAGGAGCCGAGCACGATGCTCACGCCTGCGTCAACCAGCTCCTGAGCTGCGGAGACGGCCTTATCGGTGGCGGACTGGTTGTCCACCTCGACCAGCTCGACGTCATAGGTCACGCCGCCGATCTCGACGGTGGGAACCAGAGAATTGGCGTACTCGATACCGATGACTTCCTGCTTACCGCCAGCGCCATTGTCGCCAGATGCGGGCTCGAAAACGCCGATCTTGATGGTCTCCGCCATTGCAACTGCGGAAACGGACAGCATGAGAACAAGAACCAATGCGAGAATCTTTTTCATTGTGGTATGCCTCCTTTGCATCATGGGGGTATTATACAGAAGAATTCCAACAATTGCAAGCCCCATTTTGCAATTTTTTGAAACAGAAAGCTTCGTTTCCACCGGAGAAATCCGCAATTCGCGGCCAGTTTTGCCCCGATTTATGCATCTCAATTGGCAAATACATCCATTTCCGGGGCTTATTCGCCGTTATACGGCGGTTCTTTTCCATTTATTTGCATAATTTGCGCTGAAATCATCGCACATCTGTCCGTGAATCGCGGAATGTTAATTTTTACTGCCGTTTCGCCGCATATCCGTCCATATAGCAAATACAAGTGTTTGCTATATTCGGATTCATCGTGATTCCTTTATGCATAAATATGCAAATACTCCAGAATGCCCTTTTTGCGCGCAAAACGCGGCGATTTCCTCGCGCATCGTCCCTCCGGCGCGCGTTTTCCGCACATTTTTCCCGAATCCCGCAGAATTGCGCGGGTAAATTGCCGCACATCCGAATCCGAACGTTCGGAAAGTTCGGAAAAATGACCCGCAGCTCACGCAAAGTTTACACATCCATGCGGAAGTGGGCGGAAAAGAATGCTATAATGCTTGTTATCAAATCAAACCAGAGAGCGCGCGGCAAGAACGCCGCGACGACGGAGACTGCTGCAAAGGAGAAGCAAACATGGGCGGATTTTTCGGTGTGATTTCCAAATCAGACTGCGTATTTGACCTCTTCTTCGGAACCGACTACCACTCCCACCTGGGCACGAAGCGCGCGGGCATGGTGGTTTACGGCAAGAACGGCTTCGAGCGTGCGATTCACAACATCGAGAATTCGCCGTTCCGCACGAAGTTCGAGCGCGACGTGGAGCAGATGGCGGGCAACTCCGGCATCGGCTGCATCTCCGACACCGAGCCCCAGCCGCTGATCGTGCGCTCCCACTTGGGCAACTTCGCCATCACCACCGTGGGCCGCATCAACAACGTGGACGCGCTGGTGCGCGAGGCCTTCGGCAAGGGCACGATTCACTTTCTGGAGATGAGCGGCGGCAGCATCAACCCCACCGAGCTGACCGCAGCGCTGATCAACCGCAAGGGCTCCATCGCGGAGGGCATCCGCTATGCCCAGAGCGTGATCGACGGCTCCATGTCCATCCTGATTCTCACCTCGGAGGGCATCTATGCCGCCCGCGACCGCCTGGGCCGCACGCCGGTGATCCTGGGTCAGAAGGACGGTGCGCGCTGCGCCTGCTTTGAATCCTTTTCCTATTTAAATCTGGGCTACGAGAACCTGCGGGAGCTGGGTCCGGGCGAGGTGGTGTTCCTGACGGCGGACAGCGACGAGACGCTGCTGCCTCCCCTGCCCGAGATGAAGATCTGCACCTTCCTGTGGGTGTACTTCGGCTATCCGTCCTCCTGCTACGAGGGCATGAACGTGGAGGAGATGCGCTGCCGCTGCGGCGACATGCTGGCCCGGCGCGACGATATCCAGGCCGACACCGTGGCCGGCGTTCCGGACTCCGGCACCGCCCACGCCGTGGGCTACGCCAACCGCTCCGGCATCCCCTTCACCCGGCCCTTCGTGAAGTACACGCCCACCTGGCCGCGTTCCTTCATGCCCTCCAACCAGAAGAAGCGCAACCTGATCGCCCACATGAAGCTGATCCCCGTGGATTCGCTGATCCGCGGCAAGAAGCTGATCATGATCGACGATTCCATCGTGCGCGGCACCCAGCTGGGCGAGACCGCCGAGTTCCTCTACAACAGCGGCGCAGAGGAGGTGCACATCCGCACGGCCTGCCCGCCAATCCTCTTCGGCTGCAAGTATCTGAACTTCTCCCGTTCCACCTCGGAGTACGACCTGATCGCCCGCCGGGTGATCGTCCGGCTGGAGGGCGGCGAGCCGTCCAGGGAGAAGCTTGCGCGCTACGCCGATCCCGACGCGCCGGAGTACGCCGCCATGGTGGAGGAAATCCGCAAGGAGCTGAAATTCACCACGCTGAAGTTCCAGCGTCTGGACGACATGATGGCCTCCACGGGCGTGTCCCCCTGCAAGCTGTGCACCTACTGCTGGAACGGGAAGGAATAATCCATTCCACGCAAAAACCCAACCGACGCGAATCGGTTGGGTTTTGCATTGAATCTTCAGGTAAGGTAATAGTTGAACAGCACATCCTCGATCTTGTCCAGGTGACCCGGCTCGATGGGCACGAGATCCCAGATGATGTTGGCGTCGCCCCTGCGGCGCTTGGTCTTGAGCAGCGGATTGTGCTTGTAGTCCGTCTCCAGATAGGAGGTGCGGCCGGCCACCACGTGCAGGTGCGCCACGCTGCCGTCGCTGAGCATGATGTGAAGGATGAAGCCCTTCGCGCCCTTCTTGCCGAAGCCGAAGGCGCCGTTCAGGCCGGTGCCCTTCTCGAAGATGTCCTCCTTCTCCCACTGGAGCGCATCGTGGCACTCAAACAGGAAGTCGCCCTCCTGGCCGAAGATGGGGGAAACCACCACGGCGATCTTGCCATCGCAGCGCGCCAGCGCGACGAACTGGCCGCCCTCAGTGGAGCAGAACAGCATCTTTTCCGGCTTGAAGCCCCTCTGCTGGAGCTCTTCGGCAAAGTGCAGCCGCCGGTCCTCCAAACTCTTCAGATTTTCCTTGCGCAGCTTCTCCGCGCTCGAATCAAACAAAGGCATGCTTCGCCCTCCTTGTGCAGGTATTGATTTCGTCCATTATAGCAAAAGATGCGGCCTTTTGCAACGTTATTTTCCCCATGCAATTTCATGTGAATATGGATCAAAATCCGACTTTTTTTCGTCTAATCCCCAATGGTTGAGTTTCGACCGATCCTATGGTATAATTTACGGGTAAACAAAGGAGGAATACATATGCGCAAAGCTATTTTGTGGCTGCTGATCGCGCTGATGGCGCTTCAGGGCCTGGCACTTGCCGAGCCGACGGTTGACGCCGCCGCTCCCAACGCAGCCGTGGAGGCCGTCAATGGCCTGGACGCCGCCCGCACGGCTTCCGAAATCTACCTGATCCTGCCCTCGGGCGAGGGCGACATGCTGGTTCGCCTGCCGCTGGACGGCTCGCAGCCGGTCTGCATGGATCGCGCGGACAGCATCGAGAGTCTGATGAACTACGGTGCGGGCGCGGCCTACCTCAAAACCACCGACGGCGCCTCCGCCATCATCAGCTGCGTGGGCAACCAGCAGAGCACGCTGTATTCCTTCGGCGTGTCCACCGCAGAGCACATGACGATGTTCGGCGGCAAGCTGCTGGTTCTGATGAACGGTCTGCTGCACTCCATCGAGCCGGACACCGGCGTGTGCCTGAAGCTCTCCGGCGCACAGATGCTGGACTATGTGCTGGGCGACGGCTACGCCTACTACCTGGCCGACGGCGACAAGATGGAATACACCGCCCAGCTGAGCGACGATGAGACCGCCACTACCCAGGCGGGCTGCATCTATCGCCTGAATCTGAACAACGGCGAGACCGACCTGCTGCTCAAGAGCGGCGGCGAGGATCTGAAGATTCTGGACAATCTGGTCTACTTCCACAACCTGGCGGACGCCTACGCCGTGCGCACTGGTGAGAGCGCGGAGCTGCGCGGCCGCGTATACAGCCTGGACACCCAGCTCAAGACGCTGAACAGCGCGTGCGCCGAGCCGGACAGCGGCTTCTGGCCCACCCGTGCGGGCGTGGTTGCCTGGTACAACAGCGCGCTGAACCTGGGCGAGACCAGCCTCTACGCCCCCGAGAACGGCTCCAGCGTCACCTTCGACGGCGAGGCCCTCTACGTGTGGGAGCCCACGAAGCTGACCCTGACCGAGGTGCGCACCGACGGCAGCCAGACCGTCCTCTACAGTGGCGATCTGACCCAGGCGGTCACCGCAGCGCTGCTGCCCGAGACCACCCCCACCATTGATCCCTCCGCCACCCCCGGAACCGACGAGGCTACCCAGGCGAACAGCGACTGGTTCACCGACTTCATGAACAATGTCGACGCCGCCAACGGCAGCACCGGCTCCACCGCGCCCAAGGCTACGCCCATCGGTGTGACGCCCACGCCGGTTCCCACTGCGACGGCCGTTCCGGTGAGCACGCCCGGCACGGATTCCTCCAACGCCCCCGGCTCGTCCTCTACCACCAGCAAGACCACCTACTCCACCTACTCCACGAGCGTCAAGTCCCTGCGCATCACCAGCGCAGTGAACCTGCGCTCCAAGCCGCTCACCAGCAGCACAATCTACACCTCCATCCCGGCGGGCAAGATCGTCAGCTGCACCGGTACTGCGGCCAAGACCAGCGGCGGCTCCGTGTGGTATCAGGTGAAGTATAACGGCACCACCGGCTGGATCTACTCCGCCTACGCCGAGAAGTACAGCTCCTCCTCCGACGACTCCGACTCCCAGTCCGACAGCACCGTGGTCAAGACCTACGACATCGATGGCAAGTATGTCAAGGTAGTGGGCGGCAGCGTGAACATCCGTTCCAAGGCCGGCACCAGCTACAAGGTCGTTGGCTCCATGCCCAGCGGCGCTTACGGCAGCTGCCTGGGCACCGCCGCCAAGGACACCCGCGGCGTGGTGTGGTACAAGGTGAAGTACAACGGCGTGACCGGCTGGGTCTCCTCCCGCTATTCCAAGATCACGAACAGCAAGGACTCCTCCTCCGGCGGCTCCAGCGACACCGTGAAGGTGGTCGGCGGCGACGTCACCATCCGCTCCAAGGCTGACAAGACAAGCGCCAAGCTGGGCTACATCGCCGAGGGCAAGGTCGCTACCTACCTGGGCAAGACCTCCACGGACTCCCGCGGCGTGCAGTGGTACTACATCAGCTACAACGGCACCAAGGGCTGGATCTCCTCCATGTACTCCCGCCTGCAGTAAGATTCACAGACATCACAAAGGCTCCGGCAAACACCGGAGCCTTTCCTTATCGTAAGCGACATCAATTTGCAGCTGACGCAGTAAGCGACAGTGACATCGATTCCATCTGATCAGTTGGCATTTTTCAGTTGTGGGCTTTGTCAGTGGTCTGAGGCTCCGGCAAGCGCCGGAGCCTTTCCTCATCTATCCGTTGCAGCAGCAGCGGGCTGACAGTCATCTTTGCTGGAATGCTGTAGTATACGCGGGTAAAGCCTTCGCAAAACCTTCTGAATGCCCCTGAGAAAGGGTATGGTCTCTGGTGATAGCCTTTATAGTAAGACTGTCTCCTGCCGCGCTGGAGCCCGAAATACGCCCTGGAATGACCGCAATACCTTCAGAGGCGTGAAGTCGATACAGAACGCCATGTGCGGCGGCGTGACAAACTGCAATGCCCGGAAAGCGCATCGGCCTTGAACCTGCAGCAATTGTACATTATCACCTCCTGTATGCCGCAGTGGTTTTGGATAGACGAAAAAACGACGGCCAGCATCCCGGACTCAATACTTTTTATCAGATGGTCACGATGTTCGATATATCCGTAGACCAATACTTCTATCCTGCACAGAATTCGGACTGCAGTTGCAGAAAGCGGATCGACACCATGTTGAACTCGCTGGACGAAAAGGACTTACAGGTTGTTGAAGCAATAATTCAGGCATTGAAGAATGTCAGAGAAACGGAGGATGGGGAATGGTGTCATCCAACATCCCTATGGAGTACCGCAGATCATAATTGCATTTTGTATGCATTATTGAGTAGAGCACTATTCCATACAATAATCATTCAGTGTTCCCTGCCAGAACCCTCATTCGGGATTTGAATCATTCTGTAACCCACGCCGATGTGCGTCTGGATATATTTTTCACCGTTACTGTTGGCGCACAACTTTTTGCGAAGTGAAGTCATGAATACGCGCAGGTTTGTGACCTCATCCATGCCCACCCGTGCACTGCCCCAAATGGCGCGAACAATCATGTCGTGGGTCAACACCTTGCCCATGCCCGCGATGCCGATGGCGGACAGCAGCGCGCCGATGGTGGTCGGAGCCAGGCAGACCAGCAGCGCCACCAGCGCGGTCACGCTGGACGGATTCGCCATGAAGTACTGCTTCGCGTCAAAGTCGGAGAAGGCGTACAGCGAGACGGTGACCAGCAGGAAGATGATGGTCAGCGCCACCAGCAGAATCTGAAGCGCGATTTCGTTCGGGGTCTTTTTGCGGGACGCACCCTCGACCATGGCGATCATCTTGTCCAGAAAGCTCTCGCCGGTGTCGCAGGTCACCTTGACCACCAGCCAGTCGGACACCACGGTGGTGCCGCCGGTGACGGCGCTGCGATCTCCGCCGCTTTCGCGGATGACCGGCGCGGATTCGCCGGTGATGGCGCTCTCATCCACGCTGGCCACGCCTTCGATGACCTCGCCGTCGGCGGGAATCTGCTCTCCGGCCTTCACGATCACGATGTCGCCCTTCTTCAGCAGCGCCGAGGCAACCGTCGTGATCTTGTCCTTTTCGTTGATGGAAGGAATCTTGTGGGCCTCCACGTCGCGCTTGGCTGCGCGCAGCGCGTCGGCCTGGGCCTTGCCGCGTCCCTCGGCGATGGCCTCGGCGAAGTTGGCAAACAGGCAGGTGAACCACAGTATGACCGCGATGGCCAGGATGAAGGCCGCGCTCAGCCCCGCATCCTTCACGCCGAACAGCGCGCAGACGAACAGAATGCTCGTCAGGATGGCGGAAACATAGACCAGGCTTATTGTAGCGCAGATCTTATAAATGTGCTCTTAAAGCCGCCTGTAGCGTATTAAGATGCCGCTAATACGGGAAATCTTAACCTCTGCGCCTCGCTATACGCTCCAGATGGCGGAAGCCCGCATCACAGACTTTTGCGATGCAGGCTTCCCGGGGAAAAGGCATGTGCCCATATTTATCTATGAGGTGCGTCGTCCATGATTTCACGCGTCCAATCGGAAATCACCACGACAATTCATTCCACATCGTCCGCCAGGCGGTAACCCACGCCCACCTCGGTGAGGATATAGCGGGGCCGCGCAGGGCTCTTTTCGATCTTGCGGCGCAGACCCGCCGTCAGCGTGCGCAGCGCCTGGGTGTCCTGGCCGTAATTTGCGCCCCAGAGCTGGCGCAATAGCTCGTTGGTGGTGACCACCTTGCCCTGATGCTTGAACAGGTACAGGAGCAGGTTGTACTCCATGGGCGTCAGGTGAATCTCCTGCTGATCCAGAAACGCCATGTGTCTTTCTGCGTCCAGCTTCAGCGCGCCGGACTGATACACCGTCTTTTCCTTCGCTCCACCCTGACGGTACATGTGACGCAGCGCCACCCGGATGCGCGCCAGCAGCTCGTTGGCGGAAAAGGGCTTGGTCAGGTAGTCGTCCGCGCCGATGTCCAGCAGCGACACCTTCTCCCGATCCTGATCACGCGCGGAGACCACGATCACCGGCAGCTCCGACCACGACCGCAGCCGCCGCAGCACCTCCGTGCCATCCAGGTCGGGCAGGCCCAGGTCCAGCAGCATCAGATCCACCGGCTCGACTGCCAGCAGGCGCATGGCCTCCGCAGCGGTGTCCGCCGTGCGGCAGGCGTAGCCATCGCCCTGCAAAGCAAAGCAGATGAAGTTGCGGATCTGCGCATCGTCCTCCACCACCAGGATCGTCTCATGCAGATTGTTCATTCTTCTTGTCCTCCATGGGCAGGGTAAACGTGAATTCCGCGCCGCCGCCCTCCCGATTCTTCGCGCTGATGCTTCCGCCGTGGGCCTTTGCGATGGCATCGCAGATGGAAAGTCCCAGTCCAATGCCCCGCTTTGCATCCGCGCGGCGGCTCTGGGACGTGTAGAAGCGCTCGAACAGGTGCGGCAGATCCTCCGCGCGGATGCCTTCTCCCCGATCCAGCACACGGAACACGGCAAAGCCCTCCTTCTCCTCCACGCAGATTTTGATCTCTCCGCCCACCGGCGTGTGCTTGACGGCGTTGTCCAGCAGGTTGATGAGCATCTGCTCGATGAGCTTTGCGTCCATGGGCGCCAGCATCAGCGCATCCGGCAGTTCCGCTCCAATTTCATATTCCGGTGCTCGGCGCTCCATCTGCCCGAGGGCGCTGCCGACGATCTCCTCCACGGCCTCGGGCTGCTTGTGGATGTGCAGACTGCCGTCCTCCAGCCGGGTCAGGCTCAGTATGTTCTCCACAAGCGCGCGCAGCCAGTCCGCGTCGCTCCAGATCTCCTTTGCCAGGGTGTAGCGCCGATCTGAGGGCTCCGACAGATCCCGAATCATCTCGCTGGTGCCCATGATGCCAGACAGCGGCGTGCGCAGATCGTGGGAGATGGCGCGCAGAAGGTTGCTGCGGTAGCGCTCCTGACGGCTCTCCTCCCGGTAGCGCTGCTGGGCCTGCGCCGCGTTGAGACGGTCGATGGCCATGGCCACCGATTCCAGCATGGAGCGCAGCAGCTGCTGCTGGTGATCACTCAGCGGCGCGCCCTCCCGGGGCAATCTGACCACACCCAGAATCTGTTCGCGCCCGTACACCGGCCAATCGATAAACTCCGCCGACTCCACATGGTCGCCCCGCAGGTATTCCAGCCGGTGCGCTACCTCGTCGCGGGGGTCCAGCTCCCGATGCACCACGCCGCCCGGCGCATACTGCAAAAAGGTCTTTTCCGGCACGCCCCGGACGAAGGCGAGGAAGGCCGCCTGGCAGGAGAAGGTTCGGCTGACGCTCTCCACGGCCACCGCATCGATCTCCTCCAGACTCTGCGCATCGGACAGGCGGTTGGTCAGCTCGTAGAGCGCCTGCGTCTCCTGCGCGCGCTCCGTGGCCTCGCGGGCGCTCTTTTTCACGCGGGCGGTCAGCGCGCTGGTGATCAGCGAGGTGAACATCATGATGGCGAAGGTGATCAGATAGCTGGTGTCGTCGACCGCAAAGGTAAAGCGCGGATCGGTGAAGAAGTAGTTGAAGGCGAAGGTGGCGATCACCGAGGCCGCCAGGCCATAGTAGAGCCCGCGGGTGAAGCGGGCCACCAGCAGCACCGCCGCCACATACACCAGCACGATGTTGGTCTCCGGGAATCCGATCGCATCAAAGAGAACCCCGATGCCGGTCGCTGCCAGCATGAACAGCGGAATCACCAACAGATCCTGCCATCGGAGGGCCTTGCATCCCATGTGCATCATGTCGTTCATCTCCTGTTTTCCCGTTTTCGCAATCAGTATAAGCACGGTGTGTGCATTCCGCAAGCATCTTTAGGGCGATTTAACAGGTTCAGCAGAAACTTCCTGAACCATGTGATTGAAGGCCGTGATGAGCGGATGTATAATCACAGGGATTGGAGGCGTTAAACGTGTACTATCGAATTGGAGAGACCCTCGCGCCGGTGGAGCGTGAGGAAATTGCGGGTTGGAGCGCCATCGCCGCGGTTCTGCGCCCCGAGGATCTGATGGAAGCAACGCTACCGCCGGAGCTGCTGCCGCCGGAGAACATGCAGAAGATAGAGAATATCCGCAGCTGTCATCTCACGCTGGAGCGAAGCCGCATCCTCGGCGAGCTGCACATTCCGGCCCGTCCGCAGCACGCGGCGCGGCATGTGATCTTCGTCTGGTGGAAGGACTGCCTGCTGTTCGTCGATCCGGACGGCGTCGCCGGGAAGTGCGTGGATCGGGTGCTGGCCATGCGCCCGCACCATGCCGACGGCGCGGACGATCTGCTGATGGACTTCTTTCTGGCGCTGATTCTGGAGGAGCCTGCAACCATCCAGCAGTTGGAAGAGCGCATCTTTGGCCTCGAGCAGGCGGTGCTGGACAACAAAACGGAGAGGTTCATCAACCAGATGAGCATGCTACGCAGAGAGTTGAACCAGCGAAGCCGCTACTATGCCCAGCTGCGCAACCTGACCAACACCTTGCAGGAAAATGCGGGCGACCTTCTGGACGGATGCAGCCAGAGTCGGCTGCAATATGTGCTGCGCCGTCTGGACAGCCTGTGCGAGGAGGCGGAGATGCTGCGGGAGTATGCCAGCCAGGTGAGCAGCGAGTATCAGGCACAGGTAGACATCGCCCAGAACCGCATCATGAAGATCCTGACCGTCGTGACCACGGTCTGCATGCCGCTTTCGCTGATCGCCGGATGGTACGGCATGAACTTTATCGGCATGCCGGAGCTCAGCTGGGAATACGGCTATCCATCGGTAATCGCGCTGAGCGCGCTGGTGGTGGGCGGCTCCATACTGTACTTCAGGAAAAAGCATCTCTGGTGAGCATTTTAATGGAAAACCATCGGGCCAGGCGAAACCTTCATCCCATCTACATGCGCATTGTGATAGAATGAATGCGTACCCGGGAAAAGAGGGCCCAGTATGAAGAACCATTGGAATCGTTGCCCGGTTCGCCGCACAGATACTGTCCTGAACGAATCGTCCGCCTCTGCACGCGATTGGATCGATGCAGATCTATGGCTGCGCAGAAGTCCCGGACTGCGCCTGATCGCCAGCACGCTCTGGGTCGCCTCGATCCCCTGCGCAGCCATCATTCTGCTTGCCCGCTTCGCTGCGTGGGTCTTCGGTTGATCGGCCGCCCTTCAGCGCGTTTTGCGCCGCAGCAGAAGCAGTGCGGAGCCGACGCCCGTGAACACGATGAAGATTTCCAGCCTGCCCAGCAGCATGCCCGCGATCTCCACAAGCAGCGTCGCGGCGTTGGTCGCCGGGCCGGTCAGACCGATGGACAGCCCCACCGTGCCCAGAGAGGACGCAAATTCAAACATGGCCTCGGTGAGCGTCGCGCCCGATGTGACCGTCAGCAGCAGCGTGCCCGCCACGAATACAGTCAGGTACGTTACCACGAAACCCGCCGTAGCGTTGAGCAACCTGTGATCGATGGCCGTCCGGCCCTGCGCGCGAAAGTAGTAGGGCGCACGCACCGCATGCTCCGGGGAAAGGCGGCTGCGCAGCTGACCGGCAGCGCACTTGGTCAGAATCAGCGCCCGGGACAGCTTGACGCCGCCCGCCGTGGAGCCCGTGCCGCCGCCGATGAGCATCATCAGGATCATGACGCCGATGGCTGTCTGGGGCCACCCGGCATAGCTCATGGTGGCGTAGCCGGTGGTGGACAGCGCGGAGACGATGTTGAACAGCGCCTGCCGCAGCGCTTCCCCAGCCGTCAGATAGAGTCCCGTCGCCAGCGAAATGGCCGTCAGCGGCACAAAGATGGCCAGCAGCGCGCCCAGAAAGCGCACTTCGCCGCAGCGCAGCGCATCCCGCCACCTGCGCCGCACCATGAGCAGCAGGATGGCGAAGTTCGTGGTGCCCACAAGCATCAGGAAGATGCTCACGCCCTCGATGGCCACGCTGTGATACGCGCTGATGCTGTCCACCCGGTTGGAGAAGCCGCCCGTGGACAGTGCGCCCATGGCGTGCAGGATCGCGTCGAACAGCGGCATGCCGCAGACGACGTAGGCCGCGACGCCTGCGACGAGGAAGCTCAGGTACATCAGCACGATTGCGCGCACCGTCTGCCGCAGCGTGGGCATGAGCTTGTCCGGATGCCCCTCGGCGCTGTAGAGAACCATGCCCATCCTTCCCTGCACGAAGGCCATCATGATCATCACGAAGCCCAATCCGCCGCAGAACTGCATGAAGCTCCGATAGAACAGGAAGATGTGGGGCGTGACGCTCACGTCCATCACGGACAGGCCCGTGGTCGTCCAGCCACTGACCGCCTCGAACAATCCCTGCACGAAGCTCAGTCGGTCGCCGAGAACGAAGGGCAGCGCGCCCGCGATACAGCCATACGCCCAGATGTACAGCACCAACAGATTGCCGCGATGCGCCGCTTCCAATGCGGAGTCCGTCGCGGCGCTTTTTTTTGCGCACATCAACGCGCCCAGCAGTATGGACGCTCCGCCCGGAAGCAGGAACGCGGCGGCGAAGCGCGCATCCTCGGGATAAAATGGAAGCACCAGCAAGGGCGCGAGCAGCAGCAGACCGATCAGCAGGGTCAGCTTGCCCGCATTGCTCGCGCGGGTCAACATAAGTTTCATGACTTCTTACCGTCCTGTCAGTTCATGAATCGCATCTGTCTCCTGATGGGCCGAGGACAGCAGTACCAGCGTGTCGCCCGCCAGAATCCGGGTATCGCCGCGCGGGATGATCGTCTGATCCTTGCGCAGGATACACCCCACGATGACCTCCCCGGGCAGGTTGATCTCCCACAGCTTTTTGTCCGCCGCGGGCGCGCCCTCCGGGATGGTGACCTCGGCGACGCTCAGCCGACCGTCTCCCACGGGAATCAGGGTGGTCATGTCGTTGATGAAGCTGAGCTGTTCGAGGATGCCGGTGATGGTATTGGTGGCGCAGACCACCGCATCCACGCCCATCTGCCGGAAGAATGCCGTGTTTTCGGCATTTTTGACGAGGCTGACCGTCCGGGGCACGCCGAAGCGCTTCTTGCACAACTCGCAGATCACCAGATTGTCCGCGTCGTTGTCCGTCAGCGCGATGGCCACGTCCGCACGTCCAGCGCCCGCTTCATCCAGTATGTAGGGCTTGGAGCCGTCGCCTTGGATCACCAGCAGATCCTTGATTTCGGACAGCGCCTCGCAGCATGCATCGTTGGGATGGATGGCCGTGACCCTGTACTTCTTCTGAATCAGCGACGCAGCCAGGGCCTTGGCCATGTCGAAGCCGCCGATCAGCAATACCTGCATCTTCATCGCACCGTCGCCTCCTTCTCGTGTCCCAGCAACCTATCGATCTCCCGGGTGGAGAGCACCGTCGGACAGATGGTGTCGATGCCAAACTCCCGGTAGACTACCTCGCGCTCCGGGTCGTACAGTCGGCAGACCACGTTGGGAATGTGGTAGAGGTTGCGCGCGATCTGCGCCACCATGATGTTGGTGTTGTCGTCGTTGGTGACCGAGACCACCGTGTCGGCGCGCTCGATCTGCGCGCTGCGCAGCACGGCAACGTCCGTCGCGTCGCCCACCAGCGTGAGCCCGCCGTAGGCCGCATCCAGCTTTCGGAAGGCGTGCTCGTCCCGATCCACCATCATCACGCTGCCCTCCGCGTCCGAAATCGCGTTGGCCAGACTCGCACCCAGCCGTCCGCATCCCACGATCACCGTATACTTTTCATCCTTGCGCATATGCTCACCCCCGAATGCCGCGCGCGTCGGTTTCAATCCTGCGCTTCTGTGCATCGCTTTCCTCCGGACAGTCCGCTTCATCGTAGGCCGGACGCGGCATGGTGAAACTGAAACTGCCGTAGCGCTCCATGTTGATCCGCGCCGGAACGAACGTGGGATCCAGCGCCCAGGCCGCGCGGAAGTGCTTCATGGCCTGTATGGGATCGTTTTCCCGCTCCATGATGATGCCCATCAGGTTGTGGGGCTGCGCCTCGTGAGGCGCGTCGGCCATGGCCTTCGCCGCCGCAGCCTCCGCCTCGCACATGTGATTTTCCTTAACCAGCGCGCGCACCTGCGCCGTCAGCGCTTGCATCTGCTTCTGATCGTACATAATCCGTACCTCCGGTTTCTCCTGTTCCTCTGGAACAGTATATATACTATCACCTTTCCTGTGAGGATGGTGTGAGAAGTATGGCGCTGCGTGTGAGGATTCTGTGAGGATGGAATTGTACCAGGTTGCCATCGATGTGACTGTACATTGCAACCATTTCACGGGACGATCTATTTGTGTTTATATTCGTTTACCGAATCAGAAGGGTTAGAAACATTGCATCAATAATTCATCCCACCCCTGGAATAAAACACCAGCTTCTTGTCCTTCCCAACGTCCACTTTATCCACCAGCTCCACAAAGGTGTATGGATCGAACTCCAGGCATTCATCCTGCTGCTCCAGCATCCGGAGGAAAATCTCAATCTTTCGCCTGCGATCCGCCTTATCCTGCTTTTGCTCTGCAAGCCTCCGGCGCTTCTCGCTGGCTTTTTCATAATCTTCAGCCAGCGCATTGTATTCCTGATGATATTCCTCCTGATTCATCTGCACCCGCATGTTTTCCTCCACCAGCTTTCGCACGCGCTCCGCAATTCCCAGCGCCTGTTCCTCCAGCCGCTTTGCAGCCCGGTCTAGTTCAATGGTATCGAATACCGCATCCAGTGCCGCGCGGCAGGCTACCAGGATTTCATTCTTCTCCTGCAATATCCTCTGCATCACGCCGACAAAGACCCTTTCGGGAGGGGCACGGGATCTCCGCGTTGTTCAGCTCCCTTCACGCATTGTTCTGGGTTCTCCTTTCCTCTCTGGCGCTGTGCCCTCGTTTTTTCAGCGGCCCTTTTGCGCTTCTCTGCATCCCAGCTGTCCCTGCGAGAGCGATCCTTCCAGAAGTTCTCCTCCGCATGGCCATCCCGGAAAACAAACAGCACCCGGTTTCCCGGATGCATTTCGATCTTCCTCACCCGGCTGAACCTCACCAAGTCCCAGACCATGGAAGCCCTCGCGAGACTTTGGTACGACTCCAGCAACTGGCAGTGGCACGCCAGCCAGAACTACGACGGCAGCCGCCATCGCCTGCTCAACCTCCACGCGGTGTGGCAGAAGGGCACCATCGAGTGCCGCGCCTCAATTCCCTGATTGAGCCGTCGGTAGTCTGCCAAAGGCAGACCGACAAGCCTCAGGCTTGTCGCCTTGGCGCCGGGCCGAAACCCCGAAAGGGGTCGCGGGAAGCCGCACACAATCTTTCAAATCGGACAGGCCTACAGGCCGGAAAGGAAACACAGCATGAAGAAGCAGGACATCCGCCGCACCTACACCCAGAAGGTCACCGAGCTCCTCACACATGGCTACACCGTGGGGTCAATGATGCAGCTTCTGCTTTACCTCTGCAGCGACGAGCCGGATATGGAAAGACCTGTGCGAAGCGTCCGTCGGGTCAGCGGGGGATACAGAGGGCCCTCGGAACCGCACGTCTGAGACGTTGGCGTGAGGGTTCCCAGGGCAATCCGTTCGTTCAAAGCAGGGAAATACACCGCAAGCACGGTGGGTAGGACGCAGCACGCCTCATCCCGCTCCACGTCCGCTCCGCCCACTGGCACCGGTACTGGACGGGCCCGCAAACCTCAAAGAACCGTGAAATGGTCATCCACTGGATTCCGCCGTTGCCCATAGGGATGGACTGGAAAAGGGAACTGCCCACCCGTATCAGGGAGGTGCGATAATCCTTTTATAAGAAACACCCTGCCCTCGGTTTTTCGCCGAGTGACAGGGCGCCTTTGGACGTGTTCCAGGGGCAGATGGCATCGTTCCCTCCTTGCTATGGAAAGAAGAGCGAATGCAAAACAAACATGAAGACTGGCAACAACCACCTCATCAACAATCGTGCTTCAAATTGAATACTCTGCATGCATTATCGTATAGGATAGCCTGTTGCACAGCACCGGGAAGTCCCTCCATGATGACTTCGTTGAGAATACCGCGCTGCACGTACAACGGACACTGTGAACCGAACATCAGCATCTCCACGGGATAGACCTTCAACAGCTTTTCCACCGCGAAGGAGATGAACTTGAGCCCCGCCATGTCCACATACACCCGGTCCCGGGACAGCAGATTCGGCTTGAGCGCCATGATTTCCCCGAAGCTCAGGTTGGACAGAACGATGTCCACATCCCGCCAGGTGCCCAAGAACACCCCCAGCCTGTCCGCGGGCAGGGGCGCCTGGCGCAGCATGTGGGTGACGCGCACGTCCTCCACGCAGCCGGCCACGATCAGCGGCAGGCTGTGCTCCCCCGCCGCCTCGCACACCTTCGCGATCTCCGGGCCCTGCAGGCTGTAGGGATGGTAGCCCGGATAGATCTTGACCGCCTTGATTCCGAACGCGTCCACTGCGGCATCCAGGTCCGCCCGCCAGCCGGCGGCCAGGGGGTTGACGGTGTAGACCTGCCAGGCGTCCCGCCTGCCCGCCAGCTGTCGGTGGAGCTCCAGCTCCGCCTCGAAGGGGTCCTCGTAGAAGATCGACTGGACGCTGGCCACCAGCATGCCGTCCACACCGTTCTTGTCACACACGGCGCGGATGCGGTCCATATCGTCGAAGCCCGCGTTTCGGAAGGGCCACCTGCCATAGAACACATTGGTATCGATGATGCTCACGTCGGATCACCCACCTTCCAGCCCCGGTCAAAGAGGCGCAGTGCGTTGCCGGCGAGGATCTTCTCGCGGGTCGCGTCGGTGATGTTTGCCTCCTGCACCTTGCCGATGCAGATGGCGTGGGGCACATAGGGGAAGTCGCTGCCGAACACCACCCGGTCCACCCCCAGCAGGTCGACGGTGTACTCCAGCGTGCCCGCGCGCAGCAGGGAGCCGGAGATGTCGATGGCCACGTTGGGATAAGGCCTGACCGTCTTGACGGCCCGGTAGGCGTTGCCGCCGGTGTGAGCCATGATGATCTTGGCCTCCGGATACCGCGCCGCCAGCGCGGCAATGTGGCCGCTGTGGGATTCGTTGGGATACATGGGCGAACCCGGCGCCTTGTGGGAGGCGTGGATCAGCACCGGCACATTGGCGGCGATGGCCTCCTCGATCACGGGGTCGGCCAGATGGCTGTCAAAGGTCACCTCGCTGAGCAGCTTGAGCCCCGCGGCGTTGTGGTCCCATATGCCCCGCCGGGCCACATCCCGGGCGTTGCGGTTCAGCACGCACACCCGACAGTAGCTGCGGATGCAGTCCGGATGTTCCGCCTCGAAGGCGTATTGGCAGGCGTTCCACTCGTCCAGCTCGCGCTCATTGGGGGTCTGATTTGTCAGCTCTATGGCCGACAGGTACACTTGGTCGATGCCATAGCGTTCGATGGTCTCCAGCACCTCCCGCTTGTCATTTTGCAGATTGGACGGGAAGATGTGACCGTGCATGTCGATCAGCATGGAATCCCTCCCGTCAGCACAGGCCCAGTGTGCCCAGTATGACGCCAAGGATGGACACCAGCAGCGGCATCAGCACCGTGGTGACGCCCAGATACTTATAGCCGTCCTTGTGGGACACGCCGCAGTAGTTCAGCACCAGCACGATGGCGCTGTTGTGGGGCAGCGAATCGAAGGACAGGGAGGACATTGTCATCAGGCGGGAGATGGTCTGCGGGTTGCCACCCAGGGCCAGCACCTTTTCGCCGATGGCCGTGGAAGCGATGCGCATGCTGCCGTAGGCCGAGCCGGAGATGGCTGCGATGACCGCCACGGCGATGATGGTGTACAGGTAGGGGTTGCCGAAGCTGACCTTCGTCAGGCCCTCGGCGATCAGCTGATAGCCGGGCACCGCCGCCACCACCGTGCCGAAGCCGCTGAGGGCCGCAGTGGTGATGATGACCTGGGAGTTTTTCACTGCCTCGGTCAGGCTCGTGTTCAGCTTGCCCAGAACGCTCTTGTAGAAGATACAAACGAGTATCACACTGCCGCAGAACAGGGAGCCCCAGGCGGGGAACTTGAATACATTCAGCGTGATGATGACAAACACCAGCGGGATCAGCACCAACAGCGGGTTGGGCAGGTTGCCGTCATCCAGCGATTCGCTCAGGTAGCGCTCGTCGCCAGGGATGGACTCGAAGTGCTCGCCCCGGGCCCGGCACTTGTTCGCCTCGTGGTTCAGGTACAGGATCGATCCCACCGCCATCAGGATGAAGCCCAGGAAACCCAGCACCGGCGCCGCAAGCACCGTGACATTGAAGGCCGAGCTGGGAATGGTGTTGTTTAGGGTGGGCAGGCCGGGGATCATGCACGCCGCTACCGTGGGACCCAGTATGCAGGCCGGAATCAGCTTGCGGGGCAGATCAGCCTCCTTGAACAGCGCCAGCGCAATGGGGAAGATGGTGAAGATGATGACAAAGGTGTTCACGCCCGCCACCGCCAGCACGATGTTGCACACGATCATGGCCAGCACGATGTTGTTGCGGCCCAGCTTTTTGAACAGCGACAGCGCGATGGATTTGCTCAGACCCGAGACCTCCAGGAACTTGCTGAACAGCGCGCCGGTCAGGAACACGGGGAATTGGGAGATAATGAAACTGCCCATGCCGTTCATGTAAGTGGTGCCGTAGCCCTCTACGATGGACATACCGCCGGTCAGCGCCACGATGAGCGCGCAGATCGGGGTGAGCACCACGAGGTTGACGGACTTGATGCAGCCATAGACCATGACCGCGATGGCGACGATAATGCCGATAAGACTCAGAGTTGCCATAATAATCCTCCTGTTCCATGGGTTCATTGGGTTTTGTGGTCAAAACAGGGCCGCGGGCCGAAGATGTTCAGCGGCTCACGCCTTGTTGAGATTCATCTTCATGATATTGCGGTAGCGGGAACCTGGCGTGCGCTCCAGGGTGAAGGGCTCGCCCTCCGGGGTGGGATAGGCGGACACAAAGCCGCGGATGGCGTCCATTTCGGCGTCGGTCAATTGCAGCGCCGCTACCCGGGCGTTGTCTTCCACATGGCGGCTGTTGCGGCATCCCAGCATGATAGCGCCCACTCCAGGCTGGTTCAGAATGTATTTCGCCGCCACGTTGGAGATGCTCACTCCGTGGGCGTCGGCGATGTCCTTCAACAGCAGCAGCAGCTTCTGGAAGCCATCCCAGCCCAGCGAATCCTCCACGATCTGCAAATACTTCACATGGGACCGGGTCTCCGGCACGAAATCCGCCTGCTTCGCACCGATCCACCGCTCCGCCAGCAGGCCGCCGGACAGCGTGCCGTAGCAGAAGCAGTAGACGTCGTTCTCGCGGGAGAATTGCAGCAACGCGCGCTCCGGCCGCCGATCGAACAGGGAATACTGGGTCTGATTGGACACGATGTTTATGCCCGCGTCCAGCATCTGCTTCAGGTGGGGCGTATCGTAATTGCACATGGCGATGTTGCGGATCTTGCCCTTCTGCTGGAGCTTCACCAGATCAAACGCGGTCTCCATCATGCCCGGCACCTCATAATCCCACCAGTGGAACTGCACCAGATCCAGGCAGTCGCGGCCCATGCGCATCAGGCTGCGGTCCACCACTTTTTCAGTATAGGCGAAGTTCACCTGGTCCAGCAGGTTCAGGTCCGGCACGAATTTGGTGTGGATCTGTATGTCGTCGTGGCTGTAGCCGCCCATGGCCTTCAGTTCTGACACGAACCGGCCCAGTATCTCCTCCACGCCGGTGTAGATGTCCGCGCAATCGAAGGTGGTCAGCCCCCGCTCCTTCAGCATGTGAAAGGCGTGAATGGCATCGTCGATGTCCAGCCTGCCCTGCAGGCAATGCTCCGCCGAAAGCTGCCAGCAGCCGTTGATCACCCGGCTGAAGCTGTAGCCGTTGTCCAGCGTAATCCTCGCCGCGTCGATCCTGTCAATCATGGTTCTCACCCTCCTGTATGGGAACAACCGTGCATTCCCCGTGTCTGAATGTGCGCACTCCCGTGCGCGTGATGCGGAATTGCGCCCCGCAGTTGGGGTCCGGACAGGCGATCAGCGCGTCGGAGCGCATCCAATCATTTGGATGAAGCGGCCTCTGCTTTGCGGGCAGAAGCGGCAGCAGCGCCGCGAGCGCGTACATCGAAAACCGGTTGGTATCCGGGAAAACCAAGTCTTCGCCCTGCGCCAGGAAGTAATCTCCAGCGTGATGGCCGCATACCATCGGACGATCTGTGGCCACCACCTCGACCTTTAGATCATAGAGTTCAAAGCTGTCGTTCATCGCGTTCCCTCCCAAAACAAAAACCCTGTCCTTGCTTGTTCAAGGACAGGGATAATCCTGCGGTACCACCTTGCTTGGCGCGTGTGCGCCCGCCTCAACGGAAATGCCATCACATTCCCGATCCTGTAACGGGGATCAATCGTCTCAACTACTGGGATCGCTCCGTTCATCTCGCCCTCAGGGACCCACGTATATCCGCTGACGCAGCCCGGCTTCCACCATCCCGAGCTCTCTTGATGCCGCTTGGATGTACAAATCTCCCATCAAAGGTTTTGCACATTATAACACAGTACCGTGTTAAAGTCAATAGAGAATATAGATATTGCAAAATACAATTATGGGAAAAACATTTAATTATAGGAAAAACATTTCTTTGAGATCAGTTATCCTCTCCGCCGGCTCACTTTGACGGTATGCGAAGTGCCGTCCCGCAGGATGTACTCAAGTTTGGCGTTCCCCTTGATTCCTCTGACGATGACCCTGTCCACATATGCGGTGAACAGGCCTCCGTCATACACCAGCGGTTGGTGCTCCCCGGCCAGCATCCGGATAAAAGCTCCACTCTCCTCCGGCGCTGGCACTCGTCCGACAGCTCGCCTTCCATCTTCGTAATCTTCGCGACGACCGCTTCGTACTGTCCGTGCAATTCTCCGTATTCGCGGTCATAGACAGCCTTTTCAATGGTGGCGCGGGCGAATTCCCCGACGATGCCCTCAATCTGGCGGTGAAGCGATTCTTCCTGTTTTTTTAGGGCTTCCAGCTTTCTCTCAACGGACTCCGTTTCCATCGTCTCATTCAGAACGTGCTGGCAGGTAGCAATGTCGGCGGACTTTCTGGGGATAATCTCCATCATGACCCGCAGAACCCCCTCCTTGATGTCGTCCTCCCTGACATGGGTCGAATGGCACCGCTGCGCCCCTCGTACTTGCATCACGGTTCTGTAGGGGGCCGTGCTGTGCCACACCTTTGCGCCGAAGTAGCAGCCGCATTCTCCACAGATCACCTTGCTGGCGAATGCGCCCTTCCCGCTGTACCGGTTCCCGTGAATCTTCCGGTCCTCGATCTCGATCTGCACCAGCTCCCATACCTCGGGAGAGACGATGGCGGGATCAACTCACCCTTGCCGTCGAAGGTGTATATGTTCTCTTTCTGGAAGTAGACCTCCACTCCGTGCGCCTTCAGCTCACGGATGGCGGTCAGGGTATCCACGGTGTTGCTGGAGAAGCGGCTCACGCTCTTGGTCACGATCAGGCCGATCTTCACCGCAAGCGCGTCGCGGATCATCGCATTGAACCCCTCGCGGTGCTTCGTGTTCAGGCCGCTGATGCCCTCATCCGTGTAGATCTTCACAAATTCCCACTCGGGGTTGTTCCTGATGTAATCCGTGAAGTACCCCGCCTGGGCCTCGTAGCTGTTTTCCTGTTCTTACGAATCCATGCTGACGCGCGCGTACCCGGCAACCTTACGGCGGGTTCTCCCCTGAAGCGGCACACCCGACAGCGGCTTGATGCGCTGGGTAATCTTCGTGATAATCTTCTCTGCCATGCTCTTTCCTCCCTGGCCTGTTTATTCCTGATAGCGCTTTCCAACGTCCAATGCCGCCTGCGCCTGCATTTCCGGCGTCCAACTTACAGCCCTTGATGGGTTATCCCAGGGCATTTCCACTGTCGTGCCATCGACCGCGGTCAGAAGCCGGCCATCTGGGTACTCTCTTCATCTGTCAATCATTTCAACTTTTCAGATTGCGCGATGCCAAACAGAGGATTCTGGATTCTTCTGGCCATATTATGTATTGAATCCACCTCATAAAATGCTTTCATTTACTCCTGAAACTATAAATGTCAGATTTTGGTTTTGTCCAAATGGTTTGCCAAAATCGTTAAATCCGTTCTTCCAATGCTCATCCATAGTAGCGATAAAGGATATACACTCGATCTCATCAAAAACAAGAATTAGCTTTACCTCTCTATTTGACGCTTCTTTTACCGCAGTACGCATATTACGAATGACTGCTACTTCATCTTCTTCGTGCTTTGTAGAAATACCAATACGATAGCAATGCTTTTCCGGAGCCGGAGCATCCTGGTTACACACAAAATCGATCTAACCATGCCTATTAACACTCAACTTATATTTAAATTAACTTGTGCCACAGTCTTGTTTCACTTGTGTTTTGGGTTTGAACGGCCTGTTTTTGGCTCTTTTTATGGTAATATGACTATATTGTATATTCTGGTATTACAAAGCTTTCATTAAACGTGGCCAAATTACTCCATCCGTGGCAAATTGAGGCGATTTCAGTTCATTGGGAAATGTCCAATTTTCTTCACTGAACTATAAGTTTTGCATAATCTGGCATCAATGACGCAAAAATGTACACTTTGATGCCCATTTGTCCCTTGATTCTGCATAAATAGGCAATAGAAAATGCACAGCAACTTTTTGTCAAAATTGCTGTGCAGAGTTGGCGCCTCAGGTAGGACTCGAACCTACAACCCTTCGGTTAACAGCCGAATGCTCTGCCATTGAGCTACTAAGGCTTATTGAATCCGGCGACGACCTACTCTCCCGGGCCGTTGCCAGCCAAGTACCATCAG
>JAUNNK010000106.1 GCA_030537335.1 Clostridia bacterium | reverse complement strand
GGGGACTGAGCGCCCTTCGCGTCGACCCAAAGCTCACCGCCGCGGCGCAGATCCGTGCCAGGGAGATCGTTGAGAGGTTCAGCCACACCCGGCCCGACGGCACGAAGTGGTCCACGGTGTCCTCCAGGGCATACGGCGAGAACATCGCCAAGGGCCAAAAGACGGCGGACAAGGTGATGGCGGCGTGGATGAGCTCCAGCGGCCATCGCGCCAACATCCTGCGCGCGAACTACGGCTCCATCGGCGTGGCCTGCGTCAAGTCCGGCAACGTGTACCACTGGGTGCAGCTGTTCGGAAAGTGATCGGGCGGCGATTTCCGAAAAGAAGCCTCCCGATGCGAAAAATGCATTGGGAGGCTTCGCCATATTCCGGCAGCGTCAGTCCAGATTCACGCGAACCTCGTCGACGGATACTTCGCCGTCGATCAGGCCCTGATCGCGCATCCAGTCGATGTTCTCCTGCCAGCAGGCGTCGGACTGGGACAGGAAGGCCGCGTCCTCGGTCTCCATCAGCGGCAGCAGCACCTGCATGCTCTTGCGCTCCACGGTCTCGCTCAGCGGGAAGTTCTCCGCGCTCTGGTTCGCCAGCAGGATGGAAAGCGCCTCCTCAGGATCGGCCTTCATATCCGCAAAGCCCTTGGCAGAGGCGCGCAGAAAAGCCGCCAGCACCTCGGGTTCGGTCTCAATCATCTTATCATTGGCCAGGAACACGCCCTCGTAGTAGGTGGGCACGCCGTAGTCGTCCAGATCGAACCAGTTGACGGAGAAGCCCTCCTCCTCCATCTGGGGAACCTCGTGGTTGACCAGGCAGCCGATGGTGGCGTCCACGTTGCCGGTGGTCATGGAGCTCATCAGGTCGAAGCCCACGTCGATCATGGTCACGTCGCTGTAATCCGCACCGGCAGACTCCATGATGCTGCGGATCAGCGCCTCGGACAGCTCGGTGCCCGCATAGCCGATGGTCTTACCAACGAGGTCCGTGGGGCTGGTGATGTCCTTTTCAGCAAGCGACAGCACGATGTTCAGCGGGCCCTGCACCACCGCTGCGATGGACTTGACCGGCACGCCCTGATTTGCGCGCGCCTGAATCACGTCCTGCTGGTAGTACAGGCCGACGTCCGCGCGGCCGGCTGCCACCAGGGAGATTGCGTCGTTGGCGTTGGAGGGGAAGCGGATGTTCACCTGAAGGCCCTCCTCGGCGTAGTAGCCCTTCTCGATGGCCACGTACATGAAGGCGTGCAGCGCGTTCGGGTACCAGTCCAGCACCACGTCCATTTCACGCAGGGGTTCGTCCGCAAGGCATGCGCCCGTCATCATCAGGCAGCAGATCAGAATCATTGCAAAAATGCGCTTCATATCAAAAACACTCCTTATACCTATATCGTTAGAATCAGAATTCGCCGCGCCAGCGCACGACCGCCTTCTCCAGCAGGGCGATCAGGCCCACAGCGAGCATGGCCACGATGGAAAGAAGCACGATGGGCGCAAACACGCCTGCGCCGTCCAGCTGGGTCATCATGCGGCGGGAGAAGTAGCCTAGGCCGCTCTGCGCGCCGAGCCACTCGCCGATGGCCGCGCCGATGATGCTCATCGGAATTGCCATCTTGATCGCGGAGAAGAAGTAGGGCAGCGTGCAGGGAACCTTGATCTTGAGAAAGATATCCCGCTTGCCAGCGCCATAGGTTTGCAACAGCTCCATCATCTCGACGCGCGCGGACTGAAGGCCGTCGTACACGGTGATGGTGATGGGGAAGAACGTAATCAGCACGGCCACCAGCACCTTGCTCCAGACGCCGTAGCCGAACCAGAGCACAAACAGCGGCGCGATGGCCGTTGTGGGGATGGTCTGGGAGGCGACAACCAGCGGGTACAGCGCCTTGCGGCAGAGGGGGCTTGCGTCCATCAGCACGGCAAGGCCCAGGCCCAGCACCAGCGAGATGGCAAGGCCCAGCGCGGTCACGCCCATGGTTGCGGGCAGGTGCACCGTCATCAGCGGCCCTCGCAGCTCCCACAGCTTTTCCAGAATTTGCAGCGGCGTGGGCAGGATGTAGGCGGCGTTCAGCCGCATCGCGCCCAGCTGCCAGAGCATCAGCAGCAGAAACAGCAGGATCATTGCGGGCAGATTGCCCCGATTGGCCCTCTTCATTCCACCACCTGCTTTCTGAGCATGCCGATCAGCTCCTCGCGCAGAGATACGATCTCCGGCTTCGCCAGCACGCTTCGATCTCGGGGATAGGTAAGCGGCACGGGGATCTCCTTCAGCGCCCGGATGGGCGTTTCCTCCACCACCAGCACGCTGGAGGACAAAAACAGCGCCTCCTCCACGTCGTGGGTGATGAACAGGATGGTATGCCGGTGCTTCTGCCACTGATCCAGCAGCCACTCCTGCATGGAGATGCGGGTCAGGAAGTCCAGCGCGGAGAAGGGCTCGTCCAGCAGCAGTAGATCGCTGCCGGTGAGCATGGTGCGGGCGAAGGCCGCGCGCTGGCGCATGCCGCCGGAGAGCTCGTCGGGGCGCTTGTCGCGGCAGCCCGCGAGGCCCACCTCATTGAGTGCCTGGTCAATCCGCTCCGATTGTTCCTTCCTGCTCAACTTCCGGCTGATCTCCATGGGCAGCGCCAGGTTTTCGCCCACGCTGCGCCAGGGGAAGAGCAGGTCCTTCTGGGGCATGTAGCCGCAGTACTGCTTCTGGCCGGAGATGGGCTGGCCATTGACATAGATGGTTCCCTTCTTCGGCTGCAAGAGGCCGTTGGTCATGCGGAAGATGGTGCTCTTGCCGCAGCCGCTCACGCCCAGAATGCAGTGGAAGGAGCCGGGCTCCACGTCGAAGGATAGCTCGTCGATGATGTCGAAGTCCTCGCTGGGATACTGGTAGGACACATGGTCGAAGGAGAGCACACTCATACGCGCATTTCCCAGGCCATGTCCCAGAAGCCCAGCTCATAGCGGCTGCAATTGACGAAGATCTCCTTCAGGTGTTCAAGCTGCTCGTCGCTGACATTTTCGGCCAGACGGTTCATCAGATCGATGAGCGCTTGATTGGTGGCGGCGTACTCCTCGCCGGCGTAGCCCTGCACCCACTCGCCGTAGAAGGGGTGCTCCAGCGCGCCGGGCAGCTTCGCCAGCGCCTGACCGATCTCGGCGTAGCTCCAGGAACAGGCCAGGATCGACGCGACGATCTCCACCGGCGTTCCGGCGTTCGCCACGGAGAGCATGTAGTGGGTGTAGGAGAGGTTGTCCAGCGCGGGCTGCACGGCAAAGACCTGTTCCTCGGTGACGCCCAGACGCTGCATGTAGGCGCGATGAATCTTCATCTCGCCGTTCAGGATCGCCTCCACATTCGCGGCAAAGCTGCGCATCAGCTCGGGATCGCGCGCCTTCACTACGCCCAGCGCAAACACGCGGGCGTAATCAAAGAGATACAGGTAGTCCTGAAGCATGAAATACTGAAACTTCTCCACCGGAAGGCTGCCGTCGCCCAGGCCGGTGACGAAGGGGTGGGCAAGGCACTTTTCCCACACGGGAGCCGCCGCCGCATGCAGCGCCTCCGAAACGGTGACTTCGCGCATCATTCCACCTCCCGGATGAAGCTGCTCTTCAGATCGAAGAGGTGGTTCATGGGGCCGCGGCCCTTGCCGAGGTTCAGCATCGCGGCCAGTGCGCCGGAGATGTAGGCCTTGGCCTTGCGTACGGCGTCCTCCAGCTCCATGCCGCAGGCCAGATTGGACGCGATGGCGCTGGACAGGGTGCAGCCGGTGCCGTGGGTGTTGGGATTGTCGATGCGCTTGCCCCGGAACCAGGTGGCTATTCCGTCCTTGTAGAGCAGATCGTTTGCATCGTTCAGATCGTGGCCGCCCTTGAGCAGCACCGCGCAGCGGTAGGTCTCGGAGATGGCCCGCGCGGCCTGCTCCATGTCCTGCGGGCAGTGAATCTCCATGCCGGAGAGGATCTCCGCCTCCGGGATGTTGGGCGTGACCAGCTCCGCGATGGGCAGCAGTTCCGCCTTCAGGGTGTCGATGGCCTCGTCCTGAATCAGCTTGGAGCCGGAGGTGGCCACCATCACCGGATCGACCACGATGTGCCGGGCCTGATAGTCCGTCAGCTTCTGCGCGATCACGCGGATCGGCGCCGCGGAGGAGACCATGCCGATCTTGACCGCATCGGGGAAGATGTCTGTAAACACGGCGTCCAGCTGGTCGGACAGGAATTCGGGTGTGACCTCAAAGATGCCTGTGACGCCGGTTGTATTCTGGGCAGTGAGCGCCGTGATGGCGGTCATGGCGTAAACGCCATGCGCCGACATGGTCTTCATATCTGCCTGAATCCCGGCGCCTCCGCTGGAATCGCTTCCAGCGATTGATAATGCTGTTTTCATCGTTTCTTGCATGAAAATGCTCCTTTCCCGTTCAGCATTACTTTTGTATCGCGGCAGAGAGTGGTGCCCCCGGTCTGCCGCGCGAAAGCCCCGGAGTGAACCGGAACGATCGGACGATAATAAAAACAGAGGATCACCTGTCGGTAATCCTCCGTCTGGAATGCATCTCTTGACTCCCTACGTCGGCATTACCCGAATCAGGTGTAAGGGTCGAAGGTGCAACCTTCCTCTCAGCCTGTGCCACAGGCTCCCCTGCATTTATGATTATAGCACGATGGTTGGCGAATGTCAATTTGTGACGGAAAAGTTCGGGGCGGTTGAAATGCAGGAAAATCTCTGCTATAATACCGCTGTCGATTGTTGCAGATAGGGAGGATGAGGGCATGAATCGGAACAAGCTGGCCTGCGGATGCAGGGAGGTCACCTACGGCATGATTGAGGACGCCGTCCGGGCGGGTGCGAAGTCGTACGAGGAAGTGCAAGAGAAGCTGCGCTTCGGCAGGGGCTGCGGAGGCTGCCGGGAGTTCATCCGCGCCTTCGTGCGCGAGCTGCTGGAGGAGCAGGAGAAGTGAGGCAGGGCGACGAGCGCCCGAATGCAAAAGTCCAGACCCGTGGAGCGTCGGAATGCGCTCTGCGGGCCTGGGCTTTAAATGACGGAACGACAGGGTAGCCAATCCATCTTAGGCCTGCGCTTACAGATCCTCCAGGCGAATCTTGGAATCCTTGCGCGCCTGACGATAGATGCTGAAGCGGTTGCCGATGGTTTGCACCGGCTCCGCGTGCACGCGCTCGCAGAGCAGCTCGCAAGCCTCGCGGGCGGTGTAGGGGGCGTTCTTCTGGACGTTGACCTTGATGAGCTCCCGGGCCTCCAGCGCGTCCCAGCACTGCTTGGCCAGGTTGTCGGTGATGCCGTCCTTGCCGATCTGGAGCACCGGCTCCATGGTATTGCACATTGCGCGCAGCTTCGCGCGCTGCTTGGTGGTCATAGCTCGTATCCTCCAATATCGTAACTGGTTTTATTCCACAAAGTCGAACTCCATCTCGCCGATGCAGACGGTGGAGCCCTCGCCAGCGCCGGCCTCGCGCAGCGCGTCGATCACGCCCATGCGCCGCAGCGTGCGGTGGAAGTAGTTGAGAGATTCCTCGTTGCCAAAGTTGACCGAGGCGACCAGATGGTCGATGGATGCGCCCGACAGATGGAAGCTGTCGCCGCTTTTCTGAATCTCGAAGCCGCTGTCCTGGCTGTCCAGATCGAAGTCGAACAGCTCCTCCTCGGCGAAGGGCTCCGCGTCGGGGCAGGTTTTGAGCATGCGCACCGTCGCGCGCATCAGCGCGTCGAAGTTGCTTCGCGTGGCTGCGGAGACGGCGTAGATCTCGATGCCGCTTCCGTCCAGCTTCTCCTTCAGGCGCGCAAGGTTTTCCTCCGCACCGGGGAGATCCATCTTGTTGGCCACCACGATCACCGGGCGGTTCTTCAGATCGCCGTAGCTCTCCAGCTCCTTGAGGATCGCGTCGTAGTCCTCCAGAGGATCGCGGCCCTCGCAGCCGGAGACGTCCACCACGTGCAAGAGCATCCGCGTGCGCTCCACGTGGCGCAAAAAGGCGTGGCCCAGGCCGATACCCTCGCTCGCGCCTTCCACCAGGCCGGGAATGTCCGCCAGCACGAAGCTGGAATCGTCCTGCTTGACGATGCCCAGATTCGGCTGAAGCGTGGTGAAGTGGTAGTTGGCGATCTTCGGGCGCGCAGCCGTGACCACCGAGAGGATCGTGCTCTTGCCCACGTTGGGGAAGCCCACCAGACCCACGTCGGCGATGGACTTGAGCTCCAGCGTCAGCTCCAGCACCTCGCGCTTCTCGCCGGGCTTGGCGAACTGGGGGGCCTGACGGGTGGGGGTGGCGAAGTGCTGGTTGCCGAAACCGCCCTTGCCGCCGCGCTGCAGCACCTTCTCCACGCCCGCGGCGTAGAGATCCAGCAGAATCTTGCCGCTGGCCTTGTCGCGCACCACGGTGCCCGGGGGAACCTCGATCACCACGTTCGCACCGTTCTTTCCGCTCTTGCGGTTGCTCATGCCGTCCTCGCCGTTTCCGGCGGTGAACTTGCGGTGGTAGCGGAAATCCATCAGCGTATGCATGCGTTCGGAAGCGACGAACACCACATCGCCGCCGCGTCCGCCGTCACCACCGTCCGGGCCGCCCGCCTGCACGTACTTCTCGCGGTGGAAGGACACGCAGCCGTTGCCGCCGTCGCCCGCCTTCGCGGTGATATTGACTACATCAACAAAAAGCGCCATAGCTTCTACTCCTCACTTGTCCACGCAGTGGCCGCAGAGCGCGGCGTTCAGCGGGCAGTTTTCACAATCCGGCTTCTGGGCGTGGCAGCAGCGCCGCCCGTGCCAGATCAGCAGGTGATGGCCGAAGGTCCAGATGTCCCTGTCCAGCAGCTCCCGCAGCTGCACTTCCACCTTCTCCGGGGTGTCCGCGTCGGCCAGGCCAATTCTGCGGGACAGGCGGAACACGTGGGTGTCCACGGGAATCTGCGGGTCGCCGAAGGCGGCCATCAGCACCACGCCGGCGGTCTTCTGACCCACGCCCGGCAGCGCCATCAGCTCCTCGCGGGTCTGGGGCACCTCGCCGTCGTAGCGCTCCACCAGCGCACGGCAGGCCGCGATGATGTTCCTGGCCTTGTTGCGGTACAGCCCGCACTCCTTGATCAGCGGCTCCAGCTCCTCCGGCTCCAGCTGGGCCAGGGCCTTCGCGTCCGGGTACAGGGGAAACAGCCGCGCCGTGACCATGTTCACGCGCTTGTCCGTGCACTGTGCGGAGAGGATGGTGGCGATCAACGTCTCGTAGGGATTGCGGAAATTCAGTTCCGGCTTCGCCTCCGGATAGAGCTTGGCCAGTTCCTGCATAATCTGTGCCGCACGCGCGCGATCCATGTGCCTCTCCTCCTTTTTCCCCTGTAACCATGTAAAACCATTGTATATTATACTATTTTGGCCGAAGCTCCGTCAAGTTAAAAGCGCCGTCCGATGAAGGAAGGCGCTCAGACCTCTGACAAAGCCCGCTTTCCTTTTTGGTTTTTCGCCTTCTTTGCGAAAAAAAGATCGCTGACTTTGGTTTGTCAGCGGTCTGCCCGCACCACTTCAAATCGAAGTCGTGCGGGCATTTTGAATTCTTTCATGAAGGGGCCTGCTTAAAGCCGGTTCCTTCATTTTTTCTTTTCAGTTTATTCGGTCACACCCTCAGCGATGTCCGTCAGCAGGGTTGCGATGGCGCCGCAGGTGTTCCATACGGTGTCGCTCACCACGTACTCGTTGACGGAGTGGGGGCTTTCAACGGTCGGACCAACGGAGATAACCTCCAGCTCGTCGTTCCAGGATGCGAAGTCGGCGCACTCCAGGCCGCCATGCACGGCGGTGATCACGCACTCGTCGCCGGTGTAGCGCTCAAAGGCGGAGGCGTACATCTTCGCAATCACATCGCTCTCCTTTTCCACCCAGCCGATGTTGATGTTGGCGGGCTCATAGGGATCCTCCATCCAAGAGCTGACCTCAACGCCGAAGGCATTGCCGATTGCCTGGAACTGCATGTTCGCCAGCATGACCGGCCACTGGGAGCTGCAGCGCATGGCCTGCATGATCGTGGTGGATTCCTCACCAGCTGCAACATTGATCATACCCAGATTGAAGGAGGTCTCGGTCACGCCCGGGTAGCGCTGGCTGATGGTGTTCACGCCGTCCTCCAGTGCTGCAACCAGGTCAATGACCTTCGCGGAGCACTCGGCGGTCAGCACGGTCTCGGGCAAATCAGCCGGAGCGTAAGTGAAGCTGTAACCGGCCTCGGTGCGGTCAAACTGCTGGCCGAAGTAGTAGATGATCTCATCCATGGCCGCTTTGAAGGCGTCCTCGTACTCAGGGGAGAAGGTAAAGGTCGCGCTGGCCAGAGCCGGAATGGCGGTCATGCCGGTGCCGCCAGTGAAGGAGGCCAGCTGCACGTCGATGCCCTTGTATTTTGCCCAGGCCAGGCAATAGTCCACAGCCTTAATGGCATTGGCGCGGTTCTTCTCGATGTCCACGCCGGAATGTCCGCCCTTGAGTCCGTTCAGGTCGATGGTGTAGGCGATCTTTGCAGCATCCGCCGCTTCGCTCTCCAGCGGCACGTTGAACATGTAAGCCGCGAATCCACAGGCAGCCACGGTGCAGGTGGCATAATCCTCGGAGTCGATGTTCACCATGTACTTGGCGTCTGCAACCCAGCTGTGATCCATGTTGCCTACGCCGGAGGGCTCGCCGCCCTCTTCGTTGATGGTGATGATCACGCGCAGCGGGCCGTGTACATAGTCGGTGGAGGTGGCCAGGAACATTGCGGTGGCGATGCCGATACCGTCATCGCTGCCCAGGCTGGTGTGGCCGTCGGAGCTCACGATGCCTTCCTCATCATTTTCCACCACGACGATGGGAGACTGGGTCATGTCGCGGCCATCGTCGGAGACCACGACCATGTCCATGTGTGCCTGCAGCACGGTCAGAGGCATATCCTCATAGCCCTCGGTGGCCGGAACATCCCAGCGGATGTTTCCTACCTCGTCCTGCATGGTCTCGAAGCCGTGATCCTCGCCCCAGCCCTTCAGATAGTCGCTGATGGCGTCGGTGTTGCCGGAGCCGCGGGGCGTAGCGGCAATCGCCGTGAATTCATCGATGATGTAGCGGAACATGGTTTCATTGTCCAGCTCTGCCAAGGCAGTCATCGGCAGCATGGACAGCATCATACATATTGCAAGTACAATTCCCAGAAGTTTTTTCATTGTTCCTCTCCTCCCATATCTTCGCTTACCTCAGAGCATACAGACCTATGCAAAAGCACTGAAGCAAACGGTTTCGGCTATTGTAGCATCTCGCGATAGTCGAATATAGACCGTAACGATTAATTTTACTGTTATTTTGTGTTATATATGTAAATATGTACAAAATATAAAGCACAAACCGAAAATATTTGTTTGCAATATGGGTGGCGTCAAAGCCTTTAGTATATCGGATCGAAGAATAGCAAGATTATGAAAGCGATTCAGTGCACCGCTGAATCGCTTGAATGGGTGTGAATTCTTTCTGAAAAGGCCGACGAAATCGGTTCAGGCCGCTGACAAAGCCCGCTTCTCCGGGGTGCCGCGGGCGTTGGCAGCGGCCTGCGCCCTTCCTCAGCGGAACGGCGCTCGA
>JAUNNK010000235.1 GCA_030537335.1 Clostridia bacterium | reverse complement strand
CTACAACAGGAGGTCTCTTTTTTCCTTTGTCCGTTGGTCTGGGATCAGTCCAAATGTTGAATGCCAAGACCCCCTTCAGCCTCCAGCAGAAGCTCGAGCCCGACGCCTTCCGGCCCGCGACCGAGGCGGAAAAGGAGTACATCTCCAAGATGCGCCCGTCGTCCACCTTCTTCAAGGACGGCGTGAAGCGCCTGCTGAAGAACAAGGTCGCCACGGTGAGCCTGATCATCATCGTGATCATCACCCTGGCCTCCATCATCCTGCCCTATGTCTGGCCCTACTCCTACGACCAGATGCTGGGCGTGCAGCCGGGCCGTCCGGCGGACGCCTCCTACAACAACCTCTCTCCCTTCCAGTACGGAAAGTCCGAGCTGAAGAAGATTGAAAACGGCGAGAGCGTGTTCCCGCACATCTTCGGAACCGACGCCCACGGCCGCGACTACTTCATCCGCGTGGTCTACGGCACGCGCATCTCGCTGGCCGTCGGCTTCTTCGCCAGCATCATCGTGCTGATCATCGGCATGACCATCGGCGCCATCGCGGGCTACTGCGGCGGCAAGGTCGACCTGATCATCATGCGCATCGTGGACATCATCTACTCGCTGCCCGACATGCTGGTGGTCATCCTGCTGTCGGTGGTGCTGCGGCAGGTGCTGAGCCTGGAGGGTACCATCCTTGAGAAGATCGGCGCGAACATCATTTCGATGTTCATCGTGTTCGGCCTCTTGTACTGGGTGAGCATGGCGCGCCTGATCCGAGGCCAGATCCTCTCCCTGCGCGAGCAGGAGTACGTGCTGGCGGCTCAGGCCACCGGCGCGAAGGGCAAGTGGATCATCATGAAGCACCTGCTGCCCAACTGCATCTCCGTGGTCATCATCTCCACGGCGCTGCAGATTCCCAACGCCATCTTCACCGAGAGCTTCCTCTCCTTCCTGGGCCTGGGCGTCAACGCGCCGATGCCCTCGCTGGGCTCCCTGGCCTCCGACGCGCTCAACGGCATCACCTCCTATTCCTACCGCCTGATCTTCCCGGCGCTGGTGATCTGCCTGATCGTGCTGGGCCTGAACCTGTTCGGCGATGGCCTGCGCGACGCCTTCGACCCCAAGCTCAACGCGTGATGAAAGGAGAGAGCGAATATGGCATTGCTTGAAGTTAAGGAACTGCGCACCACCTTTTTCACCGATGCGGGCGAGGTGAAGGCCGTCGACGGCATCTCCTTCCAGCTCGATCGGGGCAAGGTGCTGGGCATCGTGGGCGAATCCGGCTCCGGCAAGTCGGTCACGGCCTACTCCATCATGCAGATTCTCGCGCCCACCGGCAAGATCATCGGCGGCAGCGTCAAGCTGGACGGCCAGGAGCTGGTGAACGCGGGCGAAAAGGTGCTGCGCACCGTGCGCGGCAACAAGATTTCCATCATCTTCCAGGATCCCATGACCAGCCTGAATCCCACCTACACTGTGGGCCACCAGCTGATGGAGGCGATCCTGCTGCACACCAAGCGCAACAAGCAGCAGGCGCATGAGCGCGCGCTGGAGATGCTGCGTCTGGTGAACATCAATCAGCCCGAGAAGCGCCTGAAGCAGTATCCCTTTGAGCTCTCCGGCGGCATGCGCCAGAGGGTGATGATCGCCATGGCGCTGGCCTGCGAGCCGGACATCCTCATCGCGGACGAGCCCACCACGGCGCTGGACGTGACCATCCAGGCGCAGATTCTGGATCTGATGCGGGATCTGCAGAAGCAGCTGGGCATGGCCATCATCATGATTACCCACGATTTGGGCGTGGTCGCCCAGATGTGCGACGAGGTGGTCGTGATGTACGCCGGCTCCATCTGCGAGC
>JAUNNK010000105.1 GCA_030537335.1 Clostridia bacterium | reverse complement strand
TTCGGTCGGCTCCTGCGTCGCGGTCGGAGTCGACTCGGACGTGGCCGTGGGTTCCGGCGTCGGCTCAGCCGTCGCCTCGACCGTATCGACCAGCGCGAGTTCATTCATCTCCGTCGATTCCGGCGCAGCAGTGGCGATTTCCGTCGGCTCCGGCGTAGCCGGCGCGGACGTGCCCTCCTGTTCCTCGCTCAGTGCGACCGGTGCAGGGGCAGTCTCCACCTCTGCGGCGCTTTCCATCGCGGTCTGTTCCGCCTCAGGCACGGTATCCGTTGCAAACACATCCACGATTTTCGGAGCATGCGCCACAAACAGAATCATGATGGCCAATAAAACTGCCAAACATCTCTGTTTCAAAGCCAATTCCTCCCGTCACAAATCCTCAGTAAAGCCATTCCAGGCGGCTGATCGGCCAGATGCGCAGCACAACCTTGCCGGCAGTCTGGTCCTCTCCGATAAAACCGACGGCTTCACTGCGCGAATCCACAGAAACCGCGCGGTGATCGCCCATCACGAAATATGTACTCTCCGGCACGACGCAGGGCATCTGTACATCGCAGGTTCCCAGCGCAGCCTCATAGACATAGGGTTCATCGATCACCGCGCCATTTACGGACACCACGCCGTCCTCATCGATGGAAACCACGTCGCCGCCCTTCGCAATTACGCGCTTGACCAGCAGCTTTCCATTGACCTCGAAGGTGATCAGATCGCCCGCTTCGGCCTCCAAGCCCCGCACCGCGACAACCACATCGCCGCTCTGCAGAGTATTTTCCATGGAGTCGCCGTGAATGCGCAGCACGGGCAGCCACAGATAGGCCGCCGCAATTGCCAGCGCCGCAACCAGTGCCAGTACCAGCAGGATGCACAGCACCGACCGCGCAAAGCGCCTGCGATATTTCACGCGCCTGAGTTCCGCCTGAAGCTGCTCCACGCCGAGCTCCGGGTGCGACCTCGCCTTGCTTTCACTCATTGATACCATTTCCTCTTCTTCGCGCCCTCAGACAGCTGCCTGCGAAGCTCGGCGTTGTCCTCGCAGAGCTGATCCAGCCGCTGGTTCACGTCCGCCCAGTTCCGATCCGCATCCTGGCGGGCGCGCTCCATCAGCTGCTCGCTCCGCATGCGCGCGCCCTCCTCCAGATCGGCACACCTCTGTTGAACCTCGGAGAGCTGCTGCTGCGCCGCATCCTGCGCCTGTTGCTCCAGGGCGTCACAGTGCTGCCGGGTCTCCTGTTCCAAGCGACGGCATCGCTCCGCAGTCTCATCCTGCATCTGCTGAGCCTTTTCACGACTGCGCTGCTCCAGCTCGACGCACTGCTGCTCCGCATCCTTGACCAGCTTCGCGGCATACGCCTGCGCCTCCGCTTTGATCTCCCGGCACTTTTCCGCCGTCTCCGTGCGCAGCTGTGCGGCTTCCTCATGGGATTGCGATTCGAGGCGCGCGCAATTCTGCTGCTGTTCGGCATGCATGCGCTCGATATTCTTCAGATAATATGAAGCGGACTTCTGCGCTGCTTCCAATATGCCGCTCACGCGCAGGGCTTCCTCCGCAAGGTTGCCGGGAATCTGCGCGCTGCGGTTGTCCTGCGGACCCTTCTCCGCTGTCAGTGCGCCGCGCGCCTCCTCAAGCGCCGCGTTTGCAGCTTCCAACTGCGCGCGCAGTTCTTCGTTTTCCCGTGTGCGCGCAATCAGAACCTCCAGCAGCTCCTCCCGATTCATTTTTCTTACGTCTTTGTCCGCCATAGTTCCTCCTATGCACATCGGCATGCCTAGGTTGACGCAGTTTATCTCCGGCACAGCGCCAATTTTGCGCATATTATTGTCATATTTTTGTCAAATTATTGCAAACCTTAAACAATTCATTTACAAATATGACCTCTTTTATTCTAGCAGTTTTCCGGACATATTCAACGGCAAAGCTGTATCAACCTATGAATTTTCTTTTGCAAAAGTCTAAAAAGGGCTTCACATGTACGCAGCTTCATCGGCCAACCAGATGGTATGCAGCCTGCCGATGGCGATGTAGCGCGCATTCTGGAAGGCATAGGCGCAGGTAGACAGCGTCACCAGCCGGTCGCCGGCCTGCGGTTCCACGCCGCAGCTAAAATCCGACTTCTGCTTGGCCTCGTCCACGAAGGCGCGCAGGTCGTTTTCATCGCTGATGGCGATGTCGTAGCAGGAATCGCGCTTCGAGGTGGTGTAGCCCGCGAACATCTCCAGCACGGCGATTTCATGATTGGAGATCATCAGCATGTACGGGTGCGCCTCGTACCAGGCCTGATCCTCATAGAAGGTGATCGCCTTGAACATGCTGCCGTTGCGCATGTGGTGGCCGTAGATCAGCGTATTGGGATCCTGGAAATCCGGCAGGTTGCGGTAATCGATGAACAGCGTGCCGCAGGCGTTGTAATCGCCGTTGAACAGGCGGTGCAGGTACCAGGAATTGTCGTCGCCCTGCACCACGGGATAATCGATCTGGGTATCCGGGCAGTACAGCCAGCAGGCGTAATCCGGATTGATCTCCGCAAGCGCGGCGCCATCGATCTCCGCGAGCCAGAGCTGGCAGGCCTGCGCGGTGCCCTGCAAGCAATCCTCTGCGCCATCAAAGCCAAGGCTGCGCAGCAGCTCCAGATAAGCTCGGCCCGGCGCGCTTTCGTTCAGCGCCGCATAGCCGTCCTCCAGCGTCCAGACCTCCACCGCGATCGGAGTTTCCTCCGGTGCGGGCGCTTCGATATCCGCCGCTTCATCCTTTTCCGGCGTGAACGCCATGCACAGCCAGGGAAGGGTCATTTCCCGATACGCCGCCAGCTCCGCGCTGCGCTCCAGACATTGCTCCTCCGTGAGCGACGCGCGCAGCTCCTTTTCCGTCTCCGTGGTGGTTCCCGCAGCTGCCGCGAACAGCGCCTCCACAATCATGCGCGCATCCTCGGCAGTAAAAGCCGCCGCCGGTTCGCCGCAGGCGGTCATTCCAGGCAGCAGGCACAGCGCCAGCACCAGCGCCAGCCATCCTTTTTGAATTCTTCTCATTTCATCTCCGCGCGCATTCAATTCAGCCCGCGCAGGCCGTCATAATAAGCTGTACCAGCCGCATACTCACGCAGCCTGAAAACGATAACCGCCGCCACCAGAATCAGCAGCAGCGTCAAAACGATCAGCAGGATTCGCACCCCGCGGTTTTGGATTCTTCGCTTCATATCCACACATCCTTTAAACAGCAAAAGTGGGGGACAGGTGTCTGCGCACCAGCCCCCCATGAGCCGAAACTTAGTTTTCCTTTGCCTGCCTGCGGCGACGGGCCAGCAGGATCAGCACGATGCAGGCTGCAAGCAGCACAGCCGCGCCGCACCACAGCGCCGGGCGGAACCAGTCGCCGGTCTCGGGCGTATCCTCCTCGGGCACTTCCTCCACAAGGAAGGTCCACGGCACGGTACCGATGCGGCCCATGAATTCATTGCCCATCTCGATCGGCACCTCGAGGGTGACGGTCAGGGTGGTGCTGCCGGACTTCTTGAAGGTACCCAGCAGCGTGTTCTTGGCGAGGCCATCCTGTTCGTCCGCCTGCGCCTCAAAGATTTCCTTTGAGCCGGACGTCACGGTCATGTGCATCTGATTCAGGAAATCCGCGTCCTCCTGCTTCACAGGCTCGGCGCGCATGTAGATGCGCACCTGCGCGTCGGTATCATTCTGCACCGTGATGGTCTGGGTGAGCACATCGCCGGGCATCACGCCCTTGAAGTTCTCGAACAGGTCGGTGTCGCTGTAGCTGCTGCCGGGCAGGAACACGAATTTCTCCGCGCCGCCCTCATACGTCACCGAGGCCGCTGCCAGCGCGCTGCCGCACAGCAGCGCCGCCATCAGCAGGAGGCCCAGGCAAATTTTCAACTTCTTCATTGTCTTGCGCCTCCCTTAGGAATTCGAAACTGCAGTGACACTGCCATTTTCAATCGTCACGCCCCAGACCTGTTGTACAACAGTGGCGGGCTCAGCCTGCACAGCCTGGCACACGATGGTCATCTCCAGGTGCGCGCCATCTGGTCCATTTTCCGGTGCGGGATAGCTGCTGATTAACTGGCTGGTTTCATCATTAGGAGCAACTTTCTGCCCATAGTAGTAATAATCGCCAATCTTCGTCCATCCGGTCGGATTGCCAATGCTGCCCGTCCATGGCGCAACAACCTTGCCATCCTTCACCCAGTTCGCCACGACCGTCGCGCGAATCCATGCGTCGGTGTTGCCGGTGTTCTTGATCTTGACATCTTGCTTGACGGTAGATACATTATCTGTAAAACCACCTTCAATTACTTCGCAGGTGACCTTTCCGGGATCAAACGTGTTGGTCACGGAATCGGTCTGTGTGATCAGGAAGGCAAGGGTTCCGCCCACTGTGCACGCCAGTATCAGCACGACTGCGGCGAGCACCAGAATTGTCTTCGTCTTGCGCATACGTTTCATTCCAGCTCACCTCCGTCAGTTGCCGGTCGCGCTGTTGCTTGCTGCAAACTTGTTTACCTTGTAGTTATCGCCGCCGAGCCACTTGTAGTTGTTCTGGCTGTTGTTGACCACAACTTCATTTTCGATTGGCGGAGCTTTGAGCGTAATCTTAGCCGTATTAACTGTTGTGTACCTCCATGCCCACTCATTCTCCTCAGTGATCGTGTAGGTTTGGCCAACCGTCAGACCGTCGATCGTCACGCTGCCATTCTGCAGGGCAACGCGGGCAACCAAGTTGCTACTTGCATCCGTCACCTTGAAGATCGCACTCTCGCAGTCCTCTGTGCTTGTCTGCATCAGACCACTCTTCGTGATCGTCAGGGTCGTCAGGTTGTAATCGAACTTGGCGTAGTAGGTAGTTCCATTGACCCAGACTTCACCAGTCTTTAGCGGGACAAACTCATTCGTGGTCGCATTCACGGTTCCATCCGTTTCCGTTACGACATTGGTGCAAGCTGCATCCTTGTACCAACCGACGAACTTGTAGGTTGCGCTGCTCGCTGTGGCTGTGGAACCCTGTGCCGTGCCCGAGATCACACTCAGCGTCTCGCTGGGAGGATTGACCCAACCGGCTGTCGTAGCATTCGGCTTTCCATTCGTATCAAGACCTTCCGGTCCAACCGCCACATAGTTGATCGTCGCCTGATCCTCCTCGAACTTGGCGTAATAGGTTGCATCCTTCCAGACTCCGTTATCCTGTTCAGGTGTATAACTTACATTTTCAGATACCAGAGTATTGCAAGCCTCATCCTTATACCAGCCGACGAAGCGGTAGTTCGTGTTTGCCGTAGCCGTGGAACCCTTCGCACTATCGGACAGCACCTTCAGCGTCTCACTGATAGAAGTTTGGCCATTTACAACACCCTCTATCGCTAACGTGCCGCCTACGCCATTATTTGCCACAACATAGTTGATCGTCGCTGTGTTCTCCTCGAACTTGGCGTAGTAGGTAGTTCCATCGACCCAAGGATCAGTGACCGTCTCCCCATTATCCTGATGGCTGGGCTGCGTGGGCACGTATTTGGCACCGGTGGACAGCAAATTCGTGCAAGCCGCATCCGTATACCAGCCGACGAAGTGGTAATTCTCAGATGCCGTAGCCGTGGAGCCCTGTGCCTTGCCGGTGAGCACATCCACTTTCTCGCTGTCAGGCGAGACCGTGCCGCCTACGCCAACTACTTCGTAGTTGATCGTCACCTGATCCTCGACGAACTTGGCGTAGTAGGTGGTGTTGGTCCAGGCAGCACCATCAGCCTTTACCGGAGTCAGCTTGTTGTTTGCATCCACCCAATTCGCGTTAACGGCCTGGGTGCAGGTCTCATCCGTATACCAGCCGACGAAGCGATAGAGATTGCTGCTTACTGCTGCCGTAGAGCCCTGTGCCGTGCCGGAGAGCACCTTCAGCGTTTCACTGGTAGGCGTGACCGTACCGCAGCCAGTCGGACCGACCACCTCATAATTGATCGTCGCCTCATTCTCCGTGTAATAGAAGGTGATGATGTTCAGCTTGGCTTCAGTACCTTCCTCGATCCTGATATTCAGGGTCTGGGAGTCCGGAGCGACAACGGTGTAGTTGGGGATGTCTTTGGCGCTCTCGGAAATCACCTCGCCGTACTTGCCGGTGCCATCCTTCGGGGCCGCAAGCTGTTTGCCCGTACCCTGCTCCAGATAGCGCACCTGATAGGGATAGCTGTTGCGGGTGTAGTACAGCTTGAGTTCCAGACCAGCAGAGGTCAGTTCGCCGCTGACGACCGTGCCCTCTACCGTGCTGTCGTAGGTGAAGCCGGGGATGGTCATCGGATCGGCGGAGTAGGTCTCGTTGATATTGCCCACCGCCTGAGAGCTGGCGTACTCCGTCCAGGTGGGTTTGCCATCGGCACCCGTGCCGAGGTTCTCGGTGTAGTGGGTGATCTTGTAGTAGGCGTGGGTGGTATCTTCCGTATAGTAGAAGATAATCTCATTGACCGCGCCTTCCTCTGCGCTCACCACCAATCGCTTCTGGTACGCGTCGGGCATCATGCCGGAAACCGGAACGAAGGTTTCGGTCACGACGGCCTTGCGGTTGTTGCTGACGGTCTTCTCATTCGCGACCGGTTTGAGGGTCTCTGCGTTCAGATACTTGACCGTGTACGGCACCGCCTCCCTCTGGACGTACCAGAAGGTGAAGACGTTCGTGTCGTTTTCCGTCGTGGCGTTGATGTCCAGCGTCAGGGAGTGGCTCTTGGTTACCGGGAAGTAGCCCTCCTGATAGATGACATACAGATCCGTGCCGCCCTTGGCGTCGAAGGTCTTGGTGATGCCGGCGAGACCGCTGCCCGTGGTGGAGTCGGCGATTTCGGTGTCGGTGCCCTGAATCTTGTAGTAGATGGTGTACTGCTTCAGGACGTTGGAGCTCCACTTGCCGTAGACCTTCAGATCCTTATTGACGGGCATGTTGGCGAAGTCGAACGCCTTCTCCACGCCGTCCTCCATGTAGAACCAGCCGACGAAGGTGTAGGAACCGTTTTTGGGAGTCTCAGGCACGGAATCAATCTTGGAACCGTGGTCAACTTCCACAGTCGGATGCGTTTCTGTGATGGAACTACTGCCCTTCTCGTATTCATCCTTGTCCAGATAGAACTCCACGGTGTGCGTCTTAGGCACCCACTTGGCGTAGAGCAGCACATTGTCCGCAGGCATGGTGTGCTCAGTCAGCTTGTACTCCTCGCCGGTGCACTCAGGGTTGAGATACCAGCCGCCAAAGGTGACGGAGCCGGTCTCGTAGGCGCTGGGAACGTCGGGGACATAGCTGCTGTACGTGCTCAGCGGAGCTTCATACAAGACACTTTCAGTTCTGACGTCGTTATAGCCGTCATTAAAGGTCAGCTTGTAGGAGTTGCGGGTGTAGTAGAAGGCTGCGCCGCTGCAACTGCTGCCATTGCTGGTGCCATGATGATAGGTAAAGCCTTCAAACGCGTACCTGTCCTCATCGGTAACAGTATAGCCGCCAACGCCAGTGACCTCAAACAGCTTTACGTTATATTCGCCATTCAGATCCTGTCCCCAATAGGTCATGGTGCCATTATTACCAGACGTACCGCGGTTGTAATAGGTCGCACTGGTCTGCGGCATGACGCCGAAATAGTTGGTGTAGGGGCCATCTCCGCTCGTTTCTGCCGACCAGAAGGTAGAACCGGCATTTTTCGCGATTGCAACGTACTGCTTAGAGATATCCGCGCCCCACTTGGCCGTGATGGTTTCAGTGCTCTTATAACCATTCCTGTTGCTGTAATTATATTTGAAGGTCAGCGTCTTTTCCGTGCGGTCGTAGTAGACGTTCACGACGCTGGAACCATCGGCAGCGACGGTGACGGTATCGGAACGGACGAACTTCCACAGGTTGGAATCCAGACCCGCGCCATTCATGTAGCAATCCGAGGTGTGGTTATGCTCGGTCTTGGTGCAGGTCAACGTGTAGCATCCGTTTTCAACGCTGTGCGTGTGCTCCGTCTTGTCACAGAAGCAAGCATCGGAATGCTTATGACACGTTGTTGGAGCAATATCACCTGCTGCGGTCGAACCAGAATACCTATACCAACTGCCATTGATATAAATCAGCAAGCCATAACGCCAATGATCAACTACCTGACCATTTGCGGGATTGTTAGGTACGCCTGTATAAACATTCTGCTTATTTCCAACACCATAGTAGCATGTAGTTGTATGCGTAGTATGCTCTGTCTGCCCGCACGTATAGCAGTCTTTACTATGCGTATGCACTTCCTGCGTACAGGTCAACGTATAGCAGCTTTCACTATGCGTATGCACTTCCAGCGCGCAGATGAGAGAGCCGTCCTCGCTGTAGGTGAACTTCGTGCCGGGCTTGACATTGACCTGCGCGGACTTGATGTAGCTGTACTCCTCGTCGTCCGCGTTTTCGCCCCAGAAGACCACGGTGACCTTGGCGGTGTTATCCGCCTTCCACACGGCCTTGTAGGTGCGGTTTTCAGCGGGCATTTTTTCGGGCAACTCGACAATATTCGTTCCATCCAGCGTCCAGCCAGCGAAGCTGTAGCCCGCCTTGGTGGGCGTGCCGACGTCCCCGATGAGCGCGCCGTAGCGGGCGTAGATGGGCTCCACGCCGTAGCCGCCGTCGAGGTCGAAGTTCATCAGATAATAGTAGCGGTCGTAGTAGACCTCCACCACGGTGGAGCCGTCCGCCGCGATGGCGGGCTTCTCATACAGCAGCGCATAGAAGCCAGCGTAAGTATTCGCAACTTCCGGCACAGTGGAGTTGGTCAGGCCCTGCTTGGTCTCGCGCTCCTTCTCGATGTAATTGTCGTCATTCAGATTCTGCTGATAGTGGATGACGGTGTAGTCCACGTTGGTGGGCTTGTAGACGACGTTGTAGGTATAATCCTTATCAATACCCGCGATGTTCAGCTCGAGGCTGTTCTTCTGCTCCTCATTCAGATAGGGCAGATAGCCCAGAACTGTGGGGAAGGTGACCGTCGCGCTGAAACTGGTACCGGCGGCCAGATTTGCGGTGTAGGGATCCGCGACGATTGTACCATTTTCAGAGACATAGTTGACAACGACGTTGTAGGTGGTCTTCGCATCTTCATCACTCTGCGCAGACACATTATACGTCGACACAGACGAAGACGGTCTCTGCAGGGCAAAGGTCGTGAACGCCTGCACGGCGGGCGCTTCTACCTCGGCCTCGGCTTCGGTCTCCGCCGCGCCGTAGCTCACGGTGACGCGCGCAGTTGCGCTGTAAGTACTGCCAAAGGCGCAGCGCAGGTTCGCCGCACCACCGGACAGCATGCTGCTGATCTTCGCGTAGGTGAGCGAGATGGTCGCGGAGGTTTCGCCCGCGATGTTGACCCAGAGCTGCGTGCCGGGCACCTGAATCTGCCACTGGGCGCTGCCGGAGCCGCTGGCGGTAAGCTCCACCATGCCGAACTGGGGCAGGGTCACGCTCTGCACGGAGTCCGCGCTGCCGCTGAGGGTCGCCTGCTGGGTGGATTCATAGAGCTTCTTCTCACCGGATGCAGGGACGGGCGTGGGCGTGGTCAGAACGGTTCCGCCCTCGTTGATCACCGGGGCCGGAGTCGCTTCGGGTTCTTTGGTTTACTCGGGTACTTTGGTTT
>JAUNNK010000104.1:1282-9647 GCA_030537335.1 Clostridia bacterium | reverse complement strand
GCGATTACATTCCCTGCATCGCCTGGGGCCGCAACGCCCAGTACGCCTCCCGCTTTCAGGTGGGCGACCGCATCCGGCTCACGGGACGGCTGCAATCCAGGGAATACCAAAAGCTGATGGAGAACGGCGAGTATATGACCCGCAACGCCTACGAGGTTTCCGCCTTCACGCTGGAGGCGGCAAACGATATGGATACAGAACTGCACGCGCAGACCTACCTGCGCACCGTCGACCCGGCGGAGCACGCTGGGAGCAGGCTCCCGCCGAACTGAACAGGAAACAAGCAATTTATGCGCCGGAATCCGAATGCGGACTCCGGCGCTTTCTGCTGCCGCGCGCAGCCAAGGGTTCAAATTGTACGGTTAAATTTTTGGTTTTTGACAGAATAAAGAAGGAAATCGCTGTAAGGACTCCGAATTTGTAGTCGGGCAGAATTGCTAAGAAAGCGCTAAAAATTAAATTTATGGAAAATCGTCGAAAGGGAGAAACCATGAAGCCGCAGGAGGCAGTTGTAAAGGAAACCGGGCACATCGCCATCGGCACGCTGATACTGACGGCGGTGATGCTGATTGTATTCGCCGTCATCGGTCGTTTCGGCCTGAACGTGCTGTTTGGCGGACTGTATGGTAGCGCGCTGGCCGTGGCAAACTTCTTTTTTCTGGGGCTGACGGTGCAGCGCATAGCCGAAAGCGCGCAGACCGGGAGCGAGGAAGTGTATCCGGACGCGGTGAAACTTGCGAAGCTGAAGATGCGTCAGAGCTACCTGCTGCGCATGCTGCTGGGCGCGGGGCTGCTGATTGTTGCGCTGGCGGTGCTGAAGCTCAATTGGATCGCCTGCGTATGCCCACTGATCTTTCCCAGGATAACCATCTCTGTAATGAACGCAATTCATCGGGTGCGCAGCGTAAAGGGAAGTGGAGAAATCAAATGAATCTTGAAGTAACGGGCGCAAAAGTTCTATTCAATATACCGATCTTCGGAGGAATTCCGATCACGGAGACCGTCGTCAACACCTGGATCGTGATGGCCCTGATCGTGGGTCTGTGCCTCTTTCTGACCCATGGCATGCAGGTGCACGCCCGCACCAAGCGCCAGGTTGTGGCCGAATACCTGGTGGGTATGGTCAGGAACATGGTGAAGAACAATATGGGCGAGCGCTTCATGCACTACGTTCCCTTCGTCGGGGCGCTGTTCTCGCTGGCCATGCTCTCGAGCCTCATCAGCATGGTGGGCATGTTCTCGCCCACGGGCGACCTGTCCACCTGCGTGGGCTGGGCGCTGCTGGTGTTCGTGGTCATCACCTACTACAAGATCCGCACCCAGCACATCGGCGGCTACCTCAAGGGCTTCACCCAGCCGGTGTTCATCATGACGCCCCTGAACATGATCAGCGAGGTGGCCACGCCCATCTCCATGGCCTTCCGTCTCTTCGGCAACATTGCCTCCGGCTCGGTGGTGACGCTCTTGCTCTACGGCGGCTTGGCGGCGCTGTCCTCGGGCATCCTGGGGCTGATTCCCGGCGTGGTGGGCGACATTCTCAGCCAGGTTCCCATCTTCCAGCTGGGCATTCCGGCGATTCTGTCGATCTACTTCGACCTCTTTACCAGCGTACTTCAGGCATTCATCTTCTGCATGCTCACGATGATGTACATCAAGCTTGCATGCGAGGAATAATGACATAAACAACAATTGACAACAAAGTAGGAGGAAACAAACATGACGGACAATGGATTCATTCTCGGCTGCAGTGCAATTGGCGCAGGTCTGGCGATGATCGCGGGTCTCGGCCCCGGTATCGGCGAAGGTATCGCTGTCAGCAAGGCGCTGGAGGCCATCGGTCGCCAGCCGGAGTGCAAGGGCGAGGTCACGTCTACGATGCTGCTGGGTTGCGCAGTCGCTGAGACCACCGGTATCTATTCCCTGATCATCGCGCTGATCCTGCTGTTTGTAAAGCCGCTCACCTGATTTACAACGGCAATACGCAACGGGAGGAAATAGAGCGTGGAAGTTCAGCAATTTGTTTCGCTCGCGCCGTGGACGATCATCTTTCAGATCGGCAACCTGTTGCTTCTGGTGTGGTTGATGAAGAAGTTCCTGTTTAAGCGAGTTCAGAACATTCTGGACAAGCGGCAGCAGGAGATCGACGGCATCTATGAGGCGGCGGACGCGGATCGCAGTTCCGCGGCGGAACTCAAGGAAGAATACACCCGGCGCATGGCGACGGCCCGCGACGAGGCGGATCGTTTGGTGCGCAGCGCCGTGGACGAGGCCAACCGCAAGGGCGACGAGATCGTGGACGGCGCGCACAAGCAGGCCAGCTACATCATCAAAAAGGCCGAGGGCGAGATCGCCCAGGAGAAGCGCAAGGCCTACGCCGAGCTTCGAAGCGACATCTCCGGTCTTGCTGTGGACATCGCCGAGCAGATGGTGGGCCGCGAGATCAACGGCGCCGATCAGGCGGGCCTTGTGGAGGATTTTATCCGGAATGCGGGGGATGACCAGTGACGCATTTTGCCAGAGAATATGGAAATGCGCTGTTTGAGCTCGCGACGGAGGAGGGCATCGCGCAGGAGATGGAGCAGCAGCTCCAGATGCTCGTCGCCTGCTTCCGGGAGCAGCCGGAGTACATCGCGCTTCTGGATGCGCGCAACATCGAAATTGACAAGCGAAAGGCGTTGCTGGATGAGGCCTTTGCCGGCCGCGTGCACGCCTACCTGCTCAACTATCTAAAGCTGCTGACCGAGCGCGGCGCCATGCGTCTCTTTATCGAGTGCGCGGACTTCTTCCGCATGCGCTACAACGAGGCCTACGGAATTGCTGAGGCCCAGGTCACCAGCGCATCCGAATTGGACGAAGCGCAGCAGGCGGCGCTGAAGGCGAAGCTGGAGGAAATCTCCGGCAAGCAGGTCGTGCTGCATCTGAATGTGGACGCACAGCTCATCGGCGGTCTGCGCGTGGATCTGGAGGGCCGCAGGTACGACAACTCCATCCGCACGCGCCTGGACCGCATGCGGCGCAGCCTCATGGAAACCGAAGGAAGGGAGGCCTGATTGAGATGCAATTGAGGCCTGAGGAAATCTCGAAGATCATCAAACAGCAGATCAAGCAGTACGAACAGAAGGTCGTGCAGGACGACGTCGGCACGGTGCTTCTGGTCGGCGACGGCATTGCAAGGGTCTCCGGACTCGAAAAGTGCATGGCCAACGAGCTGATCCGCTTCTCCACCGGCGTGTACGGCATGGCGCTGAATCTGGAGGAAAACTCCGTGGCCGTGGTCATGCTGGGCAGCGACGAGGGCGTGAAGGAGGGCTCCAGCGTCACCCGCACGGGCAAGGTCGTGTCCGTTCCGGTGGGCGAGGCGCTCATCGGCCGCGTCGTGGACGCGCTGGGCACCCCCATCGACGGCAAGGGCCCCGTCGAGGCCGCGGACTACCGCCGCATCGAGAGCCCTGCGCCGGGCATCATCGAGCGCAAGAGCGTGTCGGTGCCGCTGCAGACCGGCATCAAGGCCATCGACAGCATGATTCCCATCGGTCGCGGTCAGCGCGAGCTGATCATCGGCGACCGCCAGACCGGCAAGACCACCGTGGCGACGGACACGATCGTGAACCAAAAGGGTCAGAACGTGATCTGCATCTACGTGGCCATCGGTCAGAAGCGCTCCACTGTGGCGCACGTGGTGGAGGAGCTCACCGCGGCGGGCGCGATGGATTACACCATCGTGGTCTCCGCAACTGCGTCGGAGCTTGCGCCGCTTCAGTACATCGCGCCCTACGCGGGCTGCGCCATGGGCGAGTACTTCATGCAGCAGGGCAAGGACGTGCTCATCATCTACGACGACCTGTCCAAGCATGCGGTGGCGTACCGCGCGCTGTCGCTGCTGATCCGCCGCCCGCCGGGACGCGAGGCCTATCCGGGCGACGTGTTCTACCTGCACAGCCGCCTGCTGGAGCGTGCCGCGCGCATCGCACCGGAGTTCGGCGGCGGTTCGCTGACGGCCCTGCCCATCATTGAAACCCAGGCCGGCGACGTTTCGGCCTACATTCCCACCAACGTCATCTCCATCACCGACGGCCAGATCTTCCTGGAGACCGAGCTGTTCCACGCGGGCATCATGCCGGCGGTGAACCCGGGCATCTCGGTATCCCGCGTCGGCGGCAACGCCCAGATCAAGGCCATGAAGAAGGTTGCGGGTACCTTGAAGCTGCTCTACAGCCAGTACCGTGAGCTACAGTCCTTTGCACAGTTCGGCTCGGACCTGGATCCCGACACCAAGGCCCGCCTGGATCAGGGCGAGCGCATCGTGGGCGTGCTCAAGCAGAACCACAATGCCCCCGTTCCGGTGGAGAAGCAGGTGTGCATCCTCTACGCCGTCACCAACGGCTATCTCAAGGACATCGCCGTGGAGGACATCCCGGAGTACGAGTCCGGCCTGTACGCGCGCATGGACGCCCAGCACCGCGACGTGCTGGAGACCATCGTGTCAACCGGAGACCTGAGCAAGGACACCGAGGCAAAGCTGAAGGCTGCGCTGGAGAATTACACTGCGGACTTCATTCGCGCAAAGGCGCCGGTGGAGGCGTAAGCTATGGCCGGTGCATCGATGAAGGACATCCGCCTTCGCATCAAGAGCGTCAGCAGCACGATGCAGATCACGAAGGCGATGCAGCTGGTGGCCTCCTCCAAGCTGCGCTCCGCGCGCGCCCGAATGGAGGCCAGCCGGCCCTATCTGGAAATCGCCCGCGACACCATCGCGGACATCGCGTCCCACAACACCGGCTGCAAGAGCGAGCTGCTCACCGGGCGTGCGCTGAAGAAGCGCTGCATCGTGGTCATCGCAGGCGATCGCGGCCTGGCAGGCAGCTACAACGCAAACGTGTTCAAGCTGATTCGTACAGAGCTTGCGGACGCGCCCTACTGCGCGCTGCCCATCGGCCGAAAGGCCCGGGAGTACTTTGCCGTGCAGGGCGCGGAGGTTCTGTCCGGCCCGGAAAAGGCCGAGGGCGTGACCATGGACGACTGCCGCAGCATGGCGCAGGAGATCCTGAACCGCTTCGAGCAGGGCGAAATCGACGAGGTGCAGCTGGTGTACACCGGCTTTGTGTCGGTGCTGACCCAGACGGCCCGTCGTGTGCGGCTGATCCCGGTCTCCCTGGAGGAGCCGGAGGCCGGCGCACGGCAGATGATCTTTGAGCCGGGACCGGAGGCACTGTTAAAGCTTGCCATGCCGGACTATCTGGCGGGCATGATCTTTGCGGCCACCTGCGATTCCGTGGCCAGCGAGCAGGCAGCGCGCCGCGTCGCCATGGACGCCGCCACCAAGAACGCCGGCGAGATGATAGAGGATTTGAATCTGCGCTACAACCGCGCGCGTCAGGCATCGATCACCCAGGAGCTGACGGAGATCGTCGCAGGCGCGGAGAGCGAAAACGAGGAGATTTGACATGGCAAACAAGAATACAGGCAGAGTGGCGCAGGTCATCGGTCCGGTTCTGGACATCCGCTTCGACAGCGGCGACCTGCCGAACCTGCTCAATGCGATTGAAATCGAATACGAGGGCAGGGTGATCACCGCCGAGGTCGCGCAGCACGTGGGCGACAATGTGGTGCGCTGCATCGCCATGAACTCCACCGACGGCCTGCGCCGCGGCCTGGAGGCCGTGGACACCGGCGCGCCGATCTCGGTGCCGGTGGGCGAGAAGTGCCTGGGCCGCATGTTCAACCTGCTGGGCGACCCCATCGACGGCTTCCCGGCCCCGGAGGGTGCGCCCGAGTGGCCCATCCATCGCCCCGCACCCGCCTACGACGAGCAGGAGGGCACTACTGAGATCCTGGAGACGGGCATCAAGGTCGTCGACCTGATCGCGCCCTACGCCAAGGGCGGCAAGATCGGCCTGTTCGGCGGCGCGGGCGTCGGCAAGACCGTGCTGATCATGGAGCTGATCAACAACATCGCCAAGGAGCACAGCGGACTTTCCGTGTTCGCCGGCGTCGGCGAGCGCTCCCGCGAGGGCAACGATTTCTACAACGAAATGAAGGAGAGCGGCGTGCTGTCCAAGACCGCGCTGGTCTACGGCCAGATGAACGAGCCGCCGGGAGCCCGCATGCGCGTTGCACTGTCGGGCCTGACCATGGCGGAGTACTTCCGCGACGAGGGCAAGCAGGACGTGCTGCTGTTCATCGACAACATCTTCCGCTTCACCCAGGCGGGCAGCGAGGTTTCCGCACTGCTGGGCCGCATGCCCTCCGCCGTCGGCTACCAGCCCACGTTGGCTACCGAGATGGGCGCGCTGCAGGAGCGCATCACCTCCACCAAGTCCGGCTCCATTACCTCGGTGCAGGCGGTCTATGTCCCTGCGGACGACCTGACCGACCCGGCCCCGGCCACCACCTTCGCCCATCTGGACGCCACCACGGTTCTGTCCCGAAACATCGCGTCCCAGGGCATCTACCCGGCGGTGGATCCGCTGGATTCCACCAGCCGCATCCTGACCCCCGAGGTCGTGGGCCAGGAGCACTACAACGTGGCGCGCCAGGTGCAGTCCATCCTCCAGCGCTACCGCGAACTGCAGGACATCATCGCCATCATGGGTATGGACGAGCTGTCCGACGAGGACAAGAAGATCGTGGCCCGCGCCCGCAAGGTGCAGCGCTTCCTGAGCCAGCCCTTCTCGGTTGCGGAGCAGTTCACCGGCATGGAGGGCCGCTATGTGCCCCTGAAGGAGACCATTCGCGGCTTCAAGGAGATCTGCGAGGGCAAGCACGACGACCTGCCCGAGAGCGCCTTCCTCTTCGTCGGCACCATCGACGAGGCCGTGGAAAAGGCCAAAAAGGGTGTGTAAGTCATGGCGAAACTGCAATTGACCATCGTCATGCCCACGGAGAAGGTCTTTGAAGGCGAAGCTGACCGCGTGATGGTGCGCACCACCGAGGGCGAGGTCGCCATCCTGCCCCGGCACATCGACTACGCCGCTGCGCTGGGCGACGGCGACGCGCGCATCACCGTGGACGGCGAGGTGCGCCGCGCGCACATTCGCGGCGGCATGATGCACGTCGAAAAGGATCGCGTGCGCATCCTGACCACCGACTTTATGTGGCAGGAATAAGAGTATTTTCCTTCTGCAATTTCGGAGGGTACACTTGCCCTCCACCAGCCCCAGACGGGCTCCGGAGCACTCCGGAGCCCGCCATTTTTTGCGCATTAGAAATGGAAAATTCTTCCAGCATCAGTTTTTTGAAACCGATTTGCGGCTTCTTCGGTCAAAGGTCAGCTCGTAGCTGTCCTCGATCAGCGGAAGGATCTCAGCATCGGACATGCTCCCGTCCAGAATGACGCTGATCCAGTGGCGCTTGTTCATGTGGTAGCCGGGCAGCACGGCGGGGTAGGCGGCGCGCCAGAACTCCGCCCGCATGGGCTCGGCCTTCAGATTGATCCAGATTTTTCCATCGCGCTCGAACACCAGGGCGAAGATCCTTTGATTTGTCCTGTGGCGCAGCGCCGTCCAGTTGGGATCGTCGAAGGGATAGTCCTCGTAGGCGTCGCTGAAGCGCAGGCAGGCAGAAACGACATCTGCGCGGGTTTGCATGGAGATCCGCCTCCCTTGTAGTAAGAAATCCGCTTCCATTATACCACTGCGGCGGCCATATGGCAATTTTCCAGAATTTGCCAAACAAACAACATATTGTTACTCCATAAAACTGCAACTTGTTCCGGTATAATTGCGTCTATAATGGTGCATTCAATGCAAAATCGTGTCGGAGGTATTTGAATGAAGAAAATTCGCATCCTGCTTGCCGCGATCCTCGCTGTGGCGCTGCTGACTTCCGTCCTTTTCATATCTGAGGCGGAGCCGGCCACCGAAGAGGTATGGCAGGCGGACCTGCTGAAGCTGATGGATCCTGCGGACGTGCCTCGCACGACGCACATCCAGTATGAAAATACCTATGATGAAGGCGCGAACGTTGCGCAGAAGGACGTGGCCTGCGAGGTGACGGTCAATGATGTCACCTACGGCTGCGAGTTTGTGTTCGAGGTCGTCGGCGACGCTGCGCCGGACTGGAGCGCCATCCAGCAGTGGCTGGGCGGCATCGTGACCGAGTCCGCGCGCACCGCAGGCAGCGACTCCGAGTCCCTGGCCAAGGCCATCGACAAGGCGATTCGCGCGGCGCGCAAGGGCGCGCAGAGCGATGCAAACGGCGCGCTGCCGGAGTGGGCGAGCGAAGCGATCCAGGTTTCGGACATTCGCGTGTCCACGCCCTTCTATCCGGAGCTGGAGCTGGGCAAAAACGGCGAGGCCACCAAGCAGCTCCAGCAGAGCCTGATTGAGATGGGTTTCCTCAACGACAGGGCCGACGGCTACTTCGG
>JAUNNK010000104.1:0-1242 GCA_030537335.1 Clostridia bacterium | reverse complement strand
CCGCGCCCACCGCCACGCCCAAGCCCACCGCGACGGCGGCAGTCACCCCGGAATCCAAGCACCAGCTGACCCTCGTGCCCAAGAACACCCCTGTGCCCACGGCGGAACCCACGGAGGAACCTGCGCCGGAACCCACCGAGGAATCCATGGAGGTTGCCACGGATGAACCGGCGCTCCAGCCTGTGACCCAGGTGGACGGTGTTGCGGACGCGCTGCTGCAGGCCTACCTGTATTCCGACAGCTTCGTCGCGGTGCGCGGCGAGCTCAAGACCGGCTCCAGTGGCACGGACGTGACCCGCATGCAAACGCGCCTCATGAACCTGGGCTGCAGCGTCTCTGAGCCGGACGGCGACTACGGCAGCAGCACTGCGCGCGCGGTGCGCGTGTTCCAGTACGCCAACGGTCTGAGCCAGACCGGCGTGGCCGACGAACAGACCCTTGCGCTGCTCTTTTCTGCCAATGCCAAGGCCCCGGAGCATGCCATGCTCTCGCTGGGCTCCACTGGAGATGAGGTGACAGAGCTGCAGAAGCGCCTGCTGTACCTTGGCTTCACCACGGCCTCCGCGGACGGCAGCTTCGGCACCGCCACCCAGACCGCCGTACAGCGCCTCCAGGAGTACGTGCGCGGCATTGAGACGTTGGCCGTCAAGGCGGCGGATCCCACAATCGCTTCGGATGCGGACGTGAGCGACCGACTGACCACCGTGGTGGACGGCGTTGCGGATCCCATCCTGCTGGACATCTTCTATTCCGACAAGTTCCCGGTGGTGCCGGGCGAGCTCGGCAGCGGCTCCTCGGGCGACGACGTGATTCGCCTCCAGCGCAGGCTGAGCGGCCTGAACTTCTTCAACGGCACCCTGGACGGCAGCTACGGCGCGGTGACGAAGGAGGCGGTGCTGGCCTTCCAGAAGCAGCACAAGCTGAGCCAGACCGGCACGGCGGACGCGAACACCCTGCAGGTGCTCTTTTCGGGCGACGCGAAGAAGGCGCTGAAACCCTATATGCTGAAGGTCTCCACCAAGGATCAGCGCGTGTACGCCTACGGCCTGGACGACAACAACGAGTACACCGTGCTGGTGCGCACCATGAAGTGCTCCACCGGCAAGGACGCCACGCCCACGCCCACGGGCACATTCCAGTCCACCACCGGCCCTGGCGCGCGCTGGCACTACTTCAAGAAATACCAGTGCTGGGCGCAGTACGCCTACTATATCGAGGGCGACATCATGTTCCACTCGGTGC
>JAUNNK010000234.1 GCA_030537335.1 Clostridia bacterium | reverse complement strand
CGTCCTCCATGCGCGCCACGGGGGTGATGGTGTTGTGGGGAATTCCATCGGTCTCGGCGAAGATGCCGCAGTCCGGGTCGGAGTAGCCGCGCCACGCCTCCAGCATCTGATCCGCCAGCGCGATCACCTCGTCGCGATCATCGCCGCGCAGCACGATGCAGCTCATCGGCCAGTCGGCCACCCATGCCTCCACTGCAGCGGAGGGAGACTTCAGCCCAAAGCGCACGCCGGCGCGGTCCATGGGGAATACGTAGCCGCCGCCCTGGAAGTGGTCGTGGGAGAGGATGGAGCCGCCGACGATGGGCAGGTCGGCATTGGAGCCCAGGAAGTAGTGGGGGAACTGCTCCACGAAGTCGAACAGGCGCACGAAGCTCTCGTGGGAGATCTTCATGGGCACGTGCTTCCGGTTGAACACGATGCAGTGCTCATTATAATAGGAATAGGGAGAATACTGCAAATACCAGGGATCGCCGCCCAGGCTCAAGGGCACGATGCGGTGGTTCTGACGGGCGGGGAAGCCCGCGCGTCCGGCGTAGCCCGGGTTCTCCACGCAGAGCATGCAGCGGGGATAGCCCGTCTGCTTGGCGCTGCGCTGGGCGGCGATGTCCCGGGGATCCTTCTCCGGCTTGGAGAGGTTGATGGTGATCTCCAGCTCGCCGCAGGGGGAATCGTGGAGGAAGCGCACGTTCTTTGCGATGCGATCCACGCGGATGTAGTCCACGTCCCTGCACAGCTGATAGAAATCGTCCGTGGCCGCCTTCGCGCCCTGTTCGCGATACAGGCGCGTGAAGCGCTCGCGGATCAGCTGGGGATGGGGCGTCAGCGCACCCATGACCTTCGCGGAAAACAGGTCGCGCTGCTCCGTGCTGTCGGGGAACAGGCCGCGCGCCGCGGCCAGCTCCATCAGAGGCTCCAGGATGGGCGTGGCGGTCTCCGGCGAAGTCGCGCGCGCGGGTCGTTCGCACTCCGGCGCGTCCATGGAAAAGATCTCCAGCAGGCGGTTCAGGCTGTACTCCCGATCCTCGGCCTCGATCAGATGCCTGTCCTCCGCAAAGTCCAGCAGCGCGTGCAGGTACTCGGTACAATTCTTCGACATGATCAGCAGCTCCCTCGAAATTTATCGTTACCTATCATTATCCGGCAATCCCTGCCCGATGTCAAGGGCTTTTCCCGATTTGTGTCACTCCCCCCTTGCGCAAACGGCCGTTTTGGTTTACAATAAAAATAGCAAAATATGTCCGGAGGGGATTCACCATGGATGTAAAGCAGGTTTTTGAACGCAATTCCGAGCGCCTGCGCGCGCTCTATGCAGGTCAGGATCAGCTGCCGCGCTACGCCGCGCTGGCCGACGACTTCCGCGCCCACTTCGGCCGTGAGCCGGAGATGTTCGTCTCCGCGCCGGGCCGCACCGAGGTCGTGGGCAACCACACCGACCATCAGAACGGCCGCGTGCTGGCGGGCGCAGTGAATCTGGACACCGTCGCGGCCGTCGCCGCCAACGGCAAGGACGAGGTCAAGCTCTACTCCGCAGGCTACGACGCGCCCTTCGTGGTGGATCTCACCGACCTTTCCGTACACGAATCTGAGAAGAACACCACCTTCTCGCTGATCCGCGGCGTGGCCGCCCGCCTGAAGGAGCTTGGCTACGCCATTGGCGGCTTCGACGCGCAGGTGACGAGCACCGTGTTCAAGGGCAGCGGCCTGTCCTCCTCCGCGGCCTTCGAGGTCATGCTGGTGGCGGCCTTCGATGCGCTGTTCAACAACTGGAGCATCGATCCCAAGCTCAATGCCCGCATCTCCCAGTACGCGGAGAACGTGTACTTCGGCAAGCCCAGCGGCCTGCTGGATCAGTCGGCCAGCGCCG
>JAUNNK010000103.1 GCA_030537335.1 Clostridia bacterium | reverse complement strand
GGGTTCCTCGCCCTCGACGGGCACTTCCACGATAATTTCGTCCATGGGTTCCTCGATGGCCTGCGCATATGCAACCAGATTTACACATGCCATAACCATCAGCATTGCAAGTACGACTGCCAGGATCTTCCGACTTTTCATAACTCTACCTTCCTTTCTCGATCAAAAGAGTCTCTTCATGACTGAAGAATCAACACCGCTCCGCAATCCGCATAGCGTCCGCAGACAAACGACATTCACCTCCCCATCCATTATTTTCCATTTCCGAGCGGCATAATAAGGATATACTTATGTATATTATATTATGTTTAAGTGCTTCCGTCAATACTTCGCCGTAATAATTCTGTAATTTTTACTTGCCAGATTTTCTTTCAATTGCGACATATATTGCATATTCCATGACCTGCAGCTTTATGAATATGATTTTGGCCTTTCCGGACGTTCAGGCAATCTCCATAAGAAGCAATGCCATTTCAGCGCCGCGCCAGCAGCGCTGCGCCGATGAGTCCCGCGTCGTCACCGAGCTGCGCCGGACGAACGTCCAGCGCAGCGGGATGGTTCACGTATTCCAGCGCGCGCCTGCGGGCCAGCTCCACATACTCCGGGTTGTGGAAGGCCACCGAGCCGCCGATGACGATCACCTCGGGGTCCAGCGTGCAGGTGATGTTGGCAATGCCCCGTGCCAGCGTGTCCGCCTGACGCGCAACGATCTCCTTCGCCAGCGCATTGCCCGCGCGATACAGCTCGAACAGCTCCCACGCGCCCATCTCCCGGCCGTAACGCTCCCTTGCGATGCGTGCGAGTCCGCTGCCGCTGCACTGCTCGTTCAGCGAGCCGGGATTTGCGCTGCGATGGCAGTAGGGATCCTCGTTGACGATCATGTTCCAGAACTCCGCCGCGTTGCCGTTTGCACCGCAGTAAATCCTGCCCCGGTGCACGAACGCTCCGCCGATGCCCGTGGACACGCCCACAAAGGCCACGGATTCGCAGCCCTTCCCCGCACCCAGCACCGCCTCGGCAAGTCCGGCGACGTTCGCATCGTTGTTCAGCACCGCGCGTACGCCCAGGCGGTCTTCAAGCCATGCGACGATCTCAAAATTGTCCCAGCCCAGCAGGTTCGGCGGGTTCAGCACCCGTCCGCCCTTCAGATCCAGCGGCCCCGGACAGCCCACGCCCACGCCCGACAGCGCTCCGTGCGACCGCAGAAAGCCGATCAGCCGCTCCAGATTCTTCTCGCCACTCAGCGTCCGGTCGTTCTCCACCTTATGGGCGGCGATCATATGGTTCTCGTCGTCAAACACCGCCGCACGCAGCTGGGTGCCGCCGATGTCGATGCCCGCAGTATGCATCCGCGTACGCTCCCTTCATTCGAAAAAAACGTTTTTTACGCCCGCGCTTCGGGCGAGCTCGGCGAAGGCTTCCATCTGCTCCGCGCTGAACCTCGGCAGGTTCTCCTGAAGGCTGTACTCCCTGCCCACCAGCGGGTACTTCGCTGCCGCCAGCGGGTTGTAATTGAGCAGCTCCCAGCGCACAGCGGAATTCCGCCGGGCAAGCCATGCCGCGATGGCGCGCAGGTTCTCTTCCGTCGCCGTAATCTCCGGGATCAGCGGCGTGCGCAGGATCAGTCGCTCTGACAGCGGGCCCGTCAGCAGCGCCTCCAGATTGGACAGGATCCGTTCGTTCCCGACGCCCGTCCAATGCCTGTGCAGACCGCCGTCCAGCAGCTTCAGATCGGCGTAGATCAGGTCGACCAGCGGCAGCACCGCCTGAACAGCCTCCTCCGGCGCATGCAGCTCCGTCTCGATGGCGGTGTGCACACCCTCCTCCCGGCAGCGCAGCAGCAGCTCCCGGGCGAAGTCCGCCTGCATCAGCGGATCGCCCCCGGAGAGCGTCGCGCCCCCGCCGCCGTGGGCGTAGAAGGGCATGTCCCGGCGTATGAGCTCCATCAGATCGTCCACGCGCACGTCCCGGCTGTCCCAGCGCAGCGCTCCGGTGGGACACGCGTCCAATATCGCGTCCCAGTCCTCCTCTGCGGCAGGATCGACCGCAATGCCCGTTTCCGTGCGCCGCACGCCGCCGAAGCGCGCCGCCTCCGCGCAGCTGCCGCAGCCGATGCACTTGCCCGCAAACCACAGCGGCCTGCGTCCGAAGTCGATTCCCTCTGGGTTGTGGCACCAGGCGCAGCGCAGCGGACAGCCCTTGAAGAACACCGTGGTGCGGATGCCGCCGCCGTCGTGGGTGGAGAAGCGGCGGACGTCGAAGATGCGCCCGGTGTGCTCAGATGTCGTCATAGCTCGTCCTCGCGATGATTTCGTTCTGCAGCTCGCGGGCCAGCTCCACGAAGTAGGCGGTGTAGCCCGCCACCCGCACGGTCAGGCTCTGGTACTTCTCGGGATTCCGCTGGGCCTCGATCAGATCCTCCCGGCGCACCACATTGAATTGGATGTGGGGAATCTCCAGATCCACCAGCGTGCGCAGGAAGCAGGCGAACTTATCGATCCCGCTCTCGGTGGCAAAGAAGGAGGGCAGGAACTTCATGTTCAGCAGGCCGCCGTTGCTGGTGAGGGTGCGATCCAGCTTGGACACGGACTTCAGCACCGCCGTGGGGCCCTCGATATCCCGGCCATACACCGGCGACATGCCGCCATCGGCCAGGGGCTGGCGGGCCTTCCTGCCGTCCGGCGACGCGCCCACGTTTTCGCCCATGGGCACGTGGGCCGACACAGTGTACATGCCCGTGTGACAGGGACCGCCCCGCAGGTTGGTAAAGCTGCCCAGGCGGCGCTTGAAGTACTCCGCCCACTTCACGCCCAGCGAATCCACCGCGTCCACGTCGTTGCCGTACTTGGGCGCACGGTTGAGCAGCATCGCCCGCAGCCTGTCGTAGCCGACGAAATCCGCCCGCAGCGCGTCCAGCAACTCCTGCCGGGAGATGCGCTTTTCATCGTACACCAGCTTCTTCACCGCCTCCAGGCTGTCGGCCAGGTTCGCCACCTGGATCATCTGGATGCCGGAGAAGTTGTAGTGCGCACCGCCCGCAGTCACGTCCACGCCGCGCTCCATGCAGTCCCGGATCACCGAGGAGAGGAACGGCGAGGGCAGCAGCTCCTGATGGGCGCGCTCCACCACCTCGCAGGCCGCCATCATGCGATCCATGAAGTCGTCCAGATGATGTTGAAAGGCCGCCTCCAGGGCTTCAAACGTATCGTAGGTGGTCAGGTCGCCGTAGTCCGGTGCGAGCTGCCTGCCCGTCAGCAGGCACCTGCCGCCGTTCAGCGTCAGCTCCAGCACCTTGTTCATGTTGAACATGGCCGCGTCGCTCCAGCCCAGGTTGTTGCCCTGGGTGGTCAGCTCCACACAGCCCACGATGGCGTAGTTGCGCGCGTCCTTTTCGCTCACGCCCAGCGCCTCCAGCGCAGGGATCACCGCCCGGTCGTTGAAGAACTGGGGCATGCCGCTGCCCTTTGCCACCACGCGGATGGCCTCCTTGAGCAGCTCGTCGCCAATGCCCTCGTGCAGTCGCACCGACAGGTTCGGCTGGGGCAGGCCCAGATCCTTTTGCGCCTGAAGCATCAGGAAGGAGAGCGCGTTGGAGAAGTCCCGACCCTCGTCGTCCACGCCGCCCAGCGCCACGTTGAAGCCGATGGGAAAGCCCGCAAAGTACTTCGCACTGTGGGCGTTGCGCATGTACACGATCTGGTTGAACTTCAGCCACAGGCACTCGATCAGCTCCAGCGCGTCCTCCGCGTCCAGGCGGCCTGCCTTCACGTCCGCCTCATACCAGGGCCACAGGATGCGATCCAGCCGACCCGGCGAGAACGAGGAGGCGTTGGATTCCATCTGGAGAATCACGAACAGGAACCACAGCGATTGCAGCGCCTCGTGGAAGCTCTGTGCGGGGCGCTCTGCAAGGTGTTCGCAGTTCTGCGCGACCATGCGCAGGTTCTGCGCATCGTCCGGGCATTCCAGCGCCATGCACGCTGCCAGGTCCGCATAGCGGCGCATGAAGGCGATCGCGCCCTCCATGGTGATCGCCACCGCGCGGTAGAACAATTGCTTCTCTCCATCGGACTGCGCTTCTCCCTGCCGGGCCTGCTTCAGCAGCCCTGCCGGGCCCAGCTTCAGCCAGGCATCGCAGTCCGGGCAGATGTGGCCCTGGGCGTGGTCCTTCTGGTTCACCTTCACCACCATGCCCAGCGCGTCGAACTCCTCGCCGTAGCGTGCGCGCAGCACGTCCTCCAGCGACTTGCCCTGCCAGTAGGGATGAATCTCCCGGCGGAAGATCTCGATGTCCTCCGGATGCACCTCGAAGCGGTCCTGCAGACGGGTGGGCAGGTTCTCAAACTCCCGGTCCACCCAGTTGCTGCCGCTCTCCGGGAACACCACGCCGTAGCGCACGCCCGCCGTGCGGTTGCCCACGATGCGCTCCTCCGGCTCGATGGCGATTCCGATCTCCTCCAACGCCGCTTTCAGCGCCAGCGCGCGCTGGAGAATCCGGGGCGCATCCTCATTCTGCTGATAGCTGCGGGTAATGATGCGCGCCTGTTCGATGGACGCGTAGCGCTTCTGCGATCGCATCTTCTGCAAAAGCGTCTCAATGCGCGGAGTTCTTGCCATGACTGCAGCCTCCCTTTTGGCTGATGGTAGAATTGTGACATGATTGTCGGCGTGCTGCCCTTCGGGGCTCGCCGACCCGGCCAAGCCTTCGGCTTGCCTAATCATTATACCATATCTTCATTTCATTTGTACATTTCTTTTGCATCCCGGAAACCGAATCCCAGCGGCATCCGGCTTGAATCCATCCTTTGAATCGTGCTATAATGGACAGTGAATCCGGACAATGTCCCGACATACAGAGGAGCTCCATGCAAAACGAATTTTCCCGCCGCGCCGCGCTGAAGACCATCGTGCTGCTGGCGTGGCCCACCGTACTCGAACAGATCCTGCAAACCATCGTGCAGTACGTGGATTCGGCCATGGTCGGCCGGATCGGCCCCCAGGCCACCGCCGCCGTGGGCTGCACCGCCACCATCAACTGGCTCATCAACAGCTCCACCTCGGCGCTGAGCATCGGCTTTCTCGCCTACATCTCCAAGGAGCTGGGCGCGCGCAGGCCGGACAACGCCCGACGCGCCAGCGGTCAGGCCACGCTCGCCGCGCTGGTGGTGGGCGCGCTGTTCACTGTGCTGGCGCTGTCGCTGAGCGGGCGCATCCCCCTGTGGATGAACGCCGGCGAGGACATCGCCGCGGACGCATCCCGCTACTTCTTCATCCTGTATGCGCCGATGCTGTTCCGCGCGGTGAACATCGTCTACGGCACCTGCCTGCGCGCCGCCGGGGACACCCGTGCGCCGCTGCGGGTCAATCTAATGGTGAACCTGATCAACATCGTACTGAACTACCTGCTGATCTACCCGTCCCGGTCCGTGCAGCTGTTCAACCTGACGTTCACCATGCCCGGCGCGGGTCTTGGCGTGACCGGCGCGGCGCTGGCCAGCGCCATCGCCTTCACTTTCGGCGGAATCGGCATGGCCGCCGTGCTGTGGCGGCATCCGCTGATCTCGCCCCGGGGCACCTCCCTGCGCCCGGACGGAACCATTCTGCGCCCCTGCCTGAAGGTGGCCCTGCCCTGCGCGCTCCAGCGCTTCGGCACCTCCTTCGGCTACGTGGCCTTCGCCTCGATGATCAACGGTCTGGGCACCACCGCCATCGCGGCTCACTCCATCGCCAACACCGCCGAATCGGCCTTTTACATCCCCGGCTACGGCATGCAGACCGCCGCGGCCACCCTCTCCGGCAACTGCTACGGCGCGCGGGATCCCCAGCGCATGAAGCGGCTGTGCCGGATGATGATCGCGCTGGAGGTTCTGCTGATGGCGCTGTCCGGCGGCACGCTGTTCCTCAGCGCCCGGGTGCTGATGGGCCTGTTCACGCCGGACGCGGCGGTCATCGAGCTGGGTGCGCGGGTGCTGCGCATGGTGGCCGTCACCGAGCCGGTCTACGGCCTTGCGGTGATCCTGGAGGGCATCTTCCAGGGCGTAGGCGACACGAAGAGCGCGTTCTGCTTCAACCTGCTGGGCATGTGGGGCGTGCGCATCCTGGGCACGTTCATCGCCATCCGCTTCTTTGGCGGCGGACTCACCGCTGCCTGGGGCTGCATGATCGCCCACAACCTGCTGCTGGGCGCGCTGCTGCTGACCCGCTACCTGCGCGGGAACTGGAACCCGCTCAAGCGCGAAATGAACCAGCTTCAGGAGGTTGCCCATGGAGTTTGATCGCGAGGTGGAAAAGTCCCTCACCGGCTGTTTCCGCAAGACCATCTGGCGGCCCTTCATGTCCGCCGTCAAGGAGTACCGGCTCGTCTCGGAGGGCGACCGCATCGCGGTGTGCATCTCCGGCGGCAAGGACTCCATGCTGCTGGCCAAGTGTATGCAGGAATTGAAGCGCCACAGCCCTCTATCCTTTGAACTTATCTTCATCTGTATGGATCCCGGTTATGCCCCGGAGAACCGCGCGCAGATTGAAGCCAATGCCCGTCTGCTGGGCATTCCGCTGAGCTTCTTCGATACGGACATCTTCGCCGCCATCGAAGAGATGGACTGCAACCCCTGCTTCATGTGCGCGAAGATGCGCCGGGGCTATCTCTACCGCAAGGCGCAACAGCTCGGCTGCAACAAGATCGCCCTGGGCCACCACTTCGACGACGCGGTGGAGACGCTGATGATGAGCATGCTCTACGCCGGACAGCTGCGGGGCATGCGGCCCCGACTCAGGAGTGAGAGCGTGGAGGGCGTCGAACTGATCCGCCCGCTGTACAAGGTGCATGAATCGGAGATCATCGCCTGGCGGGAGCACTTCGGCCTGCGCTTTCTGGCCTGCTCCTGCCGCACCACGCGCAATCTGGAGCTTCGTGCGGACGGCAGCGCGGATTCCAAGCGGCTGGAGATGAAGGAGCTGATCCGCCGCCTGGATGCGATCAACCCCGACGCCAGCCGCAACATCTTCCGCAGCGCCCACAACGCCGTGCTGGACAATCTGAACGGCTGGAAGCAGGGCGGCGAAATGCACACGCTGCTGGAGGAATTCGGGGATTGAAAGGGAGACGGTTCGATCTGAGCCGTCTCCCTTAGCTTATGGGAAATCCCGACAGGAGAGAGCCTGCCGGGATTGATTGCTTTGCTGCGGGATGAAGGCATCCCGCCCTACGGAGATAAGGGCGGCTGTCTCAAAGCATTCACTCTGTTTTGAGACAGCCGCCCTGTTTGTTTATTCTACGGGAACGAGGTGGATCAGTGCGAAAGCCCCAACAACTTGTGCAGTTTCCGACGCAGCGTCCGGCTCCTCGCCTTCCTTCACAAATTCCAGCGTGAAGCTGGCCACGCCGTCCTCCACGGTGGAGGGCAGGTCGGTTTCCGCGCCATCCTCGCCCAGCAGCTTCAGACTCCAACCCTCCAGCAGCTCGGCGGGCAGGGTGAACTGAATCTGATCCTCGAGGGGAATCATGCTTCCATCACACTCGAAGCACAGACTCATCAGCATTTCGCCGTTCTCGAGCGCACCCATGCGCAGCGTGAGCGTGCCGTTCGGCAGAACCTCGGCGAGTGCCAATGCATGCTCCACCAGCTCCAGCCTGGAGCCATCGCTCAGCTCGCCGCAGACAGGACAGAGCACCCAGGTCTGCACCTGCTCCTCTCCATCCACGATCAGACACAGCTCCACCGCCTCGCACGCCGCCGTCTGCAGGTCGCCGCAGCCCTCGCGCTGGCAGGTCGCGCTGTGCGTGCTGTCGCCGTTGGGTGTCCACTCGCCGTACAGGTGGCCCAGCTTCGCAGTTCGATTCGCGACGTAGCTGTCGGCGCAACGGGTGCAGGTGTAGGTCGTATAGCCGCCCTTCGTGCAGTCGGGCAGCGTCTTTTTGGCGCTGTAATCGTGTCCCAGCGCGAGCACGGGCTCCTGCTTCACCAGCACAGTCGAGCACACCGAGCAATGCTTGCCCTCGGTGAGGCCCGTTTCGGTGCAGGTCGGCGCGACCGCTGCGTCGATGACCTCGGTATGTCCCTTCGCGGGAACCACGCTCTGCTTCACTAGCACCGCCTGGCACACCGAGCAATGCTTGCCCTCGGTGAGGCCCGTTTCGGTGCAGGTCGGTGCGACCGCTGCGTCGATGACCTCGGTATGTCCCTTCGCGGGAACCACGCTCTGCTTCACCAGCACCGCCTGGCACACCGAGCAATGCTTGCCCTCGGTAAGTCCCGTCTCCGTGCAGGTCGAGGCGACCGCCGCGTCGATGACCTCGCTGTGATTCTTCATCGTGCCCACAGCCGTCCGCGTATGGGTCTCCTTGCAGCCGCCCGTTCCGTAGCGCACGCACTTTGCCGTCTCGGTGCCATCTTCGGTGCAGCTCGCGTCGCCGTTATACATGTAGGTTTCAAACTCGTGGCCCTTCGCATCCACGGTCTGCTGCGCCACCAGCACCTCATTGCACACGGAGCAGTGCTTCCCCTCGGTCAGGCCGGTTTCCGTGCAGGTCGCAGCCACTGCCGCGTCGATGACCTCGCTGTGCTTCTTCATCGTGCCCACAGCCGTCCGCGTGCGGGTCTCCTTGCAGCCGCCCGTTCCATAGCGCACGCACCTGGCCGTCTCGGTGCCATCTTCGGTGCAGCTTGCGTCGCCGTTGTAGGTGTAGGTCTTGAACTCGTGGCCCTTCGCATTCACGGTCTGCTGCTCCACAATCACCTTCCCGCAGATCGTGCAGTGCTCGCCCTCGGTCAGGCCGGTTGCGGTGCAGGTCGCGGCCACCGCAGCGTCCACAGCGGTCTTGTCGTGGCTGCAAGCAAGCTTACATATGCGGCAAACGTCGTTATCCCAGTCGTGCTTGCAAACGTATTCGCAGATCGGGCACACGCCGTCGACAAAGCTGTGCGGCGTCTCAATTACCTTTACATTGCCGCACTTGCTCCACGTCTGTTCATGCGTGGTTGCCGTCTGCGTCCAAACCGGCGTGCAGCCATCGACATGCACATGCGTGGCATTGTGCTCAAACCCGCACAGAGGGCAAAGCGCCGTCGTCATGCAGTCCGTGCCCTCGGGATCGTTCTGGCACCTGTAACCACAGATTTTGCAAATGTTATCGCCGATCTTACCTTCGTGTGGCCTCCACAAACCGTATGCATATTCTCCCTTTCCACCGCACAGACTCCACACCTGTCTGTGCGAGGTAGCGACTACCTCCCATATCTGAATGCAGCCGGGGGCATGGACGACGGGGTTGGTGTGGGAAGTGCCGCACGCACTGCACAGCGCTGCCGTCAGGCAGTCCCCGCCTTCAGGGCCATCCATGCATTTGGCGCCACATTCATCGCATACACCCGCCGTGTAGCTGGGGTGCTGGCACTCATAATAGCAGGTCATGCATCTGCATCTGTTGTAGTATATGCTGCCCCATCTGTGCGCCGTCTCCTCGCCGATGGCGCCGCAGCAGTCCCACACCTTCTGATGGGTGGTCGCCGTCTGAATCCAGCGGCTTGTTGCTTCATGCTTGTTCGGGTTGGTGTGGGAGGTTCTGCAGACAGAGCAGTCCGCTGCCGTTGTGCACGTCGCGCCATCGGGAACATTCGTACAGGTCAGATTGCAGATCTTGCAAACGCCATTCTTGTCGCTCCAGTCGTGCTCGCACACATATTCACAGTCTTCGCACTGACCGTTGCTCCAGTTGTGCGCCTCTGTGACCTCCTCCTTGCCGCAGGCGCTCCACACCTTCTGGTGCGTGGTCGCCGTCGTACTCCATTGCGGCGTGCAGAAATCTACGTGATTGTCAGGATTCAAATAATCCTGTTTACAGGTCGGGCATTTTGCGCCATCCCAGCACGTCAAACCAGTAAGATCATGATACCCTTCTTCTATCAATACCTCCCTTCCGCATTCATAATGCGAGCATTTCGAGTAGATCATATGACCCCAATTGTAAGCAAAGGTTATTTTGGCTCTATAATAAAAGTTGGGGTGAGCCCAAAAGGGAAGACAAAGTAA
>JAUNNK010000233.1 GCA_030537335.1 Clostridia bacterium | reverse complement strand
CCGTGCGGCGTCATGCTGTGAATCTTGTCAGGGCCGGAAGGCAGCAGCAATAAGCAGAGTGTTGACGCGCGCCGCGGGGTATACCTGGTTTGAACCCGCAGATTTTTTGCATTCCATCTCGATCGGGCGCAAATGCAACGCAAGTTCAACAAAAAATTCGCTTGCAGCGCCAAAAAAGGGTCTGGAATGCTGGAATTTTCCCGAAACCTATGCTATAATAAAGTGTCTTAGTAGAGACTGACGGAGGCATATTTTAATGGAACGCTGCAAGCGACTGATGAGCGAGCTGGAAAAGCGCGGGCTGGACGCTGCGCTGCTCCACCGCAGCGAAAACATGCGCTACCTCACCGATGGCTACACCGGCGAGGGCTGCGTGTTCGTCTGCAAAGACGAAATCGTGATCGTCACCGACTTCCGCTATGTGGAGCAGGCCGGTCGCCAGGCTCCCGCCTGCCGGGTGGTATCCACCGACGCAAAGCATCGGGAAATCAGCCGCGTGCAGGAACTGACCGACGCGTATGGCGTCAAGGCCATGGCCGTGGAGACGGATTTCCTCAGCTACGACAGCGTGGAGGAAATGAAGAAGCAGCTTCCCTTCGTGAAGCTGGAGGCCATGAAGGGCATTCCCGAGGAGCTGCGCCTGATCAAGGACGCGGGCGAGATGGAGAGCATCCGCGCCGCAGCGGCCATTTCCTGCCGCGCCTTTGAGAACATCCTGGATAAGATCCATCCGGGCATGACGGAGAAGCAGGTTCAGATCATACTGGACTACGAAATGCTCTCTCTGGGCAGCGAATGCAACGCCTTCGACACCATCGCCGCCACCGGCATCAACGGCTCCCTGTGCCACGCCATCCCCTCGGACACCGCGATTCAGTCGGGCGACCTTCTGACGCTGGACTTCGGCGCGACGATCAACGGCTACCGCTCCGACATGACCCGCACCATCGGCTTCGGCAAGGTAAAGCCTGAACTAAAAGAGATGTACAACCTGGTGCTCGAGGCTCAGCTGGCCGCGCTGGATGCGGTCAGGCCCGGCGCACTCTGCGGCGACATCGACAAGATTGCGCGCGACATCCTTGAGGCGCGCTACCCCGGCGCATTCGGCCACAGCCTTGGCCACGGCGTTGGACTCTTTATTCATGAACAGCCCCGGGTCGCAACCGGATCGACGACCGTGCTTCAGCCCGGCCACGTGATCACGATCGAACCCGGCGTATATATCCCCGGTCTCGGCGGGTGCCGAATTGAGGACATGGCGATGCTGACTTCGGAAGGTTACGTAAACCCGATTACTTCCCCGAAGCAGTTGATCGAGCTGTAACCATCTACACTATTTGAGGAGGCACTATCCCCATGATTAACGCAAGTGATTTCAGAAACGGCGTGACCTTTGAGATGGACGGCGGCGTTTGGACCATCGTGGAATTCCTGCACGTGAAGCCCGGCAAGGGCGCGGCCTTCGTCCGCACCAAGATCAAGAACGTCGTCACCGGCGCCGTGCTGGAGCGCACCTTCAACCCCACCGAGAAGTTCCCCCGCGCGTACATCGAGACCAAGGAGATGGAATATCTCTACAACGACGGCGACTTCTACTACTTCATGGATCAGGAGACCTTTGAGCAGCTGCCGCTGACCCACGATCAGGTGGCCGACGCCATCCCCTTCGTGAAGGAGAACACCAACGTGACCGTCCGCTTCTTCAAGGGCAGCGCCTTCTCCGTGCAGGCGCCCAACTTCGTGGAGCTGGAGGTTGTGGACACCGAGCCCGGCTTCAAGGGCGACACCGCCACCAACACCTACAAGCCCGCGACGCTGGAGACCGGCTTCGTGCTTCAGGTGCCGCTGTTCATCAATGTCGGCGACAAGCTGAAGATCGACACCCGCGAGGGCGGCGAGTATCTCGGCCGCGCATAA
>JAUNNK010000102.1:8038-10165 GCA_030537335.1 Clostridia bacterium | reverse complement strand
GCGCTGGCGCTGCTGACCATCTCGGACAGCATCGTCACCGGCGAGGCGCTTCCGGCAGAGGATCGCCAGAATACCTTCACCAAGATGATGGAGATCGCGCTGGAGATCGCCTGACCAATCGGAACCTTTGCGAGGGGTGCAAACGCTGGTTTGCACCCCTCAACTTATGTCGGAATGCGTAGAAAGTTCCTTTCACATTTCCGATAAGTTTGCTTGCATATTTTTCACATTCGTCGTATAATAGAGCGTATGAGTTTTTAGGAGGCTGGGTTATGAACAGCTTTTATCGTCAGTATCTGGATGCAGAGGTGGATCGCAGGGGCACGAACTGCGAGAAGTGGGATCGCTGCGAGAAGGTTTTTGGTCGCGCGGATCTGCTGCCCATGTGGGTGGCGGACATGGATTTCCGCACCGCGCCTGCGGTTGCGGAGGCCATTGCGAAGCGCGCGGAGCATGCAATCTATGGCTACACGGAAAATGCCGACGAGGAAAAGCGGGCGGAGCAGGGCTGGCTGAAACGCCGCTACGGCCTGGAGGTGAATTCCGAGTGGATCATCTACAGTCCGGGCGTGGTGGACAGCATCTATTTCTGCGTGCGCGCGCTGACGGAGGCGGGCGATCAGGTCGTGATTCAGCCGCCGGTGTACGGGCCGTTCTTCCGCGCGGTGCGGCTGTTTGAGCGCAAGCTGGTGGAGAACCCGCTGCTGCGCACGGAGCGCGGCTGGGAGATGGACTTCGATCTGCTGGAGAAGCAGTTTGCCGGCGGCGCGAAGCTGATGATCCTCTGCAACCCCCACAATCCGGTGGGCCGCGTCTGGAGCCGTGAGGAGCTTCAGCGCCTGGTGGATCTGGCAGCACGCCACGGCGTGATCGTTGTCTCGGACGAGATTCACGCGGACTTCAATCTGGGCGCAACGCCTCACACCCGCATTCTGAGCCTTGCGCACAGCGAGAACTGTGTGTTGCTCACCTCGGCCACCAAGTCCTTCAACCTGGCTGGCCTGCGCCAGTCCTCCGCAATCATTCCGAACGCAGAGCTGCGCGGAAAGGTGAAGGCGGAGATCACCCGCGCCCACGCGGGCACGCCGAACATCTTCGGCGCAATTGCGCAGACCGCCGCCTACAACTGCGGCGACGAGTGGATGGACGCGGTGGTGGAGTACATCCGGGAGAACCGTGACTTCGCCGTGGACTTCATCCGCAGCCATGTCCCGCAGATTCACTGCGAGCCCCAGGAGGGCAGCTATCTGATGTGGCTGGACTGCCGGGAGGTGGGCGTGTCCCACGAGGAATTCTTCCGCAGGCTGGTGGAGGAGGCCGGCGTTGGCCTGAACAGCGGCATGGACTACGGCGGAGAGGCCGGTCGCGGCTACTTCCGCTTCAATCTCGCAACGCGCCGGGCGAATGTGGAACTGGCGCTTGAGAAAATTGAAAAAATGGTACGGAGCATGGATTTGTGATTAGTTTAAAGAACCTGTTTAAGAAGCCGGACAAGTGGATTTCGGTGGATGTGGAGCTGGACGGCAATCGCCCGAGCCGCATCATCCAGCTGTCCTATCTCATCATCGAGGGGCGCAAGGTGCGCGGCAAGAACTTCTACTTTGCGGCCAAGAGCATCAATCGCTACGCCCGCAAGGTGCACGGCCTGGGCGTGTATGAGCTGCGCAAACTCTCCGGCGGCGACGTGTTTGCCTACCATGCGGATGAAATCTACCGCGACTTTCAGGACTGCAAGCTGGTGATCGGCCACGACGTGGGCGGCGACCTGCGCTACATCCGCAGTGAATTCGCCCGCATCGGCGTGAAATTCCCGGATTATCCCATCTTCTGCACGCTGAAGCACTACACCGAGGAGGCCCACATCCCCCTCAAGCAGAACCCGAAGGTGCTCAAGCCCCCGAAGCTGGAGGAGCTCTGCCAGCACTTCGGACTCTCCCAGGAGTTCATCTCCGCCAAGTGCCAGAAGTGGTACGGCGGCGGCGACCACGCCCACGACGCCCGCTACGACGCGGCGGCTGCCTATCTTTGCATGTTGGTGGGCGAAAAGATGGCCTGAACGGCCCAAAACGAACAATTCAATGAAATCGCAGTTCAATTCATAGCACAGAAGCAATTCTGTGCTATAAT
>JAUNNK010000102.1:0-7938 GCA_030537335.1 Clostridia bacterium | reverse complement strand
CAATATCCGGAGGATGAGAAATGGCAAATCGTTACAGAAACAGGCGGATGCGCCTGATGTGCATTGTGCTGGCCTGCACCACGCTTCTGGGCTGCGTCTGGGGCGTGATCGGGACCGTGCGTTCGACGCAATTGAGCCGTGAGCTTGCGGCCATGCGGCTGCTGGCGGAGGAAAACAACGCCCAGAGTCCGTCCTTTGCAAACGCCTACGACCCCGACGCCATCGCGGCGGAGTTCGACGGCGGTGTGGTGACCGTGGGCGAGGCGGCAGAGGAGTACCAGCTGATCGCGTCCTACTACGAGATGCTGGGCATGAACATCTCGGAGTACGCCGAGAGCACCAAGCAGGAGATCCTCAACGGCCTGGTGGAGGAGAAGCTGCTGGAGATCAAGGCGAAGGAATTCGGCGTGTACGAGCTGAGCGACGCGCGCCGCGCGGAGCTGGAGGAGCAGGTGCGCGCGGAGTACGAGGACAACCTGAACTACTACATGGCCTTCCGCTATGGGGAGGGAAAGTCTGAGGACGAGGTGCGCAGCGAGACCGAGGCATATCTTCGAGAGAACGGCCTGTCCTACGAAGAGATGTTGGCCTCTGCCGAGCAGGAAGCCTGGCGCGACAGCCTGTACGACTACGTGACCGCCGACATGAGTCTCAGCGACGAGCAGCTGCGCGCGTTCTACGACGAGCAGCTCACCAGCATGGAGCTGACCTACTCCGCAAGCTACGACGAGTACGAGGCCGACTGCGACGCGGGCCGCACAGTGGTGTGGAATCCGGAGGGCGTGCGCCGAATGCAGGGCATCCTGATCGACTTCGACGCGGAGCAGGCCGCGCAGTACGCCGATCTCCAGGCGGAGCTGGCGGCGGGTGACGCTGCGAACATGGATCAGATTGAAGCGCTGTACCAGAGCCTCATGCCCCGCGCCCAGGAGGCGCTCAGCCGCGCGCAGCAGGGCGAGGACTTCGAGGCGCTGATGGCGGAGTACGGCGGCACCGGAGAAGCGGGCATCCGCATCTCCGAAAAGAGCAGCATGTACGGCGACGCGTTGCGCGACGCTGCCATGGCGCTGACGAGCGTCGGCGACCTGTCCGGCCTTGTGGAGTGCGACGCGGGCATCTACATTCTGCGCTATGCGGGCGACATTGCGCCCGGCGCGGTGCCCTACGAGGAGGTCAAGGACAGCCTGCGCGCCAACTACGAGGAGGAGATCAAGTTCAGCCAGTACAACGCCACGGTCTCCGAGTGGATGGAGGCGGCGAACATCCAGTATCACACCGACCGCTTCTGATGAGGCAAAGAGAGAGCCCCTGTGCAGCTCATATGAGTTGCGCAGGGGTTTTTGAGTGGACAAGATGTGTGTTATGTGCAGCAGGTTGCGCCGCAGAAAGCCTTTGCGTCGTCTCAGTCCAGCCAGTCGATGGTCTGATCCACGTAGTCGCCAATGTTGAACACCCAGTCGGTCAAAAACTTCTCCCAGCTTTTGCCGCTGGTCTCGTCCAGGCAGCGCACCAGATCCATCTCCGTGAGCACGTCCGTCCGAAGGCCAAGTTCATAGAACGCGCGCAGGCCTGCGATCAGCTCGTCGCGACCCATGGCGGTGCGCAGCTCGTGGAACACCGCCGCGCCGCGGTCGCGCACCACGATATCGTACTCGCCGGAGGTGAACAGCGAGGCGTCGCTGGTGACGACCAGTCCGCCGGGGATGGTGAGCTGCAGCGCGGGCACCACATTCTCGTTTAGCGCGGCGAGGTAGGCGCTGTTGCCCTCGCTCTCTTCCAACAGCAGATAGCCGACGTATTCGGAAACTGCGTCGGAGAGCCACGCGTCCGCGCCAGGCCGCGCGTAGGCGGTCAGACCGAAGTACTGCCGGGCAATGGCCGCGCGCAGCAGCTGCTCCAGATTATCGGACTTGAGCGCGTCCTCGCTCAGCCAGATGCAGCCGCTGTGCACCAACACCTCCGGCACAATGTCCGCCTGCACGATATCCAGCTGCCGCGTGGGGAAGGGACCGAACCAGGTTTCCAGCGTCTCGATGGTCTCCTCTGCCAGATCCAGCAACCTGTCCGTCTTGCCCCGCAGGTTGGTGACGGCGCGAAGCTCCACGCCGGACGCGGTGGTGCGGCTGCTCTGACGATAGCGCAAGCCGAAGTTCAGCGCGAAGGAGCGCACGTTTTCCGCCGTGACCGTCCAGCGCGTGACATGGGTCTCGGTATCCGTCTCCGTCTGCTCAATGCCGGTCGCGCTGAGCAGGTACAGCTCCGGCAGCGCGATGGTCGCGGTGAAGTCGGCGGCGGGGGAGTGGATCCAGCGGGTGAAGCTGGTGGGGGTGCTGAGCATGAACTCGCCGTAAAGGGGATCCACGTAGGCGGGAGCGAAGTAGAAGTCGCTCAGCCGCCAGTCCAGCTCGGATATGCCCATGAAGGCGCAATTCTCCGTCAGCAGCAGGTAGTAATTGAAGCTGAATTCGCAGCTATCGCCGGGTTCCAGGTCGCAGGCCACCCGCAGGTAGATTTCATCGCTGCCCTGAAAGCCCCAGTCGGCCTCTGCGCCGTCCACCCAAACGCCCTGCAGGTCGATGCCGCCCGGAAGGTAGCCCGCCGGGAAGGCCTCGGCCCACTGTTCGCCATCGTACATCAGCGCGCTCTGCCTGCGGAACAGGTTGCCCGGCGCATAGAACACCACGCGATCCAGATGGATGCCGGAGTCGTTCAGATAGACAAGGCGCTGCGACACGCGCAGCGCTTGTTCCTCTCCGAGGTATTCCATTGTAAGGCTGTACTGATTCCGATCTGACGGCTCCGCCTCCTCGGCGTAGGCGATGCTGATGACGGCGGACACGATGGCGCCGCCCGCCAGCAGGATCGCCAGTGCGATGGCGATGATGCGCACCAGGCGCTGCTGCTTTTTCCTCATTCCATGCTCCTTTGCTTACTCGGGAACGCGAATGGAGCTCAGCGGCCATACCACGCACTGCACCTTGCCCACGATCATGTCGCCGGTGATGGGGCCGACGTCGCCGTTGGGGGTGCTGTCGTTCCAGTCGCGGGAGTCGTGGCTGTTGTATCGGTTGTCGCCGACCACGAAGTACTCGTTCTCGCCCAAGGTGTAGGCCTCGTAATCGTCCGAGGAGCCCAGGGGGAAGTAGAGGGAGTAGCGCTCGTCCAGCATCTCGTCCACGGTCACGGTCTCGCCGCTTGCGTCGGTGGTCTGGTACACCACGTGGGTCACGCCGCACGCGCGGTAGATCGTGTCGCCGGGCACGGCCACGGCACGCTTGACAAAGTTGGTGATGCCCCGGTTGGGATAGCGGCAGATCACGATGTCGCCGCGCTCCACGCCGTTGAGACGCACGTCCGGGATGGTGACGAACAGGCGCTCGTTGTTCAGCAGCGTGGAGTACATGGAGTCGCCGTCCACGCGGATGATCTGGAACAGGAAGCTGCGAATGAAGAATACCACCATCAGTGCGGCGGCCAGGGAGACGATCCACTCCCGCAGCTCCTTCTTCCAGCTCTTCTTCGGCTTCTGGGGCGCATTATCCGCTTCGGGAACCGTCTGATTCACCACTTCCTCCACGGAGGGACGGGTATTCTCCGCACCGGCGGACTGCTCCTGCTGGAACTTGTTGTCATCCTGCATATCCATGTACCTCGTTTCTCATACAATGTGATTGATAAACCGGAATGATCCGGAGCTATTTCGATTCAACGCCGTGCAGCGGCCACACACACAGCCGCACGCGTCCGAGGATGTTCTCCGCGCCGATGGGTCCCATGTCCTCCGCGCGGCTGTCGTAGCTCTCACAGCGGTTGTCGCCCAGCACCAGATATTCGTTTTCACCCAGGACGATGCTGTAATCCTCCGCGATGCTGAACACGTAGGGCTCCTCCAGAGGAACGCCGTCGATGTAGGTCTTGCCCTCGCGGAGCTCCACCGTCTCGCCGGGAAGGCCGATCACCCGCTTTACGTAGCTGTCCACCCGGCCCGGGAAGCGGCACTCCACAATGTCGCCGCGCGCGGGGGTCGCACCGAAGCGGTAGTCGAAGCTGGTGACCAGCGCGATCTCGCCGCTGCAAAGGGTATCCTCCATGGAGCCGCCCTCGATGCGCACCAGATGGAACACGAACAGCCGCAGCAGCACGCAGATCAGCGCGACGGCGGCAATCCATATCACGCCCCGCAGCGGAGTCCTTCGTATCAGGCGCGACGTGCGCTTTCTCCGGCGCACGGTGCGTGCGCTCATGCCTCTGCTTCGGCGGCGGATTCCACGATCTTCTTCATCCGCTTCTCGAAGGTGGGGCGATCCAGCATCACGATGCGGCTGCACTTCTCGCAGCGCATCTTCACGTCCGCGCCCACGTAGGTGATTCTCCACAGGTCATTTCCACAGGGATGCGCCTTGCGCATCTTCACCAGGTCGCCGATGTTGAGCAGCATGGAATCCCTCCCTCATGGTATCGCTTCATTATATCGCCGCAATGTTAAATTACGTGGTCTATTCGGGATCGATTTCGTAGCAGAAGCTGCGCCCGGTGACGTCGCTGACGCACAGGGCCAGCTGGCCCGAGTACACTGGCGCGTCCAGCGATTCCCGAAGGACCGGATTGCGCTTGGTGCGCACGGATTCGGCCATGGCCACATACGCGCCGTCGCGCAGGTAGCCCACCGACCAGGCGTCCACGCCGTCCAGACCGGTCAGCGTCCGATCCAACAGCCCATCCTCCAGCTCGAAGCGCTCCAGCGTGACGTGGTAGAAGCCCACGCCGGGGCTTGCGGAGGCGCGGCAGAGGGGATCGCCCTCGAAGGGCGGGTATTCCAGCGCGTATTCGGCCCCGAACAGGCGGCGGCGCGCGATGTTCAGCGTCAGCGGGCAGCGGTCGATGCCGATGAAGTTGCGCTCGCAGCGCCGCGCGGCCTCCAGAGTGGTACTGCTTCCGGCGAAGGGATCCAGCACCGTCTCGCCCGCGCGGGAGCCGCACTTGACGATGCGCTCCAGCAGCGAAAGCGGCTTCTGGGTGTCGTAGCCGGTGCGCTCCGGATCCTTCTGCTGCAGGTGGGAGAGGTCGCTCCACACGTCGGTGGGGGCCACCGGATCGTCGTCGTAGTAGGTGTACACCCGGCCGTTGGTGCGGATGGAGCGGTACACCCTGCCGTCGGGATCCACGTGCTTGCGCATGTGGTTGCTGCGCGGCTCCGTCGGCGGGGCCATGACCTCCTCCACGTTGAAGTCGTACTGCGCGGATTTGCGGTAGAACAGGATCACGTCGTGCTTGCGGCTGAAGTGCCTGAGCGACCGCCCGCCAGACTGGTACACCCAGATGATCTCGTTGAGGAAGTTGTCCTCGCCGAAGATTTCGTCCATGATGAGCCGCAGGTAGGGGTGGGTGCGGTAGTCGATGTGCAGAAAGAGCATGCCGTCGCTCCGCAGCAGCTTATGGCAGCGCGTGAGCACCGCGCGCATCATGGTGAGAAACTGCTCCCGACTCATGGAATCGGAGAAGGTCTCCATTTCAAGCGAGCCTCGGCCCGCCTTCCAGTCCGCCTCGCCCACGCGCACGCGCATCGTGAAGCGCTCGCCCGTCTGAAACGGCGGATCCAGATAGATCAGCTTGATCTGTCCCTCCTGCGTCTTGAGCAGCGCGTCCAGGCCCTCAATCGCGTCGCAGAGCATAAAGCGGCCCTTCGAACCGCTACCCTCGTGCATCTCGCGCGCTACGGCAATTCTTCTCGGCTCCATTCGGCACCCTCCATTTGAATCTGTTCCATAATTATAGCATCAATCCTGCCCGTCCACAAGGCCCATTTGCGCCGCATTTTCGCCTGTGCGATTTAATCCGGCGTTCGATTGCAATTTTGCTGCGCTGTGCTATAATATAGATATCGAACAAATGTTCGTATTGCGAAATATAGGCAGGTGAGGCAGCCGTGCGAACCATACTGCACAGCGATCTGAACAACTTTTACGCCAGCGTGGAGTGCGTGTACAATCCCGAATTGCGGAAGGTGCCGCTGGCGGTGTGCGGCGACCCGGAGGCGCGTCACGGCATCGTGCTGGCGAAGAACGATCTGGCCAAGCGCATGGGCGTGAAGACGGGGGAGGCCATCTGGCAGGCGCGGCAGAAGTGCCCGAATCTGCAGGTCGCGCCGCCGAACTTCAAGCGGTACATGCGCTTTTCAAAGATGATGCGTCAGATCTATGCCGATTACACCGGCCACATCGAGCCCTTCGGCCTGGACGAAGCATGGCTGGACGTGACGGGCCATGCAAAGAGCGGCGAGGAGATCGCAAACGAGCTGCGCCGCCGCGCGAAGGAGGAGCTGGGACTGACGGTGTCGGTGGGCGTGTCCTTCAACAAGATCTTCGCCAAGCTGGGCTCGGACATGAAGAAGCCGGACGCGACCACGCTGATCACGCCGGAGAACTTCCGCCAGAAGGTGTGGCCGCTTCCGGTGGAGGAGCTGCTGTTCGTTGGCCCGGCCACGAAGCGCAAGCTGAACAGCCGCAACATAAGCACCATCGGCGATCTGGCCAACTGCGATCCGAGCGCGCTGCGCAGCGCCCTGGGCAGGAACGGCGAGATGATCTGGAACTTCGCCCGGGGCAACGACTGCTCGCCGGTGATGGCGGTGGACGAGGAAGCGCTGGTGAAGTCGGTGGGCAACAGCACCACCACGCCCCGGGATCTGGTGAACGAGCGCGACGTGCATCTGGTGCTGCTGTTGCTCTCGGAGAGCGTGGCGGAGCGGCTGCGGGTGCAGAACCTGCGGGGCAGCGTGATTACGCTGTACGTGCGCGACTGTGAACTGCACAGCCTGTCCTGCCAGCGAAAGATCTCCGCCCCCACGGCGCTCTCGCGGGACATCGCGGCGCATGCCCAGGCGCTGTTCCGGGAACGCTACCGCTGGGAGAGGCCCATCCGCAGCCTGGGCGTCAGCGTGTCCGCGCTGGAGATGCAGGGCGGAAATCAGCAGCTGTGCATGTTCCCGGATGCAAACCGGCAGCGCTATGAGCTGGAGGACGCGGTGCGCGACATCCGCCGCCGCTTCGGCCACGGCAGCATCGGCCGTGCGAGCCTACTGGCGGACGCAGGGCTCAACGCAATCAATCCCCGGGACGATCACGTGATTCACCCCGTGGGCTGGAGAGGATGATGGAGCATGGCGCGAAGGGCGTATGTGAAGGTGATCGCCCGCCACGACGAGCAGGGCAAAGTGCGTCCGCTGGAGGTGGAATGGGAGGACGGGCGTCGCTTCGAGGTGGATAAGCTGCTGGACGTGCGGCGCGCGGCGGCGCTGAAGGCCGGCGGTCAGGGCATGCGCTACACCGTGCGCATCCTGGGAAAGGAGACCTACCTGTTCGAGGATGAGGGCCGCTGGTTCGTGGAGGCGAAGGAATGAAGCCGGAACTGGGTGCATAGAATATATGGAAAAACGCATTCTGAATCAACCAGAGGTGATACGATGGAAAATCCCAACAATCGAATTGTGGCCGCAGGCCGGCTGGAGGACAAGCTGGAGCTCAGCCACGAGGTCATGAACGAACCCTTCTACACCGGAACGCTGCTGGTGAAGCGGCTCTCCGGGGCGGTGGACCGCCTGCCGGTCACGATTCCCGGCAAGCTGCTGGCGGTGACGGAGCTCGACCGAGACCGCCTGATGCTGATGGCCGGCCAGGTACGCTCCTACAACAAGGTGGTGGAGGGAAGCGGACGGCTGATGGTCACGCTGTTCGTGCAGAGTATGACGGAGACCCAGGAAAACGACACCATGAACAAGGTCACCCTGGTGGGCGTGCTGTGCAAGCCGCCGATCTATCGCTCCACGCCCTTCGGACGGGAGATTTGCGACATGATGCTGGCGGTCAACCGCGCCTTTGGCAAGAGCGATTACATTCCCTGCATCGCCTGGGGCCGCAACGCCCAGTACGCCTCCCGCTT
>JAUNNK010000101.1 GCA_030537335.1 Clostridia bacterium | reverse complement strand
TGCCGATGGTGCGCATGGTGTTGACGCTCTCAACCTTGACGCCCTCAAAGATCTCCTCGATGGCGGCCTTGATCTCGGTCTTGTTCGCGCCGATGGCAACCTCAAAGGTGTACTTCTTATCGGCCATCGCGTCGTAGGATTTCTCCGTCAGGACCGGCTTCTTGATGATGTCATATGCCTTGCTCATTCTGCATAAACCTCCTCAACCAGCTTGACAGCTTCCTGGGAGATGATGAACTTGTCACAATCCAGGATGTCATGGACGTTCAGGCTGCCCACGAAGGTGGTCTTCACGCCCGGGATGTTGTTGCTGGCGCGCACGATCATGGGATCGGCGTCCTTGGTCACGATCAGAGCCTTCTTGTCGGCGCCCAGGGCCTTGAGCATCGCGGCGATGTTCTTGGTCTTGGCTTCGGCGACGGCCAGCTGATCGATCACGATCATCTCAGCGTCGTTGACCTTGCAGGTCAGAGCGGAGCGCATCGCCAGGCGGCGAACCTTGCGCGGAACGCTGATGCGATAGTCGCGCGGCTTGGGAGCGAACACGACGCCGCCGTGGGTGAACTGCGGAGCTCTGCGGCCATGGTGACGCGCATTACCGGTGCCCTTCTGGCGGTAGATCTTGCGGCCGCCGCCACGGACTTCCGTGCGGGTCTTGGCCGACTGGGTGCCCTGACGCTGTGCGTTCAGATAGGCGCGAACGACGGCGTGCATTGCGCTGGTGTGTACCTCAACGCCGAAAACTTCATCCGCGAGAGTGATCTCGCCGACTGCGGCGCCCTGCATGTTGTAAACTTTCACGTTTGCCATGATTGCGTCCTCCTATCAACCCTTGATTGCGTCGCGTACCATGACAAGGCTGCCGTTCGCACCGGGAATGGCGCCCTTGATCATGAGCAGGTTGCGCTCTGCGTCAACCTTGACGACTTCAAGGTTCTGGACGGTGACGCGCTCGCCGCCGTACTGACCGGCCATCTTCTTGTTCTTGAATACGCGGGACGGGTCAGAGTTTGCACTCAGAGAGCCGACGCCACGGTGATACTTGGAACCGTGCGCCATGGGGCCGGTGTGCTGATTCCATCTCTGGATGACGCCGGTGTAGCCGTGGCCCTTGCTGGTGCCGATAACATCGATCTTATCGCCTTCGGCAAACACATCGCACTTGATGGCATCGCCGACCGAGTAGCCCGAGATATCCTCGAAGCGGAACTCGCGCAGGTGGCGTGCGGGAGCGACGCCAGCCTTGGCAAAATGACCTTGCTCGGGCTTGTTGAGGAGTTTCTTTGCGCGCTGCTCAGACAGCTCGCCGAAACCAACCTGAACTGCTTCGTAACCATCGGTTGCAACGGTCTTCACCTGAGTGACGGTGCAGGGGCCCGCTTTAACGACGGTGACCGGTACGAGACGTCCGTCATCGACGAAAATCTGGGTCATACCGATCTTCTTGCCGAGAATTGCCTTTTTCATTGTTACACCTCTTTTTGGTATGTTCGGGTAACCGCTTGGCAGTTACCGGTTGATAAAACTGTCGGATCAGCCCCGTGAGATGCAGGCCTCTCCGCCGGGCGGTTGCCCTTACAGCTTGATCTCGATTTCAACGCCTGCCGGCAGCTCGAGCTTGGTCAGCGCGTCCACCGTGCGGGGAGTGGGCTGAAGGATGTCGATCAGGCGCTTGTGGGTGCGCATTTCGAACTGCTCGCGGGAATCCTTGTGCTTGTGGGGGGAGCGCAGGATGGTCACGATCTCCTTCTCGGTCGGGAGCGGGATCGGGCCGGACACGCGGGAGCCATTGCGCTTTGCGGTCTCGACGATGCGTGCGGCGCTCTGATCGATGATCGAGGACTCGTACGCCTTCAGCTTGATGCGGATCTTCTGGTTGGCCATTGTCTTTCCTCCTGAATCTTGAACTCATGCACACGCTGCCGGGCGTGCTGTTATGCTTTTCTTTCGACGGGCATGAGCTCCGTCGTCCGATTGATGCGGACTGGTCCCCGGAAATTCCCGGCGCTTGCCGCAACCTTCCGGTTCATCCCTGTCGTCGCATGCGCCTCATCTTTCCGCTGGAAAACCGGCATTTTTGCGCAGAAATCCCCGCACACGACCTTTTAATTATACCGCAAAACCCCGTTTTTTTCAAATCTGCCATCCCCGGATTTCGTAAAAACTGCGCAAAAACAGGTCATATTCTCAAACAATTAACGAAAAAACGGAGTCAAATCGCCCAGTTTTTGCAAAATAAAACGCCCGGATGCGTGTGCATCGCTCCCAGGCTTCCAGAATCAGGAAACGCACGGCAGCGTGTAACCCGGTTTCGCTGCCGAACGTTCCTAATTTTTCGTCAGAAAAGTATTCGGATTTTCACCGCTTCACTGCGCCCTGCGGAACAGATAGTAGCGGTAGGGATTCCCCTGCGCACCGACGCTGCGGTCGTAGGGCGAGCTGGCCTCGGCGACCAACTTGTAGAGCCCATAGTACAGGGCACTTCTGCGCGAGATCACCCATTCGACCTCGTTCCGCTCAAGAATCTCATACTGCGTCTCCAGTCCTTTGCAGGCGGTGTCGCTGACGAACCAGGCCGGGCAATCCGCGAAGCGCGCGTGCTCCGGAAGCTGATCCGTCGCCAGATAGAAGCCGCTGTCCGGGACGTCATAAGTCAGCATGGAGCCGCCGCCATTCTCCGCCATGATCTGCGCAAATTTCTGCTGGGGCAGCTCCGCCGTCGGATAGCCGATGTAGGGCAGGTTCCCGTTGGTCAGGCAGTTGAAGCCCACACAGACCGCCGCCGCAGCCACCAGCACGCCGCACCAGGCGCGCCTCCGGCTCCACAGCCGATCGGCCAGCCGCGCAAGCGGCCCCGCGCTCAGCAGCAAAAACGCCGCGACCGCCATCGGCGAGTAGGCATAGCGCGTCCCTTCCCAGTAGGCCAGCACCGCCGCGCAGGCAAAGGCGACGGTCACGGCGGTATGCGCCGCCCGCCACTTCCTCCGCACCAGCCGCAGCAGCAGGTACATTGCGCCGCAGAGCAGCACAAGCGCCGCCACAGGGTTGCGCAGCACGCCGCTGCCCAGTCCGACCAGCGCATACCACAGCGGCCGCGCGTTCTCCACGAGCGCCTTCCAATTCCGGTAAAAGTACACGGAGAAGAACTCCGCAAGCGCGCCGTTTGCGCCGAAGTAGATCAGCCACGGGATCAGCGTGAGAGCCAGGCCGCCCACAAAGGCGCAGCACATTTTGACCGCCCGCCGCACGCCCCCAGCCCTCGCCAGTGCGTCCACGGTGATCACGGTGATGAACGCCAGATGCACGCCGCAGAGCGCAAACTTCATCCAGAACACGCAGCCCGCCAGCACGCCGTGCAGCAACATGCGCCGCAGGGACATGCTGCGCTTCAGGTCATCCATGTACCGCAGCAGGTCGCACAGCGCCCACATCTGGAAGGACAGCGCGAACTCCTCCACGGTGTCGCCGGAGACGAAGGCCCGGCTGGAGACCAGCAGCAGTCCCGCCAGCGCAGCGCATCCCATGGACAGCGCCTTCCTTCCGCTGACGCGCACCGCCGCCTTCCATGCGATGAACAGCGCAGCCGCAAGCGCGGCGATCTCCAGCAGCCACACCCCCAAGAAGCTCCCGGGCGAAATCCACGCCGCCAGCGCGTGCAGTGCAAACACCAGCGGCCCAGCGTTCAGCGCGAAGTCCCGGTAGGGCAGCTTCCCCGCCAGCATCCCCCGTCCCACCGTGAAGAAGGCGTTGGCCCCCCCAGTTGTTGGTGGGATACAGCGGCGAACAGCGGCTGAAAAACAGCAAAAGGAGCGCGGCCAGCAGCACCGATGCCAGTGCTGCGCAGCGCTCCTCCTTCGATCTCATCACCGTACATCCCTCCCCACTTTCATACGTCTCTGTATATATGGATGGAAGAAAATGGGAAAATGTTCAATCTGTGCGTCCCTTATTTCAGCACGATGCTGTCCGCGCCGATGAGGTTTGCCAGCGCGCCGAAGTCATAGCCCTCGTCCACCCAGTATGCATCAGGAGCCTGCACAGCCTTCTTCTTGCCCTCTCCGTCGATCTCCACCAGCACCACCGGGATCCTGCCGGGCGTCTCGGACAGGATGCGCAAGACCTCGCTTCGCTGATCGGGGCTGAGCTTCAGGTACAGCTTGCGCTGTGCGGGATTGCTCTGTCGGCGGGGTGCATACCGAGGCAGCTCCTCCTGCGCCGACGCACCCCGCAGCGGGGCCACGCGCTCCAGCAGCAGCTTTGCGTCCTCGTCCTCGCGCACGGAGAGCTTGCCGGTCATCACCACCGCCTCATCGGTCTGAAGCTGGGCGGACACGCGCTCATACACCTTTGGGAACACCAGCACCTCGGTCACGCCGTAGAGATCCTCCAGCTGCACGAAGGCCATCATGTTGCCGGACTTGACCGCCTTCATCTTCTTCTCGGCGATCAGTCCGCCCATGCGCACCACGCGCTGGTCGTAGGTCATGCCGTGATCCGGGCGCTCAGCAAGCTCCGCAAGGAAGCGGGAATTGACCTCCAGCGACGCAAGCTCCTTCGCGTACTCATCCAGCGGATGGCCGGAGATGTACACGCCAGTGGTCTCCCGCTCCATCTGGAGCATGGTCTTTTTATCGAATTCCGGCAGATCGGGCATCGGCGGCGGCGGGGCCTTGACCTCGGATGTACCCATGTCGAACAGGGAGATCTGGCCCGCGATCACACTCTTCTGCTGGCGGGACGCGCCGTCCATGGCCCGCTCGAACACGTGCAGCTTCTGGCTGCGCCGTCCGGGCAGGCGATCGAAGGCCCCCGCGCGGATCAGGCTCTCCACGCCCTTCTTGTTGATGGCGCGGGCGGCGTTGCGGTCGATGAAGTCGTAAAGGTCGACGTAATTGCCGCCGCTTTCGCGCTCCTCCACCAGCTCGGCGATGGCGTTGTGGCCCAGGTTCTTGACCCCCGCCAGACCGAATCGAACGCCCTTCCTGCCCTCAAAGTAGTCCACGGAGAACTTCTCCTGGGAGTGGTTGATGTCCGGCGGCAGCACCGGGATGCCCCGCTTGCGCAGGGCCTGGATGTAGTAGGCGATCTTGGTGGTGTTGCCGGGCATGGAATTCATCAGCGCCGCCATGAACTCCACCGGGTAGTGCAGCTTCAGCCATGCGGTCTGCACGGCCACCACGGCGTAGGCCGCGGCGTGGGACTTGTTGAAGGCGTAGCTGGCGAAGGCGGTCATCTCATCGAAGATCTGCTCCGCCGCCTGGGCGGACACGCCGTTGCGCACGCAGCCGGGCACGACGATCTCGTCGTTCTCCTCCAGGCCGTAGATGAAGTTCTGCTTCTCCCTGGCCATCACGTCGTGCTTCTTCTTGGCCATGGCGCGGCGCACCAGGTCGCTGCGGCCCATGGAGTAACCCGCCAGGTCGCGCACAATCTGCATGACCTGCTCCTGATACACCATGCAACCGTAGGTCACGTCAAGGATCGGTTTCAGCTCCGGCGTGATGTAGCGCACGCTGTCCGGGTTCTCCTTGCCCGCCACGTAACGGGGAATCGACTCCATCGGCCCCGGGCGGTACAGCGAGATCGCGGCGATGATGTCCTCGAAGTTGCCCGGGCGCATGCTCTGCAAAAACTGGCGCATGCCCGAGGATTCCAGCTGGAACACGCCGTCGGTGTCGCCCTCGGAGATCATGGCGTACACGCCCGCATCGTCGAAGGGGATGTCCTCGGTCTTGATGCGAGGCCCGCCGCCCTGCTCCACCAGCGCCTCGGCGTCCATGATGACGTTCAGCGTGCGCAGGCCCAGAAAGTCCATCTTCAACAGGCCCAGCGCCTCCACGTCGCCCATGGGGAACTGGGTGGTGATCACATCGTCGTTCATCTGAAGCGGCAGGTAGTCCACCACTGGCCGCGCGGTGATCAGCACGCCTGCCGCATGGGTGGAGGTGTTGCGGGGCATTCCTTCCAGCTTGCGGGCCATGTCGATCATCCGGTGCACTTCGGGATCGCCCTCGTAGGCGTTGCGCAGCTCGGAGCTGACCTTCAGTGCCTTCTCCAGCGTCATATTCAGCTCGAAGGGCACCAGCTTGGCGATGGAATCCGTCTGCTGGTAGCTCATGCCCAGCACCCGGCCCACGTCCCGCAGCACCGCCCGCGCAGCCATCGTGCCGAAGGTGATGATCTGCGCCACGTGATCCGCGCCGTAGCGCTGCCGCACGTAGTCGATCACCTTGCCGCGGCGCTCGTAGTCGAAGTCGCAGTCGATATCGGGCATGGAGATGCGCTCGGGGTTCAGGAAGCGCTCGAACAGCAGGTTGTACTTCAGCGGATCGATCTCCGTGATGCCCAGCGAATAGGCCACGATGGAGCCCGCGCCGCTTCCGCGACCGGGGCCCACGCCCACGCCGTGGGTCTTGGCGTAGTGGATGAAGTCCCAGACGATCAGAAAGTAGTCCACGTAGCCCATCTTCTCGATCACGCCCAGCTCGTAATTGAGCCTGTCCCAGGCGTCCTTGCGCTCCTCGCCGTAGAGCCGGCGGATGCCGTCCTCGCAGAGAGAGCGCAGGTAGGCGGTGTCGTCGGTCACGCCCTCCGGCAGCGGGAACTTGGGCAGGTGGGTGGTGGAGAAGTCGAACTCCACCTGACAGCGCTGGGCGATCTCCTCGGTGCGCTCGATGGCCTCGCGGAAGTTGGGGAAGATGCGCAGCATCTCCTCCTCGGACTTGACGTAGAGCTGGTCGGTGGTCATGCGCATGCGGTTCTCGTCCTGCAGGGTCTTGCCCGTCTGGATGCACATCAGCACCTCCTGCATCTCGGCATCCTCGCGGGTCAGATAGTGGCAGTCGTTGGAGCACACCAGCGGGATGTCCATCTCCCGGGCCAGCTTAATGAGCCTGGGCAGCACCTGCTTCTGCTCGGGAATGCCATGATCCTGAAGCTCGATGAAGAAGTTGCCCCGGCCGAAGATGTCCAGATAGCGCTGGGCCATGGCGCGCGCGTCGTTCTCCCTTCGATCCAGCAGCAGCTTGGGCAGGTCGCCCGACAGGCAGGCGCTCATGGCGATCAGGCCCTCGTGGTACTTCTCCAGCAGGGCATAGTCCACCCTCGGGCGGTAGTAGTAACCCCGCAGCCAGCCCTCGCTCACCAGCGCGGACAGGTTCTGATAGCCCTTCTGGTTCTCACACAGCAGGATCAGGTGGCTGTAATCCCGGGAGACGCTGGTCTTGTTGTCCATGTCCGGGCAGACGTACACCTCGCAGCCGATCACCGGATGGATGCCCTCAGCCTTGGCCGCGCGGTAGAAGTCCAGCACGCCGTACATTACGCCATGGTCGGTTATGGCGCAGGAGCGCATGCCCAGCTCCTTCAGCCGCTGCATCAGCGGCTTGATGCGGCACGCGCCGTCCAGCAGCGAATATTCCGTATGCAGATGCAGGTGTGCAAACATGTCTCTACCCCTTCGCCTGTGTACAGTTCCGGGTGCAGCGCACCCAGCGTTCCCATTATATCACAAAATCCGCGTATAGAACACTCTACTCCACAAAAACCAGCTCCCGGATCGCATCCAGCTTACCCTCGCCGATGCCGGGCACGTCCGTCAGTTCCTCCACCGACGCAAATGGGCCGTGCTCCTCCCGGTAGCCCACGATCCGCCCGGCCAGCACGCTTCCGATGCCCGGAAGCGTCGCCAGCTCCTCCGCCGTCGCGCTGTTCAGGTTCACCATCTCCGCCCTCCGTAGCTCCTCCACCGCAACAGAATGAACCGGCGCCACGGTCTCCACCCGCAGCAGCCGGTTCCATCCGCTTCCCAGGGCAAGCAGCAGCGCAAGGCCCAGGACGGCGGCCAACAGCAGGCCCTCGCCCAGTCTCTCCTTGCGCTCACTCTGCCTGTGCATCTCTTCTCCTTATCTGAGGGTCGTGGCGTTGCGCACGATCTCGTTGATGTCCTCCTTCAGCGCGTCCAGCTCATCGCCCATCAGCGTGCGCTCGGAGATCTCGTAGATGTCCTCCACGTCGTCCTCCTCGGAGGTGACCGCCACCGTCTTGATCTGCGGGTCGGCCTTCATGATCTCTGCGGCGATCATCTCGCGGATGCGCTCGGTCATCTCGCCCTGATACGCGTTGCTGAACTTCACGCCCACCAGCGCGGTGCTGCCGGTGACCACGACGCGGGCCTCGGAGATCTCGCTGATCTGGGAGAGCTGCGCCTCGATCTGGGCGGCGTTCTTCGTCCAGTCATAGCCGCCGGCATTGCTCTGGGCGGCATTGTTCGTCGCGCCGTTGGTCGCGCCGCCCTGCGGCATGTAGTTCGGCGAAGGCGAGGGCGCGACGTTGGGATTCTCGTTCACATTGCGGTTCATGCAGCCCGTAACCGCCACGCCCACCACCAGGATCAGCGCAACGGCGAAAAACAGCTTTCTGAAATTCCGTGTCTTCATGTTTGGCATTCCTCCTTGCAAACCCTATTATGGGCGGGTTTGGAAGGAAGCATGCACATTTTTTCGCCTTTTCAGTCCGTCTCGCGATAGAAGCAGCAGCCGCCGATGAACTCGCGCAGCAGCGAATTGACGGGAATTTCGTCCTCCACGTCCGCCGTCTGGATGTAGTTCAGGAACTTCACCAGCCGCCGCGCCAGCGTGTAATGCGGGCTGTCCGGCTTCACCGCCAGCAGCGCCGGATAGGCGTACTTCTTCATGATGGACAACTCATAGGTCAGCGAGGAATTGAACATCGCGTCGGCCTCCTCCTGATAGGGGAAGATGTAGTTCTCCTCGCCGCGGCGCACGGAATTCCACATAGCCATGGTGGCCTCCGGCGGCGTGCCCCGGAACTGGTAGTCGCGCACAATGCGCCGCAGCAGCCGCGCGTCGGTGGTGCGGATGCGGTTGTGATCGTCCAGATTGAGCATCGTCAGCGCACTGATGTAGATCTTGAACTTCAGTTTGCGCTCGATGCCCTCGGTCAGCTGCTCGTTCAGGCCGTGGATGCCCTCGATGATGATGGGCTGGCCCGCCTCCACCCGGAAGGGATGGGTCTGCTCCCGGCGCATGCCGGTGTTGAAGTCGTACTCCGGCAGCTCCACCGTCTCGCCGTCCATCAGGCGCTTGAGGTGGTCGGAGATCAGCGCGGTGTCCAGCGTGTCGATGCGCTCCAGGTCGATGGAACCGTCCGCCTCCCGGGGCAGCTCGTCGCGATTGCGGTAGTAGTCGTCCAGCGAGACCTTCACCGGGCGTAGGCCCTGCACCCGCAGCGCGATGCTCAGCCGGTGGGCAAAGGTGGTCTTGCCCGAGGACGAGGGTCCGGCGATCAGGATCAGCCGCGCGCCGGAGGCGATGAAGCGATCGGCGATGGACTGAATCTTGCGCTCCTGCAGGGCCTCGCTGACGCGGATGAACTCCCTCAGGTGGTGACCGTCGATCATCTCGTTGAGGTCGGCGGCGTTTTCGCAGCGCAGAATCTTGTTCCACTCCGCCGTCTCCTGATAGATGCGCCAGAGCTTCGGCAGATCCTTGAAGGGCGCGCTGTGCGCCGGATTGTTTACGTCCGGCTGCATCATCACCACGCCCGGTCCGTAGGGCACCAGCGAAAACACGCTGACAAAGCCCGTGGACGGGACCATCTCGCCATAGAAGTAGTCCTCGGGGCCGTCGCCGATGCGGTAGAGCGTGAAGTGGCTGTACTGGCGGTAGTCCAGAATCCGCAGCCGGTCGGTCTGGCCGGTGCGAGCGAAGTACTCCTGCGCGCCGTCCGTGGTCACGTTCTTGCGCAGGATGGGAAGGTTTTGTGCCGCCAGATCGCGCATCTCCGCCTCCAGTGCCGAAACGAATTCCGCGGACATCTCTTCGCCCACGAGCACGATGTACAGGCCCTGACCGAAGGAGTGTTCGATGCGCACGTGGGCATCCGGGCGCAGACGGTGCACCGCCGTCAGAAACAGCAGCTGCAATGAGCGCTCATAGATGCGGCGGCCCTCCTCGTTTGCATAGGTCAGAATCCGCGCGTGGGCGTACTCCTCCACCGGGTCGTTCAGCGAAAAGGTGCGGCCCAGCACGCTCACGCCCAGCGGCGCGCGCACGCGCTTCTCCTCCGGGAGCAGCTCCAGCGCGTCCAGCCAGCGGATGCCCATCTCGCAGCTGATCTCATATCCATTCAGCTTCAGGTACAACGTCAATCCCTCCCATCGTCTGGCTTGGTTCATTCATTGTACCACAAGCCGCAGGTCTGCGCAAGGGACGCCACACATCCGCCGCCGATCCGACAAAAGCTCCTCCAAAACGCACAAAGGACTCGAACCCATATGGATTCGAGTCCCAGTGGTATCTGGGATTATTCGCAGATCTTGGTAACAACGCCGGAACCAACGG
>JAUNNK010000232.1 GCA_030537335.1 Clostridia bacterium | reverse complement strand
TATTCTATGACAGGGCCCTTATTTCTCTGTCTGTTACTTGGGGAACAGTCCAATTTCCAGTCGCCTCCTTTATTCAAAGTCAATGCGGGGATCGACAACCTTGTAGAGGATGTCGGTCACCAGGTTCATGATGACGATCAGGGACGCCAGCACGATGGTGGTGCCCATGATCATGGTGTAGTCGCGGTTGATGATGCTGGAGACGAACTGCCGTCCGATGCCCGGCACGGCGAAGATCTGCTCCACCACCATGGAGCCGGTGACGATGAACGCCAGCATCGGCCCGACGTAGGTGAGCACGGGGATCAGGGAGTTCTTCAGCGCGTGGCCGAAGATGATCTTCTGTCCGGACACGCCCTTTGCCCGGGCGGTGCGGATGTAGTCCTGGCCCAGCACATCCAGCATGGAGGAGCGGGTCAGGCGGGTGATGTTCGCCATGGGCGACAGCGAGAGCGTCACCACCGGCAGCACCAGGCCCGCGGCCGTAGAGCCATTGGCCGGGAACCAGCCCAGCTTCACCGACAGGAACAAGAGCAGGAAGGAGCCCATGATGAACGAGGGCATGGAGATGAAGGCCGTCGTCAGCACCATGATGAACTTGTCCAGCACGCTGTTGCGGCGCAGCGCGGCCACCGCGCCCAGCACGATGCCCAGCACCGCTGCAAGCGCCGCCGCGATCACGCCCAGCTTGGCGGAGGTGCGCAGGCCGTCGTAGATGATGTCGTTGACCTGGCGGCCGCGCTGCTTCAGCGACGGGCCGAAGTCAAAGCGCGTGACAACATCCTTCAGATAGGTCACGTACTGCTCGCCCAGGGGCTTGTCCAGGCCATACTTAGCCTCCAGCGCTGCCTGCGCCTCCTTGGTGATGGCCTTCTCACTCATGAAGGGGCCGCCCGGAACCGCATGCATCACGAAGAACGTGATGGTGATGACGATCCAAATGGTGAGGATCGCCAGAAGCACGCGCTTCAGAATGTAGAACATCGTCTTGGAACTCATCGTCATACCACCTTACACGCCGCCCTCCCCCGTCAGCGCCGGAGGGACCGGCTTTCATTGCGATCCGCGCACATCGCGCAGATTCCCTGTAATCATAGCTTTAATTGTACCATCATACGCCGAAGCTTATAAGTTTGTATGCGTTTACTCTATGTTTCATTTTTGTGAATTTATCGTATTTCCAACAATTCCATAGGGTTTTTTTGCGATTTTTGGAAGGTTTGCTGCAAATCCATCGAACAGCGGATCATGCGAAAGTCAAATGTTAATTTTCAATGCACATTCTATCCGCATGCTGCTTGCACATTTCGGCCCGGAATCTGCAAGTGTATGCAGTTTCCGGCAAAAAGCCCGCCCCATTTGCTTGGAGCGGGCCGCGATTCCTTTTGTTGACGGAATCCTCTTCTTTTCTCCGGCAGAGCGGACGCAGTTCTGCGATCGGGCTTACCCGTTGGCTCAGTGCTTGAGTCCCTTCGCGCGGCGCTTGGCGATGGCATTGTAGACCGCCATGGCCACGATGGTCGCGATGTAGGGAATGCACTCCAGCAGCTGCTGCTTGATGGCGGTGTTCTGAAGCACCTGGGCCAGCGCCTTGGTGAAGCCGAACAGCGCGCTGGAGAGCAGGCAGCCCAGGGGATGGCCCTGGCAGAGGTTGTTGGCCGCCAGCGCCACGTAGCCGCGCGCCGCAGAGATGTTCTGGATGAACAGCGTGACCGAGCCCAGCGACAGCAGGCAGCCGGCCAGGCCGATCATTGAGCCGGACAGCGTGGTGGCGACGATCTGGTAGCGCTCGACGTTCACGCCCAGCGAGCTGGCGGCGCTCTTGTTGACGCCGATGGCGCGCAGCCGGAAGCCGATGACGGTCTTGTACATGATGACGTACATCACCACCGCCAGCACGAAGGCCGCATAGTCGATGATCGTCAGCGAGGAGAACATGGTGCTCACCACGGGGATGTCCTTGA
>JAUNNK010000100.1 GCA_030537335.1 Clostridia bacterium | reverse complement strand
AGCACCACGTCGGCGGCCTCGATGGCTGCGTCGGAGCCCAGCGCGCCCATGGCGACGCCCACGTCCGCGCGGGAGAGCACCGGGGCGTCGTTGATGCCGTCGCCCACGAAGGCCAGCTTTTCGCCCTTCTGCTGGGTCGCCAGCAGCTTCTCCACCTGCGCAACCTTGTCGGCGGGCAGCAGCTCGCTGTACACGCCGTCCACGCCCAGCTCCCGGGCCACGGCCTCGGCCACGTCCCTCCGGTCGCCGGTGAGCATCACGCTGTACTTCACGCCGCAGTCCTTCAGCGCCTGAATCGCAGCCTTCGACTGGGGCTTGAGCATGTCGGAGATGACGATGTGGCCCATGTACGCGCCATCCGCGGCCACGTGCACGATGGTTCCGCTGTTCTCGCACTCGTGCCAGTCCACGCCCACGTACTGCATCAGCTTCCCGTTGCCCACGGCCACGTTTCTGCCGTCCACAGTGGCGATCACGCCCTTGCCGGACAGCTCCTCCACGTTGGAGATGCGGCTCTCGTCCAGCGGCAGGCCGAAGGCGCGCTTCAGCGAGGCCGAGATGGGATGGGTGGAGTAGTTCTCCGCCAGCGCCGCGATCTCCAGCAGCTCCTGCTCCGGCACCTTCTCCGGATGGATGGCCGTGACCTCGAAGTTGCCCTGGGTGAGGGTGCCGGTCTTGTCAAACACCACGGTGTCCACCTGGGCCAGCGTCTCCACGAAGTTGCCGCCCTTGATGAGGATGCCGTTGGCCGATGCGCCGCCGATGCCACCGAAGAAGCTCAGCGGAACCGAGATCACCAGCGCGCAGGGGCAGGACACCACCAGGAAGATCAGCGCGCGGGAGACCCATTCGCCCCAATCGCCCGTGATCAGCGAGGGAACCACCGCCAGCAGCAGCGCCGCCAGACACACCGCCGGGGTGTACCAGCGGGCGAACTTCGTGATGAAGTTCTCGGACTTCGCCTTGTTGGAGGAGGCGTTCTCCACCAGCTCCAGGATGCGCGCCACGGTGGATTCGCCGAAGCGCTTGTTCACGCGCACGTGCAGCACGCCGCTGAGGTTGATGCAGCCGCTGATCACGTCCTCGCCGGGGTGAATTTCCCGGGGCACGGACTCGCCGGTGAGGGCGGCGGTGTCCAGTGTGGATGTGCCATCGATCACCTCGCCGTCCAGCGGCACGCGCTCGCCGGGCTGCACCACGATGCGTTCGCCGATCTCCACCTCCTCGGGATCCACGTCCGCCAGTGCGCCGTCGCGCTCCACGTGGGCCACGTCCGGGCGGATGTCCATCAGCGCCGCGATGGAGCGCCGGGACTTGCCCACCGCGCAGCTCTCGAAGAGCTCGCCCACCTGGTAGAACAGCATGACCGCCACGGCCTCCTTGTACTCGCCGGCGCACATTGCGCCGATGGAGGCCACGCACATCAGGAAGTTTTCATCAAAGACCTGTCCGCGGGAGATGTTCTTGATAGCCTTCCAGATCACCTTCCAGCCGATCAAGCCGTAGGGGATCAGGTAGATGATCAGCTCCCAGATTCCCTCGACGGGCAGCAGCAGGGCCACGATGAACAGCGCCGCCGCTGCCAGGATGGTGCAGAGCGAGCGCTTCTGCTTGCGGTTCATGCTCTGCACGAAAGCCGGGGCCTTCATTTGAGGATCACTTCACATTCATCGTCGATTTTCTTGCAGGCCTTCGCCGCCAGCTTCGCGATGGCGTCGAAGCGCGCATCGTCCGCCTCCAGGGTCATTTTCTGCGCAAGGAAGCTGATGTTGACGCCGATCACGCCGTCGATCTTGCGAATCTCGTTTTCCATCTTGGCCGCGCAGTTGGCGCAGTCCAGATCCAGCATCTTGAAAACCTTCTTCATTTGTCCTTCCTCCCCGTCATTCCTCGATGTGTTCCATGCCCTGGTCAATGATCGTGCGCACATGATCGTCCGCCAGCGAATAATAGACCGTCTTGCCCTCCCGGCGGTTCTTCACCAGCTTCGCCTGTTTGAGCAGCCGCAGCTGGTGGGAGATCGCCGACTGGGTCATCTTCAGCACCTCCGCGATATCGCACACGCACATCTCCGCCTCAAACAGCACGTACAGGATGCGGATGCGCGTGGAATCGCCGAAGATCTTGAACAGCTCCGCCAGATCGTAGAGCTTCTCCTCCCCCGGCATATCCGGCTCCACCTGCCGGATGATCGCAGCGTGGGTGCAGTGCTCGTCGCAGCGCTCCACGCCGTTGGGATCGAACATGCGCTCACCTCCAACAAACATTTGAACAATTGCTCATGTGTTTATTATATGCCGCAGTTCCGCATCTGTCAATAGGAAAATGCGGTTTTTGCGAATTTTTCCGCATGCGAAAGCGCCGCCGGAGGTTTTCTCCGGCGGCGCAATGGCGATCCATGGATTTACTTTTCAAACAGCTCCACAAGCTTGGAAAGCTCCTCGCGGATGTGGATGTGCTGGGGGCAGACGCGCTCGCACCTGCCGCACTGGAGGCAGTCCGAGGCCCTGCCCAGGTTCTGGCCAACGGTGTTGAAGTTGTACTTGCCCTTGGCGAAAGCCAGGTCGCCGAAGTTCAGATAGAGGTTTGCGCACATGAAGAGGTTCGGGATGGCGATGTGCGCAGGACAGCCCTTGGCGCAGTACCAGCAGGCGGTGCAAGGCACCGAGGGCTTGGCGGCGATGATCTGCCGGGCCTGCTCGATGGCCTCCATTTCCCGCGCGTCCAGCGGCTGGAAAGCCTGCATGTAGGAGGTGTTGTCCTCCACCTGCTCCAGCGTGGACATACCGGAGAGCACGGTGAGCACGCCCTCCAGCGACGCAGCGAAGCGAATCGCCCAGGACGGGAAAGATGCGTCCGGGTTCACCGCGCGCAGCACGTTCCGCGCCTCCTCGGGGGGATTGGCCAGGATGCCGCCCTTCACCGGCTCCATGATGACCACGGGCTTATTGTGCTTGCGGGCGACCTCGTAGCATTTGCGGGATTCGATGGAGCTGCTCTCCCAGTCTGCATAGTTGATCTGGAGCTGCACAAACTCCATCTCCGGGTGGGCGGTGAGGATGCCGTCCAGCACCTCAGCCTTGTCATGGAAGGAGAAGCCCAGGTGGTGGATCAGGCCCTCGGCCTTGCGCGCCTGAAGGAAGTTCCAGATGTCGAACTTGTCGAAGTACTTCGTGCGGTGCTCACCCAGGTTGTGCAGCAGGAAGAAGTCGAAGTAGCCCGCACCGGTGCGCTCCAGGGACTCATAGAACATGCCCTGGGCCTCCTCGGCGGTCTTTGCGCCGCCCCAGGCCGGAAGCTTGTCCGCGATGTAGAAGCTCTCGCGGGGGTGGCGGTCCACCAGGCAGGTCTTCATGGCGCGCTCGGACGTGCCGTGGCCGTAGAACCAGGAGGTGTCAAAGTACTTGAAGCCCTGCTCCAGAAACAGGTCCGTCATTGCGCTCAGCTGCTCAATGTCGATCTCGCCGTCCTTCATCGGCAGGCGCATGTAGCCGAAGCCCAGCTTGGGCATGGCCTCCACAAAGCTACGATCCATGGGTCTCCCCTCCTTATAAGTAGAAAAGCGGGGGCGCGCAGAAAGCCGCCGCCCCCGTTGAAATCGTTCAATCCCGAATTACTTCAGCATGACCTGACCGCCGGTCACCGGGATGGCCTGGCCGGTCTCGTACTTCTGCTCCACGCAGTAGAAGATGGCGCGCGCCACGTCCTTCGGGAAGCAGCCGCGGTTCATGGGAACCTTGGACATGTAGTACTTGCGCACGTCCTCGACGGTCTTTGCGCCGGGAACCTTGCCCGCGTTCAGATACTGCACGAACAGGCCGCGCTCCGGGTCGGACCACAGCGGGCCGTCCAGGTAGTTGCCGGGGCAGATGGCGTTGACCTTAATGTTGTAGGGGCACAGCTCCAGTGCGAAGGACTGGGTCAGACCGATGCCGCCGAACTTGGAGCCGGCGTAGGCGTAGTTGTTCTTGCTGCCCTCCAGACCGGACTTGGAGTTGATGGTGACGATGTCGAAGAAGGCCTCGGGATCCGCCTCGTGCTGGGCCTCCATGATGGCGGCGGCGTACTTCGCGCAGAGGAAGTAGCCGGTGTAGTTGATGTTGGTGACGAAGTCGAAGGTGTTCTTCTCCAGCTCCAGCAGGTTGCCCGCCTTGGCCACGCCCGCGTTGCTGACCAGGATGTCCAGGCCGCCCCACTTCTCCACGGTGTCCTGCACCATCTTCGCGACGGATTCCTCGCTGGTGACGTTGACCTCGATGGCGAAGGCGTACTCGCCCAGCTCCTTGGCCACGGCCTCCGCGCCGGCCACGTTCATATCGGCGATGCCGACGATGGCGCCCTCGGCGTACAGCTCCTCAGCGATGCCCTTGCCGAAGCCCTGGGCTGCGCCGGTGACGATGGCGATCTTGCCCGCCAAGCGGCCCTGGGTCGCGGGGCGAACGTGTATCTTTTCCTTGGCAATCTGCTGCCACTTGCTCATATCGATCATGGGTAACACATCCTTTTCCACAAATATGGTAATTTCATTATAGCGCAGCGCGCCGCAAGTTTCCAGTGTTTTTTTAACTTTTGTGCAATTTTTATGCGTTTTCTTCCCCGGCGATCTTCCGGCCCATGAGCACGCCCATGACGCTGGCCATCATCAGGCCCCGCGTCCAGCCGCTGGAGTCGCCCAGGCAGTGCAGGCCCTTAATGGAGGTGGTGAAGTTTTCGTCCATCTTCACCCGGTTGGAGTAGAACTTCAGCTCCGGGGAGTAGAGCAGGGTTTCGTAGCTGGCGAAGCCCGGCACCACGTGGTCCATGGCCTGGATGAAGTTGATGATGTTGGTCATGGCCCGGTAGGGCATGGCCGCGGTGATGTCGCCCGCAACCGCGTCCGGCAGCGTGGGCTTGACGTTGGACTGGGCCAGCTCCTTCTGCCAGGTGCGCTTGCCGTCCAGGATGTCTCCGAAGCGCTGCACCAGAATGTGGCCCGCGCCCAGCATGTTCGTCAGCTCGCCCACCTTCTGGGCGTAGGCGATGGGCTGATTGAAGGGCACGGAGAAGTTGTGGGAGCAGAGGATCGAAAGATTCGTGTTGTTGGTCTTGAGGTCCTTGTAGGAGTGGCCGTTGACCACCGCCAGGTTGTTGTCGTAGTTCTCCTGGCTGACGAAGCCGCCGGGGTTCTGGCAGAAGGTGCGCACCTTGTTCTTGAAGGGCTTGGGATAGCCGATCAGCTTGGACTCGTAGAGCACCTCGTTGACCTTCTCCATGATCTCGTTGCGGCACTCCACGCGCACGCCGATGTCCACGGTGCCCGGCTGGTGGGCAATGTTGTGCTCGGCGCAGATGCGCTCCAGCCAGTCCGCGCCCCTGCGGCCGGTGGCGACCACCGTGCGCTCCGCCATGATTTCAAGCTCCTCGCCCTTGCGCACCACCTGCACGCCCTTGCACACGCCATCCTCCAGGATCAGGTTCTGGCACTCGCAGCCGAAGAGGATCTCCACGCCGTTGCTGAGCAGATACTGCTCGATGGCATAGTAGATCTGCTGGGCCTTCTCGGTGCCCAGGTGGCGGATCGGGCAGTCCACCAGCTTCAGGCCCGCCTGAATCGCCCGCGCGCGAATCTGCTTGACCTCCTCGCTGTTGCCCACGCCCTCCACGTGGGTGTCCGCACCGAACTCCAGATAGATGGAATCGGCATAGTTGATGGTCTCCTGAGCCAGATCCTCGCCGATCAGGCTGGGCAGATCGCCGCCCACCTCGCAGGACAGCGACAGCTTGCCGTCCGAGAATGCGCCCGCACCGGAAAAGCCGGTGGTGATGTGGCAGTAGGGCTTGCAGTTCACGCACTGGCGGGTCTTGGACTTGGGGCAGCGGCGGTTCTCGATGGCCGCGCCCTTCTCGCAGATGGTGATGTGCTTCTTGCTGCCCTTGCGGATCAGCTCGAGGGCAGTAAAGATGCCGGCCGGGCCGGCGCCGATGATGACAACGTCGGTTTTCATTGATCAGGTTCTCCTTTATTCCGGCGCATAAAATGGGCCGTCAGTCTCCTGACGACCCATCTGCGCATTGTATTATGGCCATGGACCTCGTCAAGGCCCATACCTAATTATACAATTTGTTCACGTTTTTGTCAATGCGTGGAAACGTCCTCATCCACGCCCATGCTTTCCGCATATCTTTGCAGAATCAGCGTGCAGTTCTCCCCGATTTCGGATGCGTCGGGACCGGTGGAGAGCAACAGTTCGCATTCCAGCAGAACCTGCCCACAGCCCTCGCCCGCACCAGCATCGATTCTTCGGGCAATATTGCGTTCGCTCCCCTCCACAAGATCGCAGAGCAGCATGGGGTCTGCCTGCAAAACCTGGTCGCCGTAAATCCGCACTTCATCATACCCGGAAAAATCCTCATAGGCATAGCCGCAGGTTTCCAGAATGCGCTTTGTGGCCGCTTCCGTCAGGCCTTCGAAGAAGCCGTTGGAGAGCATGCCGTTTTCATCCGCGTAGAAATCCACGCCCAGCGCATGGAGCATTTCATGCGTGAGGATGTGCAGCATGCGCTCGGGCGCGCGCTCGATTTCGCCCGGATTCAGATACACATGGTTTTCTCCGTCGCTGAAGCCGTCAACGACCTCCGGAAGGTTCTCCGAAGCATATACTTCGATCTCCGCCGTCCTATGGGAAACATCCAGTCCATACGCATCCATAAAATAGCAGTTCAGCAGTTCGCGGGCATCGCTGATCCAGCCATGCTCCGCTTTGTCCAGCAAAACTGCCCCCGCCTTCCAGCCGTCGCTCTCGTCGTACGTCTCCTGGAAGTAGGCCAGTTCCTCCTGTACCCTGTCCGCATATGCGGACATATCGTTGAGCTGTACTTCTTCCGAAAGGCCGCAGGCCAGACACAGGAGCGCAATCATCAGAAGCAGGGCGCTTTTGCGAAGATGTCGAATCATTCCTTTCATCTCCTTTTTCAAACGATTTTCGGACTGGACAGATCCACCGGAACGCGCGCATCGATCTCGACGGTTCCGGGAACCACCCGGCAGTCCAACGCGCGCACCTCCACGCCCGCGTCCCGGGCCTCGATCAGGGCTTCGCCGAACTCCGGCTGGGTCTTCCAGTTGGGCTGAAAGACGCGCACGCCCTTCATCTGGATCACGATGAGCACCGCGCAGCGGCAACCGTCCTTCGCCAGCGCCGTCAGGCCCCGCAGGTGCTTCACGCCCCGCAGCGTGGGTGCGTCGGGAAAGCGTGCTATGCCATTCTCCTCCAGCGTGCAGCCCTTGACCTCGATCACCACACGGCGGCCATCCTGCTGACCGGCAAAGTCGAAGCGGGAGTCGCCGATGGCGGTCTCTGCGCGCAGGTTCTCGATCCTGCCCAGACCGCCCGCTGCCAGCCACTCCCCCGCCGCCCGGTTGGGGGCCATGGAGTCCATGTTGACGAGCTTCGTCCCCTCCGGCGCGCGCTTCTCCACCGCAATCAGATCGTAGGCGGTCTTGCGATTGGGATTTGTGCTCCTCTCCAGATAGACGGTGTTTCCCGGAACCAGAAGCTCCTTGCAGCGCCCGGTGTTCTTCACGTGGACGCGCTGCGCTGCGCCGTCGATCTCCACGATGGCAATGAAGCGGTTCGGGCGGGAGATGAAGCTTCCCCGGCAGATGTTTTCGTATTGCATCGCAATTCTCCAAGGACAAGGCGCGCCGCCACCGATGAACGATGGCGGCGCAGGGTTGGATTTACATTAGCGCAGCTCTGCGCCGTACTCGGCCTCGACGGCCTTGAGGATCTTCGCCATGGAGCCGGCGATCTCCTCGTCGGTGAGGGTGCGGTCGGACGCGCGGAAGGACAGGGCGTAGGCCACGGACTTCTTGTCCGCGCCCAGCTTCTCGCCGCGGTAGATGTCGAACAGCGTTGCGCTCTCCAGCGTCTTTCCGCCGGACTTTTTGATGGTCTCCAGCATGGTGCCCACGCCCACCTTCTCGTCCACCACCAGCGCGATATCGCGGGTGACGGCGGGGTACTTCGGCAGGGGCTTCACGCCGTAGAGGGGCGCCTCCAGCGGACGCAGGGCGTCCAGATCGATCTCCGCGACATATGCGCGGGCCTCGATGCCGAAGCGCTCCGCCACGTCGGGATGGATCTCGCCCAGCTGGGCCAGTTGCGTTTCACCCACGGTGAGCACCGCCTTGCGGCCCGGATGATAGTAGCTGTCGCCGCCGGCAGCGATGGCCGGAGTCACGCCGAAGGTCTGCATCAGCCACATGCAGGCGTTCTTCACGCTGTAGAAGTCCACATCAGCGCCGAACATGCCCAGCACCAGCACGTGCTTCTCCACCGGCAGTTCGCCAGCGCCTGCGGGCTGGAAGGTCTTGGACAGCTCGAACAGCCGTCCCGCAGCGTTGCCGCGGTTGAGGTTGTTTGCGATGGTGTTCAGCATGGAGGGAACCATGCTGGTGCGCATCACGGAGGTGTCCTCGCCCAGGGGATTGCGCAGCACCACGGCGCTGCGGCGCGGATCGTCCTCGGCCACGCCCAGATTCTCAATCCACTTGGGGCTGATGAAGGAGTAGTTCAGAATCTCGTAGAGGCCCATGCCCACCAGCGCGCGCTTCACGCGGTCGTTGAAGGCCATGCTCTCGCTGCGGCGGCCTGCCATGGTCACGCCGTTCATCAGCGTGGACGGGATGTGGTCGTAGCCGTACATGCGCAGCACTTCCTCGGCGATGTCGGCCTCGCGGTCCATGTCCTGACGGAAGGCGGGGACCTCGCAGGTCAGGGTGTCGCCGCACAGCTCGGTGTCGATGTAGAGGCGATTGAGGATGTCCTCCATGGTCTCGCCGGGAACCTGCACGCCGTTCAGGCGGCAGATGCGGCTGACGCTGGCCTCGATGGTCTTGCCCTCGGAGGGGTTCGGGTAGTTGTCGTACACGCCGGGCACCACGTCGCCGCACTCCAGCATGTTCACCAGCATGCAGGCGCGCTCCAGGGCCTCCATGGCGGTCGCCGGGCACACGCCCTTCTCGAAGCGGCCGGAGGCCTCGGTGCGCACGCCCAGCTTGCGGGCAGTCACGCGGTTGTTGGCGCGCTCGAAGGCCGCGCACTCGAAGAGCACGGAGGCGGTGTCGTTTTCAATTTCAGACTCCTCGCCGCCCATGATGCCGGCAAGGCCGGTGGCGTTCTCGTTGTCCGCGATGACCAGCATGCTCTCGTCCAGGATGTGCTCCTTGCCGTCCAGCGTGGTCAGCTTCTCGCCGGGATAGGCCCGACGCACCACGATGGTCTGATCCTTCACCCGGGAGAGGTCGAAGGCGTGCATCGGATGGCCGGTCTCCAGCATGACGAAGTTGGTGATGTCCACGATGTTGTTGATCGGACGCACGCCCGCGCCGTAGAGGTACTCGCGCATCCACTTGGGGGACGGGCCGATCTTGACGTTGGTGATCACGCGGGCGCAGTAGCGGGGGCAGGTCACGGGATCGAGCACCTTCACGGTGGCGTAGTCCTCGAACTTGCCCTTGCCGTTCTCCTCCACGGCGATCTCCGGCATCACGAAGTGCTCGTTCAATACCGCAGAGCTTTCGCGGGCCAGGCCCCACACGCTCAGGCAGTCCGGGCGGTTGGCCAGGATCTCGAAATCCACGATGTCGTCGCCCAGGCCGAAGACCTCCTTCACATCGGTACCGGGGGCCACGTCCTCGGTGATCTCGATGATGCCCGCGTCGCCGATGTGGGGATAGAGACCTGCGGGCACGTCCAGCTCCGGGCCGGAGCAGAGCATGCCGTTGGACACCTCGCCGCGCATCTTGCTCTTTTTGATCTTCACGCCACCGGGCAGGTGTGCGCCGTCCAGCGCCGCCGCCACGCGCATACCCGCGTGGACGTTGGGCGCGCCGCAGACGATCTGGATCGGCTCCTCGCCGCCCACATCCACCATGCAGATGTGCAGGTGGTCGGAATTGGGATGATCCACGCAGGAGACGACGTAGCCCACGACGACCTTGTCAAACTGCTCGCCGGTCTTGTCCACGCCCTCGACGGCGGTGCCGGTCATGATCATCCGGGAGGCATATTCCTCGGCGTTCATCGGAATCTCCACGTATTCCTTCAGCCATTTCATCGGAACTTTCATGCTTTGTCGCCCTCCTTATCGGTACTGCGTCAGGAAGCGCAGGTCGTTTTCGTACAGGTAGCGCAGGTTCGGAATGTTGTACTTGAGCAGCGAAATGCGCTCCACACCCATGCCGAAGGCGAAGCCGGAGTACTTCGTGGGATCGATGCCGCACATCTCCAGCACGTGGGGATTGACCATGCCCGCGCCCAGAACCTCGATCCAGCCAGTGCCCTTGCACATGCGGCAGCCCGCGCCGCGACAGCTGGCGCAGGTGAGGTCGACTTCGGCGGAAGGCTCGGTGAAGGGGAAGAAGGACGGGCGGAAGCGGGTGGAGATGCCCTCGCCGTACATCTGGCGGGCGAACTCGTCCAGCGTGCCCTTCAGATCGCCCATGGTGATGTTCTC
>JAUNNK010000231.1 GCA_030537335.1 Clostridia bacterium | reverse complement strand
TCAAGGGCCCGGATTTCCCCACCGGCGGCGTGATTCTGGGCAAGCGCGGCATCTACGACGCCTACCACGAGGGCCGCGGCCGCATCATCGTGCGCGCCAAGAGCGAGATCGAGGACATGGGCGGCAACCGCCAGCGCATCGTCGTGACCGAAATTCCCTACATGGTCAATAAGGCGCGCCTGATCGAAAAGATCGCCGAGCTGGTGCACGAAAAGACCGTGGACGGCATCTCCGACATCCGCGACGAGTCCGACCGCGACGGCATGCGCATCGTCATCGACCTCAAGCGCGACGTCAACGCCAACATCGTGCTCAACTACCTCTACAAGCACACCCAGCTGCAGGACACCTTCGGCGCGATCATGCTGGCCCTGGTGGACGGCGAGCCGAAGATTCTGTCGCTGCGGCAGATCATCCACCATTACATCGAGCACCAGGAGGACGTGATCCGCCGGCGCACGCAGTACGACCTGAACAAGGCCGAGGCCCGCAGCCACATTCTGGAGGGCCTGATCATCGCCCTGGACAACATCGACGAGGTTGTGCGCATGATCCGCGCATCCCGCACTGCGCAGGAGGCCAAGACCGGCCTGATGGAGCGCTTCGGACTCTCCGACCGCCAGGCCCAGGCCATTCTGGACATGCGTTTGCAGCGCCTGACCGGCTTGGAGCGCGACAAGATCGAGGCCGAGTACGCCGAGCTGCAGAAGCAGATCGCCTACTTCCGGGCGGTTCTGGCGGACGAGAAGCTGGTGCTGGGTATCATCCGCGACGAGATTCTGGAGATTCGCGACAAGTTTGCCGACGAGCGCCGCACCGAAATCTCCGCCCTCGACGGCGAGATCGACATGCTCGATCTGATCGAGGAGGAGGACATGGTGGTCACCATGACCCACTACGGCTACGTCAAGCGCCTGCCCAAGACCACTTACCGCGCCCAGCGCCGCGGCGGCAAGGGCGTGATCGCCACCACCACCCGCGAGGAGGACTTCGTGGAGCAGATGTACGTCACCTCCACCCACGATCCCATCCTGTTCTTCACGAACAGGGGCCGCGTGTATCAGATGAACTGCTACGAGATTCCTGAGGCCGGACGCACCGCGCGCGGCACTGCCATCGTCAACCTTTTGCATCTGTCTCCGGGCGAGAAGGTCACCACCATGCTGCCCTTCCCGGCGGAGAAGTCGGAGGGCACCTACCTGGTCATGGCCACCCGCAAGGGCACGATCAAGCGCACCGAGCTGAGCGAGTTCATGAACCTGCGCCGCGCGGGCCTGATTGCAATCGTGCTGCGGGACGACGACGAGCTGATCGGCGTGCGCCGCACCGAGGGAGACAGCGACATCCTGGTGGGCACCCGCGACGGCATGTCCATCCGCTTCCACGAGAGCGACATGCGCCCCATGGGCCGCAGCGCCATGGGCGTGCGCTCCATCGATCTGGACGAGGGCGACGAGGTCATCGACGTGGCCTTCGTGGAGGAGGGCGCGCAGGTGCTCTCCATCACCGAAAACGGCTACGGCAAGCGCACCGACATCGACGAATACCGCCTGCAGCAGCGCGGCGGCAAGGGCATCAAGGCTATGAACCTCACCGAGAAGACGGGCAATCTGGCGGCGCAGCTGCTGGTGCACGACGATGAGGACCTGCTGCTGATCACCAGCGACGGCACCGTAATCCGCACGCCGGTGAACAGCATCTCCGTGCTGGGCCGCAACACCCAGGGCGTGCGCCTGATGCGCGTGGGCGAGGACAGCAAGGTCGTCTGCGTGGCCCGCGCCGAGCCGGAGCCCGAGGAGGAGCCGGATAACGACGTGGAGATCGAAGCCACCGAAGAAACGGAGACCGGCAGCGACCTCGACATGAACACCGAGGAAGCGCCTGTGGAACCCGACGAGGAAATCTGATCCATCTGAACAGATAAAAAGGGGTTGCCCCGACAGAACAGATTGGACTGTTCCCCAAGTAACAGATAGAGAAATAAGGGCCCTGTCATAGAATAAGG
>JAUNNK010000099.1 GCA_030537335.1 Clostridia bacterium | reverse complement strand
TTCTACAACAGGAGGTCTCTTTTTTCCTTTGTCCGTTGGTCTGGGATCAGTCCAAGAAAAGTTCGTCGGGGCAACTCTGATTTTTGGTATGCTAGGTTCTGTTGCACAGTGTCAATCGCTGTGCTTGCGGTTCAGAATTTGCCGCACCCCCGCAAATCGCCGCGCGGACTGTGGCTGCGGGACGGGCTCGTCCAGCACCCAGGGCAGGCGGATTCCGTAAACGCTGAGCGTGAAGTATTCGCCGGTCTGCTCGTTCGGCGCGACGAAGCCGTCGCGAACGGCGACGCTCACAGGAATGGTCTCCGCGAGATCGAATTCATTTTCGCCCATCGCTTCCACACGCCCGCAGACGGTGTAATCCACCTCGAAGTAATCGATGCTGGCGCCCTCCTCCGAACTCGACGCTTCGTCGGGTCGCGCGACGTCCACGCCGAAGTCGCGCAGGAAGGCGTCCAGCTTCGGGAAGCGCTTCTGAATTCCGGCATAGAGGTTTCGGCAGCAGGAGCAGTCGCAGAGGCTGTGATTCTCATAGTATGCCCGCGTTGCCGGAAGATCCACACGGAAGCGGTAGCCGTCTAGCTCGATGATCGTCATTTGTTCAGACCTCCACGATGTGAAACGCCGCCGCCCTTCCCAGGCGGTTCATCACCGCCAGGCCGATGCCCTCGGCCTCCACGGCTTCGGAGAGGATCACGTCCGCGCCCAGCGCGTCCGCGTCCCGCAGCGCCCCAAAGACCACGTGGGCCATGCCGGCGGCGTCCATTCCAAGGGACTCCCGGCGGCGGTCGCCGTAGCGCGAAAGACTGCCCTCCAGCGCCAGAATCAGCGGGCGGTGGCCGTCGCGCTCCGCCTGGTCGTAGGTCTCGCAGATGGCCTCGATCACGCGCCCGGGTTCGCCATGGAAGATGGTCAGCTGGCCCGCCGGGGCGTAGTGGCGGTACTTCATGCCCGGGGAGCGGGGGCGCTCGTCCTCACGAAGGGGCCGCATCACGGCGGAATCCACGACGCAGTCGCCGCAGACCTGCGCGATCTGCTCCCGGGTGACTCCGCCGGGGCGCAGGATGCGCGGCACGTCGCCGGTCATGTCCACCACGGTGGACTCCACGCCCACGTCGCAGGCTCCACCGTCCAGAATCAGCGGAATGCGGCCGTCCATGTCCTCAATCATGTGGGCGGCGGTGGTGGGGCTGGGCCGTCCGGAGCGGTTGCCGCTGGGCGCGGCGATGGGACAGTCTGCCGCCCGAATCAGCGCCCGCGCAATCGGATGGGACGGCATGCGCACGGCCACGGTGTTCAGTCCGCCGGTGGTGCGCAGGGGTACGCGGTCGGACTTGGGGAAGATCAGCGTCAGCGGCCCCGGCCAGTACGCGGCCATGAGCGCGCGGGCGGCGGGTGAGGGCTCCACGGCGATCAGCGGCCGCAGCGCCTCCATGTCGTCGATGTGCACGATCAGCGGATTGTCGCCGGGGCGGCCCTTCGCCTCAAAGATGGAGGCCACGGCCTCCGGGTTCAGCGCGTCCGCGCCCAGCCCGTACACCGTCTCGGTGGGGATGCCCACCAGCTTGCCCTCTCGGATCAGGCCTGCCGCGAGTTGTATGGCAGGATCATCCGGCTTCAATACGCGGGTGTTCAAGGAAATCGCCTTCTTTATGCGTCAGTTTTCGTTCTCCAGCAGGGCAGTCTGCTCGGCGAGGGTCAGCGCGTCGATGATCTCGTCCAGATCGCCATTGAGGATGTCGTCAATTTTGTACAGGGTCAGTCCAATGCGGTGATCGGTCACGCGGCCCTGGGGGAAGTTGTAGGTGCGGATGCGCTCGGAGCGGTCGCCGGTGCCGATCTGGCCCTTGCGCTGGTCGGCGTATTCGCTCTGCTGCTTCTGCCGCTGCATGTCGTACAGGCGCGTCTTGAGCACCTGCATGGCGCGCTCGCGGTTCTGAATCTGGCTGCGCTGGTCCTGACTGGTGACCACGAGCCCGGTGGGGATGTGGGTGATGCGCACGGCGGAGTCGGTGCGGTTGACGTGCTGGCCGCCCGCACCCGACGCGCGGTAGGTGTCGATGCGCAGGTCATTCGGGTTTATCTCGATCTCCACGTCGCCCGCCTCGGGCAGCACTGCTACCGTGGCGGTGGAGGTGTGGATGCGCCCGGAGGATTCGGTCACCGGCACGCGCTGCACCCGGTGCACGCCGGATTCGTACTTCAGCTTCTGGAACACGTTCTTGCCGGAGATCAGTGCCACGCTCTCCTTCACGCCGCCCAGCTCCGTGGAGCCGTCCTCAATGAGCTCGGTCTTCCAGCCGTGGGCGTCGGCGTAGTGCATGTACATGCGCAGAAGCTCCGCCGCGAACAGCCCGGCCTCGTCGCCGCCCGCGCCCGCGCGCACCTCCAGCACGGCGTTCTTGTGGTCGTCCGGATCCTTGGGCAGCAGCGCGATGCGGGCCTCCTGCGTCTTGTCCGCAAGGCGCTGCCGCAGCTCGACAAGCTCCTCCTCCGCCATCTGACGCATGTCGGGGTCGGACAGCAGCTCCTCGGCGGCGGCGATCTCCTCCCGCAGGCGGCGGTGCTCCACGGCGATGGCGTTCAGCTCCTCCAGCTCCGCGTGTTCCCGGATCAGCCGCGTAAACAGCGCGCTGTCCGAGATGACCTCGGGCAGCGTGATGCGGATGGACAGCTCCTCGAAGCGGCCCTCGATGCTCTCCAGCTGGCGTGCAATGCGCTCCTGCGCGTTGTAAGAAAGTTCCGGCATCGGTTCAAATCCCTTCTGATGGTTGATGTCAGTTGCAGCGCGCCCAGACGATGCGCTCGATTCCGTTGAGATCCTTCAGCACGCCCGAAGTCTTGCAGTCGAGACCCGCGCGCACCAAGCGCAGCACGTCCGGCGCTTCGCCCTCGCCCACCTCCAGATAGAGGCTGCCGAGCGGGTTCAGGTGATTTGCGGCCCCGGCGGCGATTCTGCGGTAGAAGTCCAGACCGTCAAGACCGCCGTCCAGCGCCATGGTGGGCTCAAACTGCACCTCGCGCTGAAGGGACGCCATTTCGCTGGCACGGATGTAGGGCGGATTCGAGGCGATGAGGTCGTACTTATCGCGTCCGACGGCCTCAAACAGGTCGCCGTGGCGGATGCTGACTTCCACCTCCAGCGCGTGGGCGTTCTTCTTCACGACCTCCAGCGCGCCGGTGCTCAGATCGCTGAGCGTGACCTCCGCGCCGGGCACCAGGCTCTTGATGGACAGACCGATTGCGCCGCTGCCCGCGCACAGGTCCAGCACCCGGGGACGCTTCTTCGTCTGCAATTCCACGATTGCGGCCTCCACGAGGGTCTCGGTGTCCTGGCGGGGAATCAGTACGCGCTTGTCCACGTACAGCTTGAGGCCCATGAAGTCCGCCCGCTGTAGGATGTACTGCACCGGCTCGCCCTGCTTGCGGCGGCTGAGGAATGCGTTCATTGCGTCCAGTTGCTTCGGATTCAGGGCGTTGTGCCCCTCGAAGCGCAGCTCCGTGGGCGACATGCGCAGCGCGTCCTCCGCGATCCAGCGCGCGTCCACGGAGGGATCCGGACAGCCGGACTGCGTCAGCTCCTCCGTGGCGCTCCGAAGCCATTCAGCGATGGTCAATTGTCCGTCACCTCTTCGTCGATTTCTCCCAGCGCCGCACGGAATGCGCACAGCGCAACCTCCATGACCTGCGGATGGGGCTCCAGCGTCGTCATATGCTGGATCAGGTCGATGGGTGCACGCAGGATGCGGGTGGCCCAGTTCAACTCCGCAGCCTCCAGCGCGGAGAAGGGCTCGTTCAGCACCGCCGCAACGCCCAGCAGGATCGCAAGCCGTGCGGCCAGCGTGAGCAGCACGCCGTCGGTGCGGACCCAGGAGAACAGAATCATGGAGACGATCATCACGCAGATCAGAAACGCCGGCTCGCTGCGGCGGGTGCAGTTGGGGTACTCCATGGCGTTCTCCAGCGTCAGCGCGCCGTGACGCTCGTAGCAGTTTGTCGCCCGGTTGATGGCGCAGCGGTACATCAGCATGCGCCGGAATATGCGCAGATGGCATCCGAAGCCGATCGCCAGCAGAAAGCCGAAGATGCGCACGGCGCAGACGATGCCGTTGACGGCAGCGCGGGTGAGACTGGCGTAGTTCAGCAGGAAGGCCTCCGCACCCAGGGGCGCGGCGTACATGCATACGACTGCGATCAGGATGAGCAGCAGCGCGTCGATCCAGGCGACGATGCGCTGGGGATGTACGCCCAACAGACGCGCGACGCTGCGTTCGAGGCCTGTGCCCCGGACAACCTGCTGCGGCTCCAGCTCTGAGGACTCGCAGAGGCCGTCGAAGAAGCGGTAGACGTCCCGCAGCATGCGAACTGCGCCGCGCAGCAGCGGTATGCGCATCAGTGTGCGCAAAAGCACGCGGGGCTCCCTGCGCATGCGCACGGAGATGTCCTTGTCTGCGTTGCGCACCGCGAACACGGTGTACTTGCCAACCTCTAACCGCACGCCCTCTGCGACGGGCGTTCCGCCAAAGCGCCTGAGCTTCGCCATGCCATCGCCTCCCTGGAACGAAAGATTTGCTATTAAATAGGAAAAAGAAAAGCAGACCGCGCGCATTTGCCGGTCTGCTGAAATGTCGCATGCGCGCGCATAGACAGGCAAAGCACCGGACGGCAGGCCGCCCCGGTGCTTTTGATCTGACTACATGCCGTAGCGCTTCTTGAAGCGGTCGACGCGTCCGCCGGTATCAACCAGCTTCTGCTTGCCGGTGTAGAAGGGATGGCACTTAGAGCAGATATCTACGCGCAGCTCCTTCTTCACGGAACCCGTTTCAAAAGTCTCGCCGCAAACGCAGCGAACGATTGCCTTGCCGTAATTCGGATGGATTTTCTCTTTCATGGATTTTCACCTCACTCTAACCGGACTGTCAGATCTCCGGCGTATCTGGCATCCGATTAATCACGCAACTGAAATTATAGCATAAATCGTTCCCCGATTCAACCACTTTTGCATGTTTTTACATATGATTTGCGAACGGATGGGTGCATGAAAGCCGCTTCCGCATGAAAAGCTGTACGCGGAGCACCCTTTTTTCAGGATTTTTGGGGTTAATAAAAAATTTACGATTTATTCCGGGGCAGGCTATTGACAAAATTCCGGGACGGCGATAAACTATACCCAGACGTTAGCACTCGAACCTATTGAGTGCTAACAGTCTCCCGAAAGCGGCGAACACCGCAAGCGGGTTTGCGATTCTACGTGCGGAGAGGAGGAAAATCCGATGCAAATGGACGAACGAAAGTTTCTGATCCTGCAGGCCATCATCGACGACTACATCACCACGGCGATGCCCGTCGGATCCAGAACCATCTCCCGCAAATCCGGCGTTGGCTTTTCGCCGGCGACGATTCGCAATGAGATGTCCGATCTGGAGGAGCTGGGCTATCTGGATCAGCCGCACACCTCTGCGGGGCGCGTTCCCTCGAACAAGGCCTATCGCCTGTACGTGGACCGGCTGATGAAGGTCGGCAAGCTCTCCAACGACGAGCGGGAGCGCATGCACGACTACATGCAGGCGCGCAGCGCGCAGGTGGACGGTGTGATCCGATCCGCGGCCCAGGTGCTGGCGGACGCGACGCGGTACACCTCGGTGATCGTGGCTCCCCAGCTGGGCAGGCTGCGCATCCGGCACATCCAGCTGGTTCCCGTGGCGGAATGCACGGCGCTGATGATTATCGTGACGAATCTGGGCATCGTAAAGGACGCGGTGATCCGGATTCCCAATGGACTGGACGCGGACGACCTCTACTCCATCTCCCGGATGCTCACCGAGCGGCTGGCGAACAAGTCGCTGGACGCGGTGCGCCAGACCTTCTCGGAGCTGCTGCGCGACGCGGACAACAACCGCAAGCTGATGGGCGAGGCCCTGCGGGTGATCGAAAAGAAGATCGAGGAGGAGGATTCCTCGGACGTGGTGGTGGGGGGCAGCTCCATGCTGCTGAACTACCCCGAGTACAGCGATGTGGAGAAGGCCAAGAGCTTCCTTGCGGTGCTGGAGTCCAAGGAGAAGCTGCGAAGGCTGATGAACCGCTCCGGTGGCATGGAAGTGACCATCCGCATCGGCGCGGAGAACGACGTTCCGGAGATGAGCGACTGCTCCATCGTCACCGCAGAGTACCGCGTTGGCGATCAGGCCAGCGGTACGCTGGGCATCATCGGCCCCACGCGCATGAACTACAACCGGGTGATTCCGGTGCTGGAGTTCATGGGGCGCGCGATGACCGAGCTGCTCTCCAACCGCAAGGCATAAAATATCGGGCCGGAGGATGCTTCCCGGCGAAAGGACAGAGAAATGAAGAAAAAGGACAATCAGAACGCGACGGCCGCCGAGGATCAGGTGCAAGAGACTGTGGATCCGGCGACGGAGCCCGCGGCAGAAGAGACCCAGCAGGCTGCGGAGAACCAGGGCGAGGCCACCATCGAGCAGTGGCAGGCTGCATTGGAGACCGCCGTTGCCCAGCGGGACGAGTACCTCGATTCCCTGCGCAGAGCCCAGGCCGACTTCCAGAACTTCAAGCGCCGCAACCAGACCGCCCGCGCGGACGGCTATGAGGACGGCGTGCGCGAGGCCATCGCGGCGATGCTGCCCAGCATTGACAACCTGGAGCGCGCGCTGGACGCCGCCGACAAGGCCGGTGTGAACGACGGTCTGACCGACGGTGTGCGCATGACGCTCAATACGCTGCTGGAAGGCCTCAAGCGCTTCGGCTTCGAGGAGGTTCCCTCCCTGGGCGAGCAGTTCGACCCCGAAAAGCACAACGCGGTGATGCGCGAGGCCGGCGACGAGCCCGGCAAGATTCTGGAGGTGTTCCAGAAGGGCTACCGGGTGAAGGACAAGATCATCCGCTACGCGATGGTCAAGGTTTGCGCCGAGTAAGGCGCAAGGCAAACTTCTTCTCACAGAGAAGTTTCATATAAATGGAAACCCAATTCTAAATCGGAAATCAACCAGAACATTCAGGAGGATATAGTTATGAGTAAGATTATTGGCATTGACCTTGGTACCACCAATTCCTGCGTCGCTGTCATGGAAGGCGGCGAACCCGTCGTCATCGCGAACGCTGAAGGCGCCCGCACCACGCCCTCCGTCGTGGCCTTCGCCAAGAACGGCGAGCGCCTGGTCGGCCAGGTCGCAAAGCGTCAGGCCGTCACCAACCCGGAGCGCACCATCATCTCCATCAAGCGCCACATGGGTACCGATTATAAAGTGAAGATCGACGACAAGGCGTACACCGCCCCTGAGATCAGCGCAATGATCCTGCAGAAGCTGAAGGCGGACGCGGAGAGCTATCTGGGCGAGACCGTGACCGAGGCCGTCATCACCGTCCCGGCCTACTTCTCCGACTCCCAGCGTCAGGCCACCAAGGACGCGGGCCGCATCGCCGGTCTGGACGTGAAGCGCATCATCAACGAGCCCACCGCGGCGGCGCTGGCCTACGGCCTGGACAAGGGCGACGCGCACAAGATCCTGGTCTACGACCTGGGCGGCGGCACCTTCGACGTCTCCCTGATGGAGGTCGGCGACGGCATCTTTGAGGTTCTGGCCACCGGCGGCGATACCCACCTGGGCGGCGACGACTTCGACCAGCGCCTGATCGACTACATCGCGGACGAGTTCAAGAAGGAGAACAACATCGACCTGCGTCAGGACCGCATGGCCCTGCAGCGCCTGAAGGAGGCCGCTGAGAAGGCCAAGATCGAGCTGTCCGGCCTGATGAGCGTCAACGTCAACCTGCCCTTCATCACTGCCGACGCAACCGGTCCCAAGCATCTGGACGTGACCATCACCCGCGCGAAGTTCAACGAGCTGACCGCAGATCTGGTCGACAAGACCATCGGCCCGATGAACCAGGCCATGCGCGACGCAGGCGTGACCGCCAGTGAGATCGACAAGGTCATCCTGGTCGGCGGTTCCACCCGCATCCCGGCGGTGCAGGAGGCCGTGCAGCGCATCACCGGCAAGGAGCCCTACAAGGGAATCAATCCCGATGAGTGCGTGGCAGTGGGCGCAGCCATTCAGGGCGGCGTGCTCGGCGGCGACGTGAAGGACGTCGTGCTGCTGGACGTGACCCCCCTGTCCCTGGGCATTGAGACCCTGGGCGGCGTGTTCACCCGCCTGATCGAGCGCAATACCACCATCCCGGTCAAGCAGACGCAGGTGTTCTCCACCGCAGCCGACGGCCAGACCAGCGTCGACGTGCACGTGCTGCAGGGCGAGCGCGAGATGGCTGCTTACAACAAGACCCTGGGCCGCTTCCAGCTGACCGGCATCGCTCCGGCGCCGCGCGGCGTGCCGCAGATCGAGGTCACCTTCGACATCGACGCCAACGGCATCGTGCACGTTTCCGCCAAGGATCTGGGCACCGGCAAGGAGCAGTCCATCGCCATCACCGCCTCCTCCAATATGAGCGAGGAGGATATCAAGAAGGCTGTGGACGAGGCTGAGAAGTACGCCGCCGAGGACAAGGCCAACAAGGAGAAGATCGAGACCCTGAACCAGGCCGACAGCCTGATCTATCAGACCGAGAAGACCATCAAGGATCTCTCCGACAAGATGGACCCCGCCGACAAGGCCATGCTGGAGAGCGAGATCGAGGCCTTCAAGAAGGTGCGCGAGACCGGCGACGCCGATCAGATCAAGCCCGCCATGGAGGAGTTCTCCAAGAAGACCTACGACGTGTTCGGCAAGATCTACCAGGCCCAGGCTGCCCAGCAGCAGGCCGGCAATCCCAATGCCAACGGCGGTGCGAACGTCAACGACGACGGCACCGTGGACGCGGAGTTCACCGAATAAAGCTTTCGCCTGGTATCCGAATGGGCAGGGTGCATCCCTGCCCTTCGACCGTAACGGGCAATGAATCGGTATATTTGTAAACGAGAAGAAGGGTGACATATGGCTAAAAGAGACTATTATGAGGTTCTGGGCGTAGACAAGAATGCGGATGAGGCCACGATCAAAAAGGCATACCGCACCCTCGCCAAGAAGAACCATCCCGATGTCAACCCGGGCGACAAGGAAGCGGAGGAACGCTTCAAGGAGATCAACGAGGCCTATCAGGTGCTGTCCAACCCGCAGAAGCGCGCGCAGTACGACCAGTTCGGCCACGACGGCCCCCAGGGCTTCGGCGGCGGCGGTTACAGCGACTTCAGCGGTGGCTTCGGTGGCGGCGGTTTTGGCGGCTTCGAGGACATCTTCTCCAGCTTCTTCGGCGGCGGCATGGGCGGCGCGCAGCGCAACGGCCCGGTTCCGGGCGACGATCTGCGCTATGACCTGACCATCACCCTGGAGGAGGCGGCCTTCGGCTGCGAGAAGGAGATCAATCTGGTGCGGGACGAGGAGTGCCCCGAGTGCCACGGCAGCGGCGCGAAGCCCGGCAGCAAGGTGGACACCTGCTCCAACTGCAACGGCACAGGCCAGGAGCGCGTGGTGCAGAACACCCCCTTCGGGCGCATCCAGAACGTGCGCACCTGCTCCAAGTGCCGGGGCAGCGGCAAGATCATCACCGAGCCCTGTCAGAAGTGCCATGGGCGCGGCAAGGTGCGCGTGAGCAAGCGCAAGACCGTGAAGGTGCCGGCGGGCATCGGCGACGGACAGGTGCTGACCATCCGCGGTCAGGGCGGTCTGGGTGAGCGCGGCGGCCCGGCGGGCGATTTGATGATCGTTATCAGCGTCAAGAAGCACAAGCTGTTTAAGCGCGAGGGCGACAACCTCTACATTGAAATGCCCCTCACCTTCACCCAGGCGGCGCTGGGCGCGGAGCTGGATGTGCCCACGCTGAAGAAGCCGGTGAAGTATACCTTCCCGGAGGGCACGCAACCCGGCCAGGTGTTCTGCATCAGGGGCGAGGGCACGAACCACCTGCGGGGCAACGGCCGCGGCGACCTGTACGTCACGGCGGTGGTGGAGATTCCGCGCAAGCTGACGGAGAAGCAGAAGGAGCTGCTGCGCCAGTTCGACGGCACGGTGTCCGGCAACCAGTACGAAAAGAAGAAGAGCTTCTTCGACCGCGTGAAGGACGCCTTTTCCTGATCGCGGGGCATGATCGCCTTGATTTTATCCGGCCAAAATATTATAATGGGTGCAGCGGAGGATTTCTTTCGCTGCATTTGTGTGTGATGAGGTAGAGAATACATGGATTGGATGGAAATTACGGTGCTCACCACCACTGCGGGTGCGGATCTGGTCTCCCAGATTCTGATGGACGCGGGCAGCAGCGGCACCATGATCGAGGATAAGAACGACGTGGCGGCGAACCAGCGCCCCGAGGGCCAGTGGGACATCATCGACGAGGCCATCGCCAAGCGCATCGGCGACGACGTGAAGGTCACCGGCTACTACGAGGTGGACGCTTCGCTCAACGACCGTGTGCGCATGATCGAGGCGGAAATTCGCCGGGTGAAGGGCTTGGAGCTGGGCTTCGACGCGGGCAAGCTGGAGATCGTGCACAAGACCTTCGCCGAGGAGGACTGGGCGGAGAACTGGAAGAAGGCCTTCAAGCCCCTGCGACTGGGCCGGCACATGCTCATCAAGCCCGGCTGGTGCGACTGCGCGGTGGAGGCGGGCGACAAGGTGATCGAGATCGATCCCGGCATGGCCTTCGGCACCGGCACCCACGAGACCACCGGCATGTGCGTG
>JAUNNK010000098.1 GCA_030537335.1 Clostridia bacterium | reverse complement strand
TACACCGAGCCCGAGCCCGAGTATTCCGAGCCGGAGTATGAGGAACCTGAATACTCTGAACCCGAGTACGAGGAGCCAGCTGCGAGCTATCCCACCGACGATCCCAGCGCATGGAGCACGGCCATCACGCCGGACTTCGATCCCGAAGGCATCAAGGTGCTCCAGCAGTGCCTGGTGGAGTGGAAGTGGCTGGCCAAGGACAGCTACATCGAAGGCGTTCTGGACGAGATTACCGTGCAGGCCATCGTCGACTTCCAGACGGTGTGCGCGGAGAACGGCATCAACCTGATCCCCTGCGACCCCATGGATCCGGTGATCGAGATCGACACCCTGGCCCTGCTGTTCAATGCAAACGGCGAGGTCTACGCAAACCCCTACGCATAAGCGCATGCGGCCCGACATCGTTGATGCCGGGCCGTTCTCATGAAGAAACGTGCAGTCGGAAAATTCCGACTGCACGTTTCTTCATACTTCCTGTTTCATTTGTCCTGCATGGCCGCGCGGAGCACCTCAGCCAGAGGCACGCCGCGCTCCCGGGCGACGCGCAGCGCAGATTCGTACTCCGGCTTGCGCTTTTCGACGCCCACACCCGAAGCGAGTTTAATCTCCACATCGCCGTAAACCGTGTGTGCCGTCTCCCGGCTCCGGTTTAAGACCCGCCGCTCGAAGCGCTGGGTGCGCACGCCCAGCGTGGTGGTGTGCTTCAGCATCAGCTCTGCCATGCGATCCGCGTCCTCGGGACGACAGATGCAGCTCAGCTTCACGCCCGGACGGTTCTTCTTCATCTGTATGGCGGTGAGGTACACGTCCAGCGCCCCCGCCTCCAACAGAAGCTCCGTGGCGCAGCCGATCATCTCGCCGGTCATGTCATCCAGATTGCAGCTCAGCTCCGCCACCTCGTCGGAGTCCGCGCCATCCTCGCCCAGGAAGGCCCGCACGCAGTTGGCGGCCTCAAACTCCTTCATGCCCATGCCGCTGCCAACCTTCTCGATTCGCATGGCGGGCATACGAGCGTACTCCGTGGCGAAGTACCTCAGCAGCGCCGCGCCCGTGGGTGTGAGCAGCTCGCCGCGTATCCGCCCCGCATAGGCGGGCATGCCCTGGAGCAGCCAGGCCGTGGCGGGCGCGGGCACCGGCACCACGCCGTGCATGCAGCGCACCTCTCCGAAGCCCGTGCACACCGGCGACACCACCACGCGCTGGGGCGCAAGCAGGTGCATCAGCAGGCACACCGCGCTGACGTCCGTCACCGCATCCATCATGCCCACCTCGTGAAAGTGAATCTGCTCCACCGCGCAGCCGTGGGCATGGGCCTCCGCCTGAGCAATCAGCCCGTATACCCCCAGCGCGTCCTTCTTGACTTCCTCCGGAAGGTTCAGCGCGTTGATGATCTGCGCCACATCCGCAAGCCCCGCATGGGAATGGGCGTGTTCATGGTGGTGGTCGTGATGATGGTCGTGCGCATGGTCATGACCATGTTCATGACCGTGGTGATGCTCGTGGTCGTGTTCGGGCACGTCGTCGCTGATCTCCTCTTCGCCGTCGATGCACACCGAAATGTGGGTGCCCCGCAGCCCGCAGGACACCTTCTCCGAGCGCGCCATCACCATGCCCGGAATGCCTGCGGCGTTCATGCGCGCCACGAAGGCGTCCGGCTCCGGCAGCAGCTCCAGCAGCGCGGCGGTGAGCATGTCCCCCGCCGCGCCCATGTTGCATTCTATGTAGAGCGTCTTCATATCGTGTTCTTCTCCGTTTCCATCCAGTTCAGTTCCGTCTTCAGACCGGCGCGGGGGCGCAGATCCAGCGCGATCCCATCGAAGTCCTTCTCCAGCACGGCGCAGACCTCCGCGCGGCGCTCCATGAGATGCGCCATGTCGCTCTCCGTAAGCTCCAGCCGCACGCCGCTGCCCACAATCCGGGCGCGGAAATCCGAAAAGCCCAGCTTCGCAAGCGCCGCCTCAGCGCGTTCCACCTTGTTCAGCGTCCCCGCATCGATGGGCGTGTCCGCAGGGATGCGCGTGGCCAGACAGGCGTAGGCGGGCTTGTTCCAGGAAAACAGCCCCGCTTCCTTCGAGAGCGCGCGCACCTCCGCCTTGCTGACGCCGCAGCTGCGCAGCGGGGATTCCACCCGCAGCTCCCGCAGCGCCCGCATGCCGGGGCGATCCCCCGCGTCGTCGGAGGCGTTCGTGCCGTCGATCACTAAGTCGTGGCCCAGCGCCCTGGCATGGTCGCAAATGGCCGAAAAGATGCGCTGCTTGCAGAAGTAGCAGCGATCCTTCGGATTGGTGTGCACCTTTTCGTCCGCCAGCACGTCCAGTTCAATAATGTCGATCTCCCGGCCCAGCTCCCGCGCCAGCCGACGCGCGTCCTCCAGCTCAAACTCCGGCTGAAAGGCCGACTTCACGTAGCAGGCGGCAAAGTCCGCGCCGCAGACCGTGGCGGCATAGAACAGATAAGCCGAATCGCAGCCCCCGGAGAAGGCCAGCGTGAAGCGCGGATGCGCAGCGAACCACGCTTGCAGCTTCTCCGGCACGGCGGGCGCGCTCACGCCTGCCCTCCGATGGGCTCCATCGGCACGTGCAGCGCCAGGTTCAGGTTCTTGTACGCATCCTCCCCCGTCACCTCGCGGATCACGTCCAGCCACTCCGGCAGCTTCACCTGCTGGCTTTCGTCCTTCAATTCGATCTCCAGCGTGGCGCGGTCGCTCCAGAAGCGGTACACGTCCACCTCCAGCAGCTGCCCTTCATAGGGAATGCGATAGCGCCGCTTCGCCACGGGCCTGCGCGCGGGATCGGCCTGCTTTGCAAGGTCTGCATACTCCTCCGGGCTGATCTCGCCCTCGGTCTCCTCGCAGCTCATTTCGTCCACGCGGCGCTTGCGGGTAAAGACATGCTTCACCGCGCCGCCAACCTCAATTTTGCGGATGCGCCGCGAACTGCCGTCCGCACCCCGGTCAAGATAGGTCTGCTCCACGTCCCAGATCACGCAGCCCGGCATGGCGGCAAGCGCGGCCACATCCGGCATGCGGATCAGATATTTCCGTTCAATTTCCAGCTCCGTGCGCATCATTCTTCCTCCAGTTCCGGCGCAAGGTCGGACAGATCCGGCATCGGCGTGTCCGACAACAGCTTCCAGGTCAGCACCGACATACTCGCATAGCCCGCGTTCGTCAGGTTCAGATCGGAATTCGGGTCGGTCTCCGGCAGCGCGTCCTGTTCCTGCCCGAGCACGTAGCCGCCCGCACCGTCCGACGCGTACTCCGGCGGGAAGATGTACTCGTTGGAGATGCTTGCCGACCGCACGCCCCGGATCTTCACGCCATAGGGCACGTTCAGGTTGTAGATTTCCCCCCGGGGCAGCGGATGATGCACCGCCCACTCCATGGCGCGCACGCCCAGCGCGGCGGCCTCCTCATAGTCCCGATCCAGGTGGGAGCACAGCGACACCGCCAGCCCCGGAACGCCGCACAGCGAGGCCTCCATGGCCGCGCCCACGGTGCCGGAGTAGAGGATGGCCGCGCCCCGGTTCGCGCCGTTGTTGATGCCCGCCAGCACGAAGTCCACGGGATCGTCCTTCAGCAGGTACAGGCCCAGGCGCGCGCAGTCCGCAGGCGTTCCGTCCACGCTGAAGGCGCGAATGCCGCCGTATTCCACGGGCTTGGCATGCAGGGCTTTTGTGATGGAGAAGGAGTGGCCCGCAGCGCTGCACTGCTCGTCCGGCGCAAACACCGTCACGCGATGTCCCGCCGCAGCGGCAGCCTTCGCCAGCGCGCGGATGCCCGGAGCGAAAATTCCGTCGTCGTTTGCGATCAGTACATGCATTTTGTCATTCTCCCGTGCAGATATGTATATACATATTATATAGCAATCCCCGCCCGCTGTAAAGCGGCGCCGTGTTGCGCGAAAAAAACGGGAACCTGCATACAGGCTTGTAAATATTCAGTATATATGGTAGAATATGCACGAAAGGCTGGTGAACCTGCCAGTACGGCACAAGCGTATGAAAAAAGTACTATCCTATCTGCGAGATTATCGGAAAGAAAGCATCCTCGGCCCGCTGTTCAAGCTGCTGGAGGCTTGCTTCGAACTGATCGTCCCCTTCGTCATCGCCGCCATCGTCGATAAGGGCATCCCGGGCGGCGACGCGGGCTACATCCTGCGCATGGGCGCGGTTCTGGTGCTGCTGGGCCTGATCGGCCTGGCCAGCAGCGTGACCGCCCAGTACTTCGCCGCGAAGGCCGCCGTGGGCCTGGCCACGAAGCTGCGCCACGCGGTGTTCGCCCACATTCAGCGGCTGGGCTTTGCCGATCTCGACCGCATCGGCACCTCCACGCTCATCACCCGCATGACCAGCGACATCAATCAGGTGCAGTCCGGGGTCAACCTGGCGCTGCGATTGTTCCTGCGCTCGCCCTTCATCGTGTTCGGCGCGATGATCATGGCCTTCACCATCGACGTGTGCTGCGCGCTGGTGTTCGCGGTGGCCATACCGGTGCTGGCGGTGATCGTGTTCGGCATCATGCTGATCACCATGCCGCTGTACAAAAGGACCCAGGCCCAGCTGGACGGCGTGCTGCTGCTGACCCGTGAGAACCTGAGCGGCACCCGCGTGCTGCGCGCCTTCGGTCGGGAGGACGACGAGATCGCCGAATTCGACCGCCAGCACGCAGGACTGACCCGCCTGCAGAGCCTGTCCGGCAAGATCAGTTCGCTGATGAACCCGCTGACCTACATTGCCATCAACTTCGCGCTGATCGTGCTGCTGAACACCGGCGCCGTGCGCGTCAACGCGGGCGCGCTCACACAGGGCCAGATCGTGGCGCTGGTCAATTACATCGGCCAGATTCTGGTGGAGCTGATCAAGCTGGCGAACCTCATCATCACCGTATCCAAGGCCGCCGCCTGTGCCAACCGCGTCAGCGCCGTGCTGAGCGTGCGCCCGGGCATGGCCTCCCCCCGAGACGCGGAGACGCCCGAGGCTGCGGATCTGGGCAGCGTGGAGTTTGACCACGTGAGCCTGCGCTACGCCGAGGGCGCCTCCGACGCGCTCACCGACATCCACTTCTCCGCCCGCCGTGGCCAGATGATCGGCGTCATCGGCGGCACCGGCTCGGGCAAGAGCTCGCTGGTGAATCTGATCCCCCGCTTCTACGACGCCACCCAGGGCTGCGTCCGCGTGGACGGCCTGGACGTGCGCCGCTACCGGCTGGAGGAGCTGCGAGGCCGCATCGGCGTGGTTCCCCAGAAGGCGCTTTTGTTCAAGGGCAGTATCCGCGAAAACCTGCTCTGGGGCAACCCCAACGCCGACGACGATACGATTCTTGAAGCGGTGCGCGCCGCACAGGCCGAGGACGTGCTTGCGGCCAAGGGCGGTCTGGACGGCATGCTGGAGCAGAACGGACGCAACCTGTCCGGCGGACAGCGCCAGCGCCTGACCATCGCCCGCGCGCTTGTGCGCCGCCCGGAGATTCTGATCCTGGACGACAGCGCCAGCGCCCTGGACTTCGCCACCGACGCGCGGCTGCGCATGGCGATCCGCAAGCTGCCCTACCACCCCACCGTGTTCATCGTCTCCCAGCGCAGCAACTCCGTGCGCTACGCGGACAGCATCGTGGTGCTGGACGACGGCCAGGTTGCCGGCATCGGTTCCCACGACGAGCTGCTCAGAACTTGCGGCGTGTACCGCGAGATCTACGAATCCCAGTTCCGGAAGGAGGTGCAGTGACATGTCCAAGGCACGCACTTCCACACAGCGCGCCACCCTGCGCAGGGTGCTGACCTACACCGCCGACTCCCGGCTCCACATCGTGCTCTCGCTGATCTTCGCCGTGGTCTCCGTGGCGCTGACGCTGTACCTGCCGGTGCTCACCGGCGACGCGGTGGATTTGATCATCTGCGCGGGCCGGGTGGACTTCGACGCTCTGATGGTGATCTTCCTGCGCATGGCCATCGTCATCTTCCTCACCGCGCTGGCCCAGTGGATCATGTCCATCTGCAACAACCGCATCACCTTCCGCACGGTGCGCAGCATCCGCGAGGACGCGTTCCGCCACCTGCAGCGCCTGCCGCTGAAGTACATCGACGGCCATCCCGCCGGGGACGTGGTCAGCCGCATCATCGCCGACGTGGACACCTTCGCCGACGGCCTGCTGCTGGGCTTCACCCAGCTCTTCACCGGCGTCATGACCATCCTCATCACGCTGTTCTTCATGCTGCGCATCAGCGTGGGCACCACCATCGTCGTGGTGTTCGTCACGCCGCTGTCGCTGTTCGTGGCGGCGTTCATCGCCAAGCGCACCTACAGCATGTTCCGCCTGCAATCCACCATCCGCGGCGAACAGACCGCGCTGATCAACGAGATGGTCAGCGGACAGAAGGTGGTGCAGGCCTTCGGTCAGGAGAAAAATGTGCTGGGCCGCTTCGATGAGATCAACGACCGCCTGGAGGGTGCGAGCCTGCGCGCCACCTTCTTCTCCTCCCTCACCAACCCCTGCACCCGCTTCGTCAACGCCCTGGTGTACGCCGGCGTGGCCATCTTTGGCGCGCTGTCCGCCGTCACCGGCTACATGAGCGTCGGCCAGCTGACCTGCTTCCTCACCTACGCCAACCAGTACACCAAGCCCTTCAACGAGATCTCCGGCGTGGTCACGGAGCTGCAGAACGCCATCGCCTGCGCGGCGCGCATCTTCGAGCTGATCGACGAGCCCGCGGAGTCCCCCGACCCGGAGGACGCGCTGGAGCTCACCCACGCCGACGGCTACGTGCAGATGGAGGACGTGTCCTTCCGCTATCAGGCGGAGCAGCCGCTGATCGAAAACTTCAACCTGTCCGTCGCGCCGGGCCGCAGGATCGCCATCGTCGGCCCCACCGGCTGCGGCAAGACCACACTGATCAACCTGCTGATGCGCTTCTACGACGTGGACGGCGGCTCCATAAGCGTCAGTGGCCAGGATGTGCGCCAGATCACTCGCCGCAGCCTGCGCCGCAGCTACGGCATGGTGCTCCAGGACACCTGGATTCGCACCGGCACGATCAAGGAGAACATCGCGCTCTCGCGCCCCGACGCCAGCATGGAGGAGGTCATCGCCGCCGCGAAGGCCGCCCATGCTCACAGCTTCATCCGCCGCATGCCCCAGGGCTACGACACCCTGCTCCAGGAGGACGGCAGCGGGCTCTCCGAGGGCCAGAAGCAGCTTCTGTGCATCGCCCGCGCCATGCTGAACCTGCCGCCGATGCTGATTCTGGACGAGGCCACCTCCTCCATTGACACGCGCACCGAGCTGAAGATTCAGAACGCCTTCGCCACCATGATGCAGGGCCGCACCAGCTTCATCGTCGCCCACCGTCTGAGCACCATCGAAAATGCGGATCAGATTCTGGTGATGCGCGAGGGCCGCATCGTGGAAAAGGGCACCCACGCCGAGCTATTGAATGAGGCTGGCTTCTACGCCGAGCTCTACAACAGCCAATTCGCCCACTGACGCATTGCGGGCGGAGCATAACGCTCCGCCCGCATTTATGGAATGGCGATACCTGTCCGGTGGAAAACCTCAATGTCACCCCTGCGGCAAAAAAATTGACGGAAACTCGCATTTGGGTATTGACTTTGTGGCAATTCCTGTGCTATAATATCATCTGTTGACAGCACCGGATCTGACCCGTCCGGTGCGAACAAGTGAATATTGTGGAGAAGTCGCCTAGCTTGGTCGAGGGCGCACGACTGGAAATCGTGTAGGCGTCAAAAGCGTCTCGAGGGTTCGAATCCCTCCTTCTCCGCCATCTGGTTGTCCTGCATAGACACCAGCTCTTTGACCCTCGGTGTGTGGTGACACCGGGGGTTAACTATGTTCCTCCAGGAATGCATAGATGATTTCCCGGATGAACTCTGACACCGTTTTCCCCTCCGCAGCCGCCAGCATGGTCAATTCCGATAGCTCTTTTCTGTCGATCCGGATGCTGATTTTCGGCTTCTGCACTTCTCCTTTCACCTCCTTCCAGCTCTATTCTCGGTTTTGTCCGACAGAATTGCAAGTTTCCGGGCGTTTTCACATTCACTCTTAAAGCATCGTCATAATTTTGTAATAAACGTGTCACAAATACAGAACATTTGTTCGATAATGCTGTTGCACTGTCATACAGTAACGTGATAAAATTTGCATGGAGGTGGGGAAAATGGGCTGGGAATGGCACAACAGGCACCGGGATCGACAGGGGCGCTTTGTGTGCGCCGGGATTGACGCACAGCTGCATGTGCGGTGCACGGAGGATCAGTTGGCGCGGATCAGGGCGCGGGCATGCGCCCGACAGCAGACGGTGAGCGCCTATGTTCTTTCGCTGGTGCGGGCGGAGATGCTGAGCGCGAAATACCCGGAGACGGGTGAGAACTGTGTACCATTGGACGCTGGCTGAAACGCCCTTGTTTTCTTCACGCGCCGCCGCAGCGGCGCAACCCAGCCCCGCCGCCGCAGCGGCCACAGGCGCGGGGCGGGAGCGAAGCGGAGCCAAGGAGCGCCGAAGCGCGCCCGCAGGCGCGCAACCCAGCCCGCGCAAGCCCTTGATCGAGGCCGAGCCGGAGCAGGAAGCGCCGGGAGCCGCAGCGGAGGCGCGCCGCGAAGGCGACGAGCGCCCGCAGGCGCGAAGGCCGAGACCAGCGCGGGCAAAAAATGGCGCCGCCGCAGCGGCGCCAGCCCAGGCAAACCGCCGCAGCCGAGGGCCGCAGCCCGAGGCCAGGCACGCGCCCGAGGGCGCGAACGGAATGCCGCAGGCAAGGCGACCGAGGGCGCGCAGCCCCAGAACCGCAAGGCGCGCCTTGTCGCGCGGCGGTTGACAGGGGGAGGAATTGCCGATCGAAGCGCGGCGAAGCGGCGCGGAGACCGGCAAGGAGGGGCCTCCGCGCGAGGGACGAGCGCGCCCCGGAATCCGCCGCGCGGTTGGCGCGCCCATTCCGAGCGGAGGACCCCGGAACCCCCGAGAGGGAACGGACCCACCGAGGGAGGGACCGCAAACGCGACAGGCCGCGCGCGGCAAGGCGCTGATAGCGCCGGCCGGCGCTTGCGCCGGGGCCCGAAAAAGCCCCCCTGCCCCCCATCAAGATCGATTTCCGATCGGGGGGCCGCAGGCCCCGAGGGGGGTTGGGGGGGCGCGATAGCGCAATGGGGGGAGGGGGGCGAGCGCGCGGTGCACAGCATAACAGGGGTGGGCTACAAACATACCGCGGAGCATCGCCACCCGTCCCCATCAACATCACGTCAGGAGGTTTGACCATGAAAACCAAGTCGATCACCATTAAGCTGTCGGAAGAGGACTTCACAAAGCTGTGTCACGTCGCCAGCTTCAACGCCATGACCCCGCAAGAGTGGTTGGAGAAGTACTTCGAAGCGAACATCGTCTCGCAGTACACGACCCTGATGAAGCATCTCTCCAAGATTCACTGAGCTGCGTCACTTCCACCACGGTTCGGCGTGGTTCATCCTCGACAGGTGCCGTATCTTGGAGACGGTGACACCGTACTCAGCCCACCGTTCAAGGATCGCCTTCAGGTAATAAGGCGATGGTCTGGGTGCAAAGCCCGTCTCCTCGATCGCCATCACGATCTCGGATGCCGTCAAGCCCTTATCGAACGCCTGTTCGATCATGTGTGCAACAGCGCCCGTCATGCTGTCGGCAATGTTGGCGGCGTATGCATCTTTTATGCATTCGCAGTCCTCAGGAGTGAGAAAACGCCCGGCAGCGTGTGCCTTATTATAATCATTATACTGATGATCCTGTTCGGTATTTCTTGTCATTGTATTGTTATCTGATTGTCCTGCATAATTCATACTGATGCTCCTTTCTGGTGTTACCATAGTAGTGGTGATGTTTATGGTAACATTGGCATGTTGGGTTGAAAGTTGGATTGAACGAAGGTCGATTCGGTTGGCTCCGAGCACGATCAGCGGATACCGTGGTTCCCTGCGCAAGTACATTGCGCCGTCTCCAGTGGGGTCAATGCCCCTCGATCAGATTGCACCGGAGGACTTGATCGTGCTGCTGTCGCCGATCCTCGGCAAGGGTTACACGCGTCAGGCCCAGCTTGTGCAGATTCTGGTGGGTGCTGCGCTCCGGGATGCCGTACGTCAGAGAATCATTCCCTGGTCGCCGATGGAGTGCGTCGACAAGGTTCGACACCGCAGTCAGATGACACCCTGGCTGACACCCGATCAGGCTGCGGAGCTGCTCAGAGCTGCGCGCGCTGCTGCGGATCCATTCTATCCCGCTTGGCTCTTGGGGATATGTTGTGGATTACGTCGCGGCGAGATTCTTGGACTGCGATGGACTGACGTTGACTTTGCCGGGTGCGTGCTGCATGTGCGGCGGCAGTTGATTCGCATTGATGGTCAGTTGATGGAGACTTCACCGAAGTCCCTGAGTTCGGTTCGGGACGTGCCCCTGCCGTCGATGCTTGCCGATCAACTTCGGTTTCTTCGGCAGGGTGAGCGCGTGGTTCAGGCCACGCCCGACGCGCTCCAGCGCGCCTTGGATGCGGCCTGCGCCCGCGCAGACGTGCCGCGCATCACCTTGCACGGGCTGCGGCACTCAATGGCGGCTGTGGCGGCTACTGAGGGTGTACCGATCAAGGTACTGCAAGAGATCATGGGCCATGCTCAGTATACAACGACGGCGGATGTGTACGCCCACGTCGACCGCAAAGCGGTTCAGTTCGCGACCAGAAAAGTGGTCGCACGACTGGAAATCGTGTAGGCGTCAAAAGCGTCTCGAGGGTTCGAATCCCTCCTTCTCCGCCACACATCCGGCTGGATTTGATACAATCCTGCCGGATGTTCTTTTTATTTTGCAACGTAGAGGCGCTGGAATCAGGCGTTATTGTCATTCTTTTCGGCTCTATAATAAAAGTTGGGGTGAGAGCAAAAGGGAAGACAAAGTAAGCCCAA
>JAUNNK010000230.1 GCA_030537335.1 Clostridia bacterium | reverse complement strand
CCAGCGGCATCGGCCTTGCGACGGCGAAGCGCCTGGCGGCGCAGGGCTGCAGGGTATACGAGTTAAGCCGCCGCGACGCGGAGTTTGACTTCATGCAGCACATGCGCGTGGACGTTGCGGACGCGCAGCAGGTGCGTGCGGCCGTGGACGAGGTCTGCGCCCGGGAGGGCCGGATCGACGTGCTCATCAACAACGCGGGCTTCGGCATCTCCGGCGCGTTTGAGTTCACCGAGGAGGCCGACGCGCGCCGCCTGATGGACGTGAACCTGTTCGGCATGAACAACACCATCCGCGCGGTGCTGCCCCACATGCGAAAGGCCGGTTCGGGCCGCATCGTGAACCTCAGCTCGGTGGCGGGGCCGCTGCCGATCCCCTTCCAGGCCTGGTACTCCATCTCCAAGGCGGCGGTCAACGCCCTGACCATGTCCGTGGCCAACGAGGTGCACCCCTACGGCGTGAGCGTGTGCTGCGTGATGCCCGGCGACATCAGGTCCGGCTTCACCGCGGCGCGCAGCAAGAGCATCGCCGGGGACGACGCCTACGGCGGGCGCATCGCGCGCTCCGTGGCGCGCATGGAGAAGGACGAGAAGAACGGCATGGACCCCGCCGTGGCCGGGGCCTTCATCGCGAAGCTGGCCCTGAAGAAGCGGGTCAAGCCCTACAACACCATCGGCATCGTCTACAAGGGCTGCATCCTGCTCTCCAAGATCCTGCCCGGACCAATTATTCGCTTCATACTGGAGCAAATGTACGCGAAGTGAAGCAATCATACAGGCAGACGCAGAACCGGCGGGGTTCCGCGTCTGTTTGTATTGCGGGCACATCCTGAATGTGGTAGAATGAAACCATCCGGAAAGCAAATTCCATCGTTCTGAAAGAGGGAGAAACATATGAGAAAGATCAAGTGGGGTGTGCTCGGAACCGCCTACATCTTTGAGCGCGACACGGCGCGGGGTATGGCGCTGGCGGAGAACTGCGAGCTGGTGGCCAATGCGGGACGCACGCTGGAAAAGGCGCTGGCGTTCAAGGAGAAGTACGGCTTTGCGCGCGCCTACGGCAGCTACGATGCGCTGCTGGACGATCCGGAGATCGAGGCCGTCTACATTCCGCTGCCCAACACCATGCACTACGAGTGGACGCTGTGTGCGCTGCGGAAGGGCAAGCATGTGCTGTGCGAGAAGCCGCTGGCGCCCACCGCGCAGGAGGCGGAGGAGATGTTCCGCGTGGCGAAAGAGAACGGCGTGCATCTAATGGAGGCCTTCGCCTACCAGCACAGCCCGCTGATTCAGGCCGTGCGGGACGAGATCGACCGGGGAACCATCGGCGACGTGCGCTATGTGGAGGCAGCGCTGATCACCTCCGATTACGACATGACCAACATCCGCATGCGCCGGGAGACGCTGGGCGGCTGTACCTACGACCTGGGCGTGTACGCCATGAGCTTCATCCAGCGCATGCTGGGCCGGGAGCCGCAGGACGTGCGCGCGGTGGCGAGCTTTGCGGAGAACCACATCGACACCTATGCCACCGGCGTGTTTGAATACGACGGCGGTGCGAAGGCGAACTTTGCCTGCGGCATGGTGCTGGCGACGGAGAAGAACTCGGCGCTGGACCGCTTCCAGATCCACGGAACCAAGGGCTCGATCGTCTCGGTGGACTTCGGCTTCAACTGTCCCGGCACGCTGTCCTATCGGGTGAAAACCTTTGACGGCCTGGAGGAGGTTCGCACGGTGGAGGTGCCGAACAACTACTGCCTCGAGGTCGAGCAGCTGGGCCGCTGCATCGCGGAGGGCGCACAGCCTGCCGTGAGCGCGGATTTCAGCGTCATGCTGGCGCGGACGGTGGATCGGGTGCTTGCGTCGATCGGCTACTGACGCGACGCGTATGGAAACAGGCTCCGGAGAGAATTCCGGAGCCTGTTCCTATGCATGAAGCGCTTCTGGACAAAAGGAAAGCTCCTTCATGTGGGAGAACATGAAGGAGCATGGTGGCGATGCGGAAGGGGCTCGAACCCTCGACCTCCAGCGTGACAGGCTGGCATTC
>JAUNNK010000229.1 GCA_030537335.1 Clostridia bacterium | reverse complement strand
ATGTACCTCACCGGCATCGCCAACATCCGCGACGTGCTGCCCTTCCCCCGCACCACCGGCAACGCCGACTTCTGATGTCGGCTGCGTGACGGCGAAGCCGCCCCGCAGCTACGCGCCTGCGGTACAGTGGTGTCCTCGGCGCTAGTCGCGCCGGAGGCGCTCCCTCCGTGGGTGGCGAGCCGCCACGGGCGGATACTGCCGTGTTTGTGTGAACGCACCTCTATCCCCATAGATCAGAGGGATAGAGGCGCTGTGTTTCTATCCAAATGTGCACCTTGCTTTCCCCCGAAATCCAGTTCGGCAAGAATGAACTGGATTTCTTACGTAGCGAGCCGCCACGCAGGCTGGGCCTGCAGCCACATACTGCCGTGTAGTTTGCGACCGAAAATCGCTCCCGTAGATCATGGGAGCGATTTTCTTCGTTTCTTTCCGATTGAAACGACCGTTTATGCTCGAAATCCGCCTCGGCAAGAATGAGGCGGATTTCTTACTTCCCCTTCGGGTTTGAAATACCTGGCAGGATGTAGAGCTGCAGCGGTTGATTGGTTTCGGGAATTTCGGTGATCTCGCGCATCTCAAAGGACTCGCAGCAGCGGTCCGGGCGGGTGGTTCTGCGCCGTTCATGGTAACAATGGCCGCAGTCGCACGCCATCAGCTTTCCCTCCTGATATTTGGGCATGAAGTAATGCTGATAGAAGTGCGTACAGTTTTCGCACCGCCTGGGATCATCTTTTTGCGCTTTTTTGAGCTTCATATTGCATATACTCCCATCTCAATTACGTGCGTTTCGCACGTTGTTCTCCCATCATATTATACCGTACAATTTGTACGTAGTCAATGATTTGAAGGGAGGTACGCACTTGTCCTTTGGAAAGCGCCTTCGGGAAATACGCATGGAGCGCAGGCTGACGCAGACGCAGGTTGCCGACTCAATCCATGTGGCATTGCGCACCTATCAATGCTATGAGCAGGGAAAGCGCGAGCCTTCCTTCGCCACACTTATCGCTCTCGCCGATGTGCTGGAGGTTTCCACCGACGAGCTTCTAGGCCGCAGTGGGCGTTCCGACGAAAATGCGTAAACAATCGGAAATATTTCTTCTTTTTCAGTGAATTTGGCAGCTTGACGAATTGCTAAGGAAATGTTACACTATATCTGTATACTGTGGATTCAGGCAAAACAAAATTCACAATATTGATTGGAGGTAATTCCTATGAACAACATTCCGCAGGTCAAGATGGGCATTATTGCAGTCAGCCGCGACTGCTTCCCGATCACTCTGTCCGAAACCCGCCGCAAGGCAGTCGTTGCAGCGCTGAAGAACCGTGGCTATGACATCTATGAGTGCCCGGTCATCATCGAGGGCGGCATTGACGCAAACGTCATGGAAGCCTACGAGGACCTCAAGAAGTCCGGCATCAACGCGCTGACCGTCTTCCTCGGCAACTTCGGCCCCGAGGGTCCGGAAACCGCCATTGCAAAACTGTTCGACGGCCCCACCATGTTCATCGCTGCCGCTGAGGAGAACATCGGCGTTCTGTCCAGCGACCGCGGCGACGCATTCTGCGGCATGCTGAACGCATCTTACAACCTGCAGCTCAGCGGCATCAAGGCTTACATTCCGGAGTATCCCGTCGGCACCGCCGAGGAGTGCGCCGACATGATCGAGGAGTTCACGCCCATCGCCCGCACTCTGCTGGGCCTGCGCGACCTGAAGATCATCACCTTCGGCCCCCGCCCCTTCGACTTCCTCGCCTGCAACGCCCCCATCGCCCCTCTGTTCAAGCTGGGCATCAACGTTCAGGAAAACTCCGAGCTGGACCTGCTGAAGTCCTATAAGGAGCATGCAAACGATCCCCGCATCCCCGCGAAGATCGCCGAGATGGAAGCCGAACTGGGCGAAGGCAACAAGATGCCCGGTATTCTGCCCCGCCTGGCACAGTATGAACTGACCCTGCTCGACTGGATCGAGAACAACAAGGGCGCCGCCAAGTACGTGGTCATGGCCAACAAGTGCTGGCCGGCGTTCCAGACCGAGTTCGGCTTCGTGCCCTGCTA
>JAUNNK010000228.1 GCA_030537335.1 Clostridia bacterium | reverse complement strand
TCCAGGGCCGCGCTGGCCTCGGCGCAGGATTGCAGGCGGCGGCGCAGCTGCAGCGTGGTCTCGTGGTTGGACTTGTAGCGCAGCTGGTGCTCCAGCGAGGCCCAGAAGTCCATGGCGATGGTGCGGATCTGCACCTCCACCGGCACCAGCTCCGTGTGGCTGGACAGAAACACCGGGATGCGGATCACCAGGTGCAGGCTGCGGTAGCCGGACTCCTTGGGATTTTCGATGTAGTCCCTTCGATGCACGAACTCCACGTCCCGCTGGCGCTGCAGAAGGTCGGCGATGCGGTAGATGTCGTCCAGGTAGTTGCACACGATGCGCACGCCGGCGATGTCGTTCAGATTGGCCTCGGCGGCCTCCAGCGTCTGGGGCAGGCCCTTGCGCGCCAATTTCTTCATCATGCTCTGGGGACTCTTCAGGCGGGAATCGATGTGGTGGATGGGGTTGTGGGCGTAGCGGGTTCGGAATTCCTCGTCCAGAATCTCCACCTTGGTGCGCACCTCCCGCACGGCTGCGGAATAGAGCTGCATCATCTCCCGGTATTGCTGCTGAAACGCCGCTGCGGTGGGCGTGTCAGGAATCATCATTGCGTTGTCCATAGGTACTTCATTCCTCCAAACCTTATTCTACCTCCGGTATGTGAACCTTTTTTAAACAGATTTTTTCCAGTTCAGAACAATTCCAGGCGCTCGCATATTCGGGCAAAATCATGTATAATAGGGATGGTTCACACTCGGTTTATACGCCGCGGCTAAAATGGAGCCAAATGAGGTGAGAAAATGTTTCATATACTGGTGGTTGAGGACAACGACAACACCCGCAAGCTGATGCAGGCGGTGCTCTCCCAGAATGGCTACGAGCCGATTCCCGCCCGGGACGGCGTTGAGGCGCTGGAGGTGCTGGACCGCAAGCACGTGGATCTGATCGTGCTGGACATCATGATGCCGCGCATGGACGGCTACGAGTTCACCGAGACCCTGCGCGCGTCCGGCTGCGAGATCCCGATTCTGATGGTCACGGCCAAGGAGAAGCCCGCGGACAAGCACAAGGGCTTCATCATCGGCACGGACGACTACATGGTCAAGCCCGTGGACGAGGAGGAGATGCTGCTGCGCATCGCCGCGCTGCTGCGGCGCTCCCGCATCGTCAACGAGCACCGGCTGGAGATCGGAAACACGGTGCTGGACTACGATTCCCTCACCGTCACCAGCGACGAGGGCGTGGCGGAGCTGCCGAAGAAGGAGTTCATGCTGCTGTTCAAGCTGCTCTCCTATCAGAACAAGATCTTCACGCGCCGCCAGCTGATGGACGAGATCTGGGATATGGACAGCGAGTCCGACGAGCGCACCGTGGACGTGCACATCAACCGCCTGCGCGACCGCTTCCGCAGGAACAACGATTTTGAGATCGTCACCGTTCGTGGCCTGGGCTACAAGGCGGTGAAGCGCGGATGAAGCGCCACAGGAAGGACGCGCCCCGGAGGAAGCGCCGCGGCGCGGGGGAGAACGCTTCCCTCGGCCACCTGCTGACCTTCTTTCTGCTGGCGATCCTGATCAACGCCGGCCTGATGACCAGCTCCAGCTACATGCTGCTGCTGCGCACGGGCGTGATGCAACCGCTGATGCGCTTTGCGCTGTGGCCGCTGCTTCTGGTGCTGCTGTGCATCCTCTTTGCGGTGCTACTGGCGGCGGGCTTCGGCGGGCGGCAGCTGCGCCCCATCCATCGGGTGAACGACGCGATGAAGAAGGTCTCCCAGGGTGACTTCAGCATCCGCCTCAACGAGGAGGACAGCGTGGGCGAGATCCGCGAGCTGATCACCAGCTACAACCACATGGCCGAGGAGCTCAGCTCCATCGAGCTGTTCCGCACGGACTTCATCAACAACTTCAGCCACGAGTTCAAGACGCCCATCGTATCCATCCGTGGCTTCGCCAAGCAGCTGGAGCGGGACGACCTCACCGAGGCCCAACGCAAGGAGTACACCCGCATCATCGTGACCGAGTCCGAGCGTCTGGCGAACATGTCCGCCAACGTGCTGCTGCTGACGAAGCTGGAGA
>JAUNNK010000097.1 GCA_030537335.1 Clostridia bacterium | reverse complement strand
GCCCCGTCAAGACCGACCACATGCTCTTCATCGCGGCGGGCGCGTTCCACGTGGCCAAGGTCACCGACCTGATCCCCGAGCTGCAAGGCCGCTTCCCGGTGCGCGTGGATCTCAAGCCCCTCACCGTGGAGGACTACAAGCGCATCCTGACCCAGCCGGAGAACGCGTTGATCCGCCAGTACCAGCTGCTGCTGGGCGTGGACGGCGTGTCGCTGGACTTCCAGGATTCCGCCCTCCAGACCATCGCCGAGTGCGCATGGCAGGCCAACGAGACCGCCGAGAACATCGGCGCGCGCCGCCTGCACACCATGCTCGAAAAGATTCTCAACGACATCGCCTTCAACGCCGGCGGCGGCGACGCCCCCGAGGTCTGCGTCAGCATCGACGCGGACTACGTAAACGCCCAGCTGGGCAACGATGCCCACGCCAAGGACGTGCGCAAGTACATTCTGTAAGGCTTCCCAAATCAAAACCGCGGCAGTATTTCCACAATACCGCCGCGATTTTTTCTTTGCATCAATACATATCGTACAAATAGCGATAGCTCAGCAGCTCGCCCTCCAGACTGTACAGCACCTCTCCGCCGCACTCCGTTCCCTGATCGTCCATGCCCATGTCGTAGGTTGCGATCAGTCCGTCCGGCCCGAGCTCCAGCTCGTACAGCCACCAGAACTCCAGCGGATAGTCGTCCCCCTCGCCGTACACCGAGGAGGATTGCCACAGCAGCTCGCCATCCACAGAGATCGCCACCGGGTCGGGGCCGTAGTAGCCGCCGAGGTACATCGTGCCGTCCTCACCCACCGCGCAGCTCAGGCTGCCGCCCAGGTTCACCACATCGTCGCCCAGCGTCCAGATATCCCCGCCCGTCTCCGGATCCAGCGCCGTCAGGCCAACGCCCGACACGTGCACAATGACCATGGGATTCTCCGCCGTTCCGGCCACGAAGGCGTCTGTGCAGTTCAGCTCCGTCCTATAGGGCGATTCAAACGTGCGCCGCCAGCATTCGCCGCCACCGGCATCCAGGCACGCGACCTCCATGATCTCGCCGCTGCCGCTGTAACTGCGCGTCGCGAGAACGGTGAGGTTGTCCACCTGCGCCGCAAGCGCCGGCGCTTCCAGATACTCGTTCAGGATGTAGCCCGAGACGCCCTCGTAGCTGCAATAGCTGAACTCCGAATAGGGATCGTATTCGCCGGTGACGTATGCGCCCAGCGGAACCTGCGCCAGACGCTCCGAGTCGGAGTCCGGCGCGCTGCGCAGCGACACCCAGTCCTGACAGTTCACGATTTGCAGCGTCTCCTCGGCAAGTGCGCCGAAGGGGATGCACAGCGCAATCACCAGCAGCACCAGCAGCATTCTTTTCATGATCTTTCCTCCCGCTTCCCTGATTTTTCCTCCAGTATATTCGATGGATGCATATTTGTCAAATTCACGGAAATATAATTTTGTATGAAACCGGGACGTGTTGGGGAAAATAGCGCGTGAATGCCGCACCGCGGCATTTCTACGCTGCGCACTGCGCACAAGGAAAGGGATGTGAAACATTTTGAAAGCGATCATCATGGCGGGCGGCGAGGGTTCGCGCCTGAGGCCCCTGACATGCGATTGTCCGAAGCCGATGCTGCATCTGCTGGGCAAGCCCCTGATGGAGCGCGCCATACGGCTGCTTCACAAATATGACATTCACGAAATCGGCGCGACGCTGGGCTATCTGCCCGAGGCCGTTCAGGACGCATTTCAGGACGGGGAGCGGCTGGGCGTGCATCTGCGCTACTATATCGAGCAGACTCCTCTGGGCACCGCCGGCAGCGTGAAGCAGGCGGAGGACTTTTTGAACGAGCGCTTCATCGTGCTCTCCGGCGACGGCGCGACCGACTTTGACCTCGCCGCCGCGCTGCGCTTTCACGAATCCCACGGCGGAGCGGCAACGCTGATTCTGAAGAAGTCCGGTGCGCCCCAGGAGTACGGCATGGTGGTAACGGACGCAGACGGGCGCATCCGCTCCTTCCACGAAAAGCCCGGGCGCTGCGACGTGTACTCCGACCGCATCAACACCGGCATCTACATCCTGGAGCCGGAGATTCTGCAAAGGATCCCTGCCGACCGACCCTATGACTTCGGTCACGACCTGTTCCCGGCGCTGCTGGAGGCGGGCGTGGCGCTCTACGGCTGGACGGCGGAGGGCTACTGGTGCGACGTGGGCGACGTCTCCGCCTATCTTCAGGTACATGTCGACGCGCTGGAGGGGAGGATTCATCTGGAGGGCCTGGAGGGGCCGTTCAACGCCCCCTGCGACGGCGCGATCGTGGAGGAGGGCTGCACCATTGAAGCGCCCTGCTGGATCGCCCCGGGCGCGCACATCTGCTCCGGCGCGCACATCGGCGCGTACAGCGCCGTCGGCGAAAACTGCTTCGTGGCATCGGGCGCGAGCATCAAGCGCAGCGTGCTGTTCCCCGGCGTGCGCGTGGAAGCCGGGGCGCAGCTGCGGGGCTGTGTGATTGGCAGGGGCGCGGTGATCGGCGAGGGCGCGCAGCTGTTCGAGGAGAGCTGCGTGGGCAGCCACTCCATCGTGGGCGCGCGGGCCGTGCTGCCGCCGGGCGTGAAGCTCTGGCCGGAGAAGTCCCTGCCCGAGGGCGACCGTCCGAAGGAAAACATCGTGTGGGGTTCGAGACGGGAGCAGCGCTTCGTGGCAGGGGCGCTGCAATTGGAATCTCCCGCCCAGGCGGCGCGCAGCGTGAGCGCCTGCATCGCGGAGATGAAGCCCCGGGAGCTGCTGCTGGGGCGTGGGCCGTCCACGGTGGCGGCGGCGCTGTGGCACGCGGTGGCCGCGGGGGCCATGGCCCAGGGCGTGCAGCTGATCGATGCGGGCGTGTGCAGCCTGCCCCAGCTGCGCCACAGCCTCTCCGCGCTGCACACGGACGCGGCCATGCTGGTGGAGGACGCGAGCCTGACGCCGCTGTGGGCAGACGGCGCGCGCATCCAGGAGAAGACCCAGCGCGCCATCCTCAAGCTCTGCGAACGGCAGGACTACGCCGGGCCGTTCAGCGGCATCACACGGGCGATACAGAGCGCCGGGCGCACCGACATCGCCTATATCGCCGACGCGGCCGCCTGCTTCGAGGCCGATCCCCTGCGCGCGCCAGAGATCGCGCTCTGCGCCCAGAATAGCCACCTGCTGAGCCTTGCCGAGCAGAGCTTCGTGCGGGCGGGGCTGCGCGTGCGCTGCGAGTGGGATCCGGAGCAGCTGCAAGTCGCCCCGGGCGAGCTGGGCGTGCTGCTCTCCGACAATGGCGAGCAGGCGGTGTTTGCCGATCCCCTGGGCCGGATGGACGAGGTGCAGCGCCAGCTGGCCTGCGCCTGGACGGCCCTGGAGGCGGGCGAAATGCGGCTGATCCTGCCGGTGTACGCCACCCGGGCCATCGATGCGCTGGCGCAGCGCTACGGCGCGCAGGCCGTGTACGTGGCGGGCGAACCGGCGGCGTGGATGGGCGCGCTGGCGGAGAAGTCTCCCCGGCAGTTTTCCATCCAACTGGACGGAATCCGCTTCGCACTGCGCTTTCTGTCGCGGCTGACGGAATCGGGGCGTTCCTACGATCAATGGAAGCGGAACATGCCCGCAGCCTTCCGCAGCACGCGTAGGCTGCACGTGCCGTCCTCGGAAAGCGGCCGCCTGCTGCACGCCATCGCGGAGGAGGCGGACAATGCGGAGCTGGGTGGCGGCGTGCGGCTGTGCCGGAGCGACAGCTGGGCGTGGCTGGGGCCTGACGAACTGCGATCCGAGCTGCGCATCGTCACCGAGGCCGCCAGCATGGAGGCCGCGCAGGAGCTTTGCAGCTTCTATGGAGGTGAAATCGAGCGCCTGCTGGCGGCGCGGGATTGAATTCTACCCGTCCTTGTGGTATGATAAAGGGCAGCTGATACAAAAGGAAGCGAGGAAAACCCCATGACCCGAAGTGAATTTCAAGCGCTGCTCGACAAAGGCCCCGTGATTCTGGACGGCGCGACCGGCTCCAACCTGCGCGCCAGCGGCATGCCCGTGGGCGTGTGCACCGAGCAGTGGGTGCTGGAGAATCCCGAGATTTTGAAGAATTTGCAGCGCGCCTACGTGGAGGCGGGCAGCCAGATCGTCTACGCGCCCAGCTTCAGCGCGAACCGCCTGAGCCTTTCCATGTACGGGCTGGAGGATAAACTGGCGGAGATGAACCGCGCGCTGGTGCTTATCTCCCGCGACGCGGTGGATGGTCGGGCGTACGTCGCCGGGGACATGACCACCACCGGCAAGCCCGTGGATGCCGAAGGCGGCGTGAGCTACGATGCGCTGATCGAAATCTACCGCGAGCAGGCGCAGGCGCTGCTGAACGCGGGCGTGGATCTGATCGGTCTGGAGACCATGCTGGGCGTGACGGAGTGCAGCGCGGCCATCGAGGCCATCCGCTCGGTGTGCGACCTGCCGGTGATGTGCACGCTGACGCTGGACGCGGTGGGCGCGGCCTACTTCGACGGCGACGCGGAGCTGGCGGCGCAGACCCTGCCGGCGCTGGGCGCGGACGCCATCGGCGTGAACTGCGGTCAGGGCCCGGAGCTCTACGTCAGCGTGATTCAGCGGATGCGCGCGCACACCGATCTTCCGCTGATCGCCAAGCCCAACGCGGGACTTCCGGTGATCCAGAGCGACGGCAGCGCCGTCTACGGCATGAGCCCCGGCAAGTTTGCCCGGGAGATGCAGCAGCTCAAGAAGGCCGGCGCGAGCATCCTGGGCGGCTGCTGCGGCACCACACCGGAGCACATCCGCATGCTGAAGGAGTTCTGCGGCTGAAACAATGCGCGGCGGGGTGAGGGCACCCCGCCCTACGGTTTTGCAGAGCGAATTTCAGCAGCAATTCTCCAAAAAACAGACGCAAGAAATCTGCCCCATTGCCGCCGGGGCAGATTTCGGGTTCGCAGAGAACGAAGTATAGAAAAGAAACACAGAGTCCCTATCCCTCTGATCTATGGGGATAGGGACTCGTTCGCTTTAACCGCGTCAGCGATGTACCACTGGCGGTTCGCCAGTCGGCGGGGTGAGGGCACCCCGCCCTACGCTTACTACGGTTATGCCGTCTTCTTGGCTTCCTCCTCCTCGAGAATTCGATAGGCGACCTTGCCGACCAGGGTCTTGGGCAGCTCGTCGCGGAACTCGATCTCGTAGGGCAGGGCGTACTTGGCGATGTGCTTGCGGCAGTAGTCCATGATCTTCTCGCGGGTCTCGTCGGTGGGCTCGTAGCCGGGCTTGAGCACGATGAAGGCCTTCACCTTCTGCATCTTGTAGGGGTCCTTCACGCCGATGACGCAGCTCATGTGCACGCACTCGTTCTTGTCCAGGATGCCCTCGATCTGGGAGGGATAGACGTTGTAGCCGCTGGTGACGATCATGCGCTTGATGCGCTGGCGGAAGTAGATGTAGCCGTCCTTGTCCATCACGCCCAGGTCGCCGGTGTGCACCCAGGTGAGGCCGTCGGCGTGCTTGCGCAGGGTATCCGCGGTCTCCTTGGGATGGTTGACGTACTCCATCATCACCGTGGGGCCCGCCAGGCAGATCTCGCCCTCCTGGCCGTAGGGCACCTCGATCTCGGTGCCGGGCATCACGATCTTGTAGTAGGTGTCCGGGAAGGGGATGCCGATGGAACCCTCGCGGGCGAGGCCCGACGGGGTCAGGCAGCTGGCGGTGACGCACTCGGTGGTGCCGTAGCCCTCGCGCACCTCGATGGTGGCCTTGTGATCCTTCAGGAAGGCGTCGATGCGCTTCTTCAGCTCGACCGGCAGGGAATCGCCGCCGGAGAACATGCCCTTCAGGCAGGAAAGATCCAGATCGTTAAGGCCATCCAGGCGCAGCAGCGCTTCGTACAGCGTGGGTACGCCTGCGATGAAGTTCGGCTTGTGCTTGCGCAGCAGCTCCGCATAGGTCTGGGGCGTGAAGCGCGGCACCAGCACGCAGCGGCCGCCGTTGACCAGCATGGAGTGGATGCTCACGCCCAAGCCGAAGCCGTGGAACATGGGCATGATGGCCAGCATCTTGTCGCCCACCGTGAAGATGGGGTTGGTGGCGATGATCTGCGCACCCAGGGCGTTGAAGTTGAGGTTGGAGAGCAGGATGCCCTTGGTTACGCCGGTGGTGCCGCCGCTGTACAAGATGGCGGCGGGCTGCTCGCCCACGCGCTTCACACGGGGATCGCCGGTGAACTGCTTGCCGTTTAAGATGAACTGCTTCCAGGTGATGTAAGAACCGTCCTCGGGGAGCTTCGGCACCTTCTTGCCCTCGGTGAGCGCGTAGCCCAGCTTCATCACCGGGTTCAGCGCGTCCTTGATGCTGGCGACGATGAGCGTCTTGAGCGCGGGGGTGTTCTGGCGGATGTTGGCGAACTTTCCGTAGAACTGATCCAGAGTCAGCGCGGCCACGGACTTGGAGTCGTTGAGATAGAACTCAATCTCGCCCTCGGCGGACAGCGGATGGATCATGTTGGCGATGGCGCCCACCATGTTGATGGCATAGAACATGGACACCGCCTGTGGACAGTTGGGCATGGCGATGGTCACTCGGTCGTTCTCCTTCACGCCGGCGGCGCGCAGCGCCCGTGCGCAGGCGTGAATCTCCTCCACGCACCTGCGGTAATTGGTATGGCTGCCCATGAAGTCATAGGCGATGACGTTGGGGTATTTCTTCGCGATGTTCTCCACGGCCTCGCACATGCTGCCCTCGAAGTAGTCCAGCTGTGCGGGAATGCCGTTCATGAAGGGCATCCACGGGGTCTTTACGTTTTGCGGCTTCGGGATAATCACAGGTCTACCTCCTCATTGGCGGGACGGTCCAGGAGCTCCGGATGCTCCATGATGTGCTTGAACAGCGCAATGCTCCTTGCGTAGTAGTAGCCGTCGGCGATGCGCTCGTCCAGCGTCACGCCAACATGCAGAATCTCGTGCATCACGTAGCTGCCATCCTCGGCAAACACCGGCTCCTTGTGCTTCTGACCAATGACCACGAACAGCGAATTCGTACCCCAGTTGCTCAGGTGATGGTAGGCTGCGTTGAGCTTGATGGAACCCAGGTTGGAGATGAAGATCGATGCGTAGTTCGGGTCGGTCTTGATCAAATCGTAGGGCACCTTGCCGAAGAAGTCCAGGCGACGCAGTATGTACACCACCGGGCGCAGAATGAAGCGCGGCAGCTTCATGAAGAAGGCCATGCCCTTGGTGGAATTGTCCACCTTGTCGCTGCGGCGGCACTCGAAGATCTCCTTCATGATCTCCTCGTGGAAGGAATCCAGCGTGGTCTCCGGGACGAACTTTTTGAAGGCCAGGGCCTCCTCGCCGTGGTCGTCGAACTGCTTCTTCACCACGAAGGCCAGCGAGAGCTCGTCGCGCTTGTAGAGCCGCATGCCCTGGATGAAGTAGTTCATCTTCGGGCGCAGCGTCACCGTCTTGATCAGCGCGCAGGCCACGCAGTGGAAGATGGTGTAGCGGTGCGCGTGATCGAGATTTGCGTTCTTCTTCTCCAGAAAGGCGTTCAGCGCCGTCAGATCCACGGTCTCCTCGATGAAGGCCTCGTTGTCCGCGCGATGCGGGTAAAGATAGGGCATGAAGCCGTGCATGGGATCCGCGTCCCGCACCAGCGTCGCGTCAAAGCGATCCCCGATCCGCTTTTTCTTCTTCTCCAATGTATCTCTTCCTTCCTCAGGTTCCATTCAATCCTTTACTAGAGTATATTATCACAAAGCGAAAAAAATATCCATCATTTTGCTCGGTTTCCGAAAGATTTCCTTCAAATTTATCCTGATTTTTACGCTTCTAATACGCTTCTAAGGCTTTGTTTCCCCTTTTTTGCAACTTATTTGATTTTCAGATTCATTTTTATCAACCCTCCCATGAGCTGATCTGGTTTTTGAAACCAGATGCTTCCTTGATCTACGCACACCTGTATGTAATGTAAAAACATTGTAATTCTGTGCATTTGCCGAAAAACCTTCGGATTCGCCCTTGACAGGCCATAAATGTTATGTTAAAATACGCCCATATTCGTTGACGGGAACAAGTAATCATCCCTGCGCTGCACAGAGAGCGTCCGGCTGGTGGAAGGGCGCGAGGCGGGATGACGAAGGCCGCCCTGAGAAGCGCACCGAAGCAATGGTGGTAGGCTGCGCTGGGTCCGCCCATTACAGCGGCGAGCAGAGAATCGTCTGTTCACGAGGCCTGCACTGCGAGGTGTGGGTGAAATAAGGTGGTACCGCGAAGCAGCGCTTCGCCCTTATGCGCAACATGGGGGCGGGGCGCTTTTTGTGTCCCCGCCGGGGGATTCAGACAATAGCAAGGGGGATATTGCACATGAAAAAGACCCGGTTTCTGAGGATTCTGGCCATCGCTGTGGCCCTGATGGTCGTCTGCGGCTGCGCGCTGGCGGAGGGCGGCTTCGTCGACAAGGTGGAGGCCGTCAACAGCGCCATCAACAGCTTCGCCTGGGGCCCGATCATGCTGGTTCTGCTGGTGGGCACCGGCATTTACATCACCATCCGCATTGGCTTCCTGCAGGTGCGCAAGTTCGGCTTCATCATGCGCAACACCATCGGAAGCATCTTCAAGAAGAAGAACAAGGATAACGGCAAGAACCTGACCCCCTTCCAGGCGGTGACCACCGCGCTGGCGGGCACCGTTGGCACCGGCAACATCGCCGGCGTGACGGGCGCGATCTTCGTCGGCGGCCCCGGCGCAGTGTTCTGGATGTGGGTTTCGGCCTTCTTCGGCATGTGCACCAAGTACGCCGAGATCGCCCTGGCCATGAAGTACCGCGAGAAGGATGAAAACGGCGCCTACCACGGCGGCCCCATGTACTACATCCGCAACGGCCTGGGCAAGAGCTGGACCTGGCTTGCCGTGATCTTCGCCATCCTGGGCGGTCTGGCTTGCTTTGGCATCGGCAACATCGCCCAGTCCAGCGAGATCGCCGGCGCGCTCAACGGCCTGTTCGGAATAAAGCCGCTGGTCTCCGGTATCATCCTGGCGGTCATCGTAGGCATCGTGGTCATCGGCGGTGTGAAGCGCATCGGCCAGGTGACCTCCTATCTGGTGCCCTTCATGTCCGTCTTCTACATCCTGTGCGGCATCGTGGTCATCATCATGAGCATCGGCAAGATTCCTGCCGTGCTGGGCTCCATCTTCGCCAACGCCTTCTCCTTCAAGTCCATCGGCGGCGGCATCTTCGGCTACGTCATCATGAACGCCATGCGTCAGGGCTTCGCCCGCGGCGTGTTCTCCAATGAGGCCGGCTTGGGCTCCGCGCCCATCGCCCACGCGGCTTCCTCCACCGAGGAGCCCGTCGAGCAGGCCATGTGGGGCGTGTTCGAGGTGTTCATCGACACCATCATCATTTGCACCATCACCGCGCTGACCGTGCTCGTCTCCGGCGTGCTGGCCACCGAGGGCGGCCTGGCTGCCTTCTCATCCAAGGGTGCGGCGGCGGTCGCGGCCTTCAACACCATCCTGCCCGGCACCATCGGCGGCACCATCATCCAGATCAGCCTGCTGTTCTTCGCCCTGTCCACCATCCTGGGCTGGAGCTACTACGGCGAGAGCTGCTGGGCCTACCTGAGCAAGAACAACAAGGTCGTCAACTACATCTTCAAGGTCGTGTTCATCCTGGTGTGCATCGTCGGCGCAACCGGCTCCGGCACGCTGATGTGGGACATCTCCGACACCCTCAACGGCCTGATGGCACTGCCGAACCTGATCGCGCTGCTGCCGCTGACCGGCGTGGTGGTCAAGCTGACGAAGGACTACTTCGATCGCAAGCAGCCCGACCTGCGTAAATAATGTGGACGGGGGAGCAAGCTCCCCCGCCACGACCACCCCTACCAGAAATCCATCGCGCCCGATGGGCACAATGAATTTCTGCAAGGAAGCGATTTTGCCAGAGCAGTCGCGCCACTGCACTAAATGCAGGCGCGACCAGCCCGGACGAATCCTCTGGATTCCAGTCCGGTGCTGCCGGCCGCTGCAATACATTGCAGTGCGGCCGGTGCATCAAGCAAAATCAGCTGCGGGGTCGCCGTACATGCCGCCGACCCCGATTGTAGTGTGAGAAGGCTTTGGCCCTCTCGCGCTCTCCCTGGGTTTTTCGACAGCCTATGAAGCTCCCGGAGCAATCCGGGGGCTTCCTTTATAATCTCAATATTTACAAATCCATGCTATAATAAGGATCATCAATCAATCGGAGGAAAAACCATGAAGCTGATGATCGCATCCGATATCCACGGCTCCGCCTACTGGTGTGAAAAACTGCTGGAGGCCTGGCGCGGCGAGGGCATGCCCCGCATGCTGCTGCTGGGCGACCTGCTCTACCACGGCCCCCGCAACGACCTGCCGAAGGACTACGCCCCCAAGCGGGTGATCGGGCTGCTCAACGGAATCCGGGAGCACCTGCTGTGCGTGCGCGGCAACTGCGAAGCCGAAGTTGACCAGATGGTGCTCTCCTTCCCGGTGATGGCGGACTACTGCGCGCTGCCGCTGGGTGAGCACATTCTCTACGCCACCCACGGCCACGTCCACGGCGAGACCAACCCGCCGCCGCTGATGGACGGCGATGTGCTGCTCTGCGGCCACACCCACGTGCCCGCCTTCAACCGCCACGAGGGCTTCACCTACGTAAACCCCGGCTCCACCTCCATCCCCAAGAACGGCAGCGCCCACAGCTACATGACGCTGGAGGACGGCCTCTTCAGCTGGAAGGACCTGGAGAGCGGCGCGATCTACCGGCAGGAAAATATTTTTTAGTTTTCTTTCAAAAACCCCTTGACAAATGCCATTTTCTGAGGTATTATATATAAGCACTTTGAGAGAAGCGCAAGGTCCCTTAGCTCAGCTGGATAGAGCGTCTGGCTACGGACCAGAAGGTCAGGGGTTCGAATCCCTTAGGGTCCGCCAAAACAGAAACCGCTTGATACGCATCAGGCGGTTTCTTCTTTGTCATTTTTGCTGCCATATCCCTGCAAAGCGGGGCAAAATCCAGGCTCTGTGTCAAATGTTGGGGTGTAAAGAGAAAGATAACAAAATTCTCTTACG
>JAUNNK010000227.1 GCA_030537335.1 Clostridia bacterium | reverse complement strand
AGCCTTGGCCGCTTCGATATAGGTGTCGTAGTTGCCCTCGAATACGCCGTCGATATACAGCGTATAGAAGCCGCGCTTATCGCGTTTGATCTCCATCGCCGGTTCACACATCGTGCTTCACCCTGTCCCTTTCCTCCGCCTGCTTGGCGTTGTTCCAGCGGTCCATCGTGCCCACCAGATAGCCGGTGATGCGACGGATGCGCTCGAACGGCTGACCCACGAGGTTATACTTCACCTCAGCAGTGTCATCGTCCAGAATCGTGATCTCCATCGAGTCCAGCGCCGTACCGAACTTCTCCTGTCCATGCTCCTGATACCACAGAAGCTCCTTGCTGCTGATCTCGCCGCCCTTAACCTCAATCTTCATTCGGAATATCCTCCTTCACGTTTTCCAGCTCATCGCCCTTGGGACGAGCGATCTTCTCGATTTCCTTCCAGGTATGCCGTCTTCCACAGTGCGGACACACGTCGCCAATGATACCGTTGTAGCCGCACACGGGGTCACGATCCACCGGATGGTTGATGCTGCCATAGCCGATGCCGCATTCCTTCATGTGGCGGATAATGGCTTCAAAGGCCTCCAGGTTCTTTGTGGGGTCGCCGTCCATTTCCACGTAGGAAATATGCCCGGCGTTCGTCAGTGCGTGATAAGGCGCCTCCAGCTCAATCTTGCGGGCTGCAGAGATGGGGAAGTACACCGGCACATGGAAGCTGTTGGTGTAGTAGTCCTTATCCGTAATGCCCTCAATCTCCCCATAGAACTCCTTGTCCATTCGCACGAACCGTCCCGACAAGCTCTCAGCGGGCGTAGCCAGACAGGTCACGTTCAGCCCAAGCTCTTCGCTCTGCTCGTCGCAGAAGTTGCGAATATACTGCACGATCTCCAGACCCAGCTTCTGGGCTTCCTCGCTCTCGCCATGATGTTTACCAATCAGCGCCTTGAGGGTTTCCGCCAGGCCGATAAAGCCGATGGACAGCGTACCGTGCCGCAGCACCTCCACCACGCAGTCGTCCGGACCCAGCTTATCCGAGCCCATCCACACGCCTTCGCCCATCAGGAACGGGAAATTGCGCACCGTCCGCTCCGCCTGCACCAGATAGCGCTGGAGAAGCTGTTTCATCACCTTGTGCAGAATGCCGTTCAGGTGAATGAAAAAGACCCTCGTGTCGTGATCCGACTCAAGGGCCAATCTGGGGAGGTTGATGGATGTGAAGCTCAGGTTGCCGCGTCCGGGAGCGATCTCAGGCCCGCAGACGTTGCCCATCACACGGGTCCGGCAGCCCATATAGCCCACCTCGGTTTCGGGATGGCCGGGCTTCCAATATTTCAGGTTGAACGGCGCATCGATAAAACTGAAGTTCGGGAACAGCCGCTTGGCGCTTACCCGCATTGCCAGCTTGAACAGGTCGTAGTTCGGGTCCTCGGGGTTGTAGTTCACGCCTTCCTTCACGCGGAAGATCTGAATCGGGAAGATGGGGGTTTCGCCATTGCCAAGCCCCGCCTCAGTTGCCAACAGCAGCTGCTCTATGGCAAGCCGTCCTTCCCAGGAGGTATCCATGCCATAGTTGATGCTGCTGAACGGCACCTGCGCCCCAGCCCGGCTGTGCATGGTGTTCAGGTTGTGGATCAGACCCTCCATCGCCTGATAGGTATCGCGGACGGTCTTCTTCATGGCATATTCCTCGCGCCATCTCAGATCGGTGTCATACTTCATCTCCGCGTTGTTGATGAGCTCCGACTGAATATCGAAAGCCTCCCGCAGGTATTTGTTGTAGGTCAGCCGCACACCGTCCGCCATAGCATAGTCGAAATCCACAATGCTCTGTCCGCCGTGCTGGTCGTTCTGATTTGACTGGATCGCGATCGCAGCCAGGGCCGCGTAACTGCCGATGGATTTCGGCTCCCGCAGATGCCCGTGCCCGGTATTGAAGCCGCCCTTGAACAGCTTTCGCAGCTCAATCTGCGTGCAGGTGGTGGTCCAGCCGTAGAAGTCCAGATCATGAATATGAATCCAGCCTTTGCGGTGCAGGTTGGCGATCTCCGGATCGACCATGGTTTCCAGGTAGTATTCCT
>JAUNNK010000096.1 GCA_030537335.1 Clostridia bacterium | reverse complement strand
TCAGGCTCTCACGTCTTCCCTTCTTTGGAGCCAATCCGTTGACGTCCCGGTACAGCCACAGATACCGCTTCGCCGTATGCTTGTTGACACCATATAGATCAGCTGCGCCCTGGCAGGTCATCGCACCATTGTATATCCGTCGGCCGATGTCCAGTCGTTCTTCAACTCTGTACTTCATTCTGTTTTCTCCTGTCCACGTCCGAATGCTCTTCTGTCCAGTATATACTACCCATGTCCATGATTGCACCCTTCTGTGTCCAGTTTTAGTTTATCAGTACAATTGTCAAAACGAAAGCTGAGCAATCGTTTTGTTATGTACCCAAAGAGGAAAGTGGGTGCATTTGGTCCAAGTGGTTTTCGAGTGGAATTTTGCTCCGGGGATGGCGGTGAAGGAAGAAGGAGAGAATTATTCATATTCCTGGGTGCATATGCCGTTTTGCATTAGGATTTTGCAATTACAAAAAGGAAAGGACTGAAACCTTGTATCAAAGTTTCAGTCCTTTTATGGTGCTGAAAACGGGACTTGAACCCGTACATTCTTGCGAATAGCGGATTTTAAGTCCGCTGCGTCTGCCGATTCCGCCATTTCAGCAGGGCGGTCTTTCGACCGCGAAGGGCGTGTGGGAAAACCGGGGTCAATGCTCGCCGCGCTTGATGCGCTTGAGCTGCGCCTGGATCTTGCTGAGCTTGTTGCTGTTCAGGCCGTGCATGACCAGGTTCAGGCAGATCAGCAGGCCGATCAGGAAGCACAGGCCGACCACGATGATGTACACCAGCTTGTAATCCGAGGTGTTGGCGAGGCCCAGCAGGGACATGTAGGTGGAGTTGGCAACGATGGTGTTGGAAAGGTAGAATCCGCCGCCGGTGAGGGCGATCAGCAGGATCAGACCGAGCAGGATGCAAATGGTACCCATACATCTTCTCCTTAACATAGAAATATACTGTAATTATAATGCGAAAACCGCATGGTGTCAAGGGTGGGAGGCACCGGGCACGGGACGACGAATCGACGATCCTGTGAAAAGGCTGTGACGGCAAATGTAAATAATGGCAGGCTCCCAAGGGGCTGGGAACCTGCCGGGGTCCGGAGAAGAAAAGCTCGGTGACTGTCTCAGTGATCGGAGTGGTTGCACGCGCCATGGCAACTCTCGCAGCCGCATCCGCAACTGCAGGAGTGCTTGCCCTTGCGCTTGTCGGAGACCATTTTCCAGATGACTGCGCCGACGATGACGATCAGCGCGCCGCCGATGATCCAGGTGGCCATGTGCTTCCTCCTTTGCTTGGGTCGAATTTATGCCTTGCGGCTCAGATGGTTTTCGTCGTAGCGGTTTTTGCGCACCAGCATGTAGACCAGGAAGATCAGCACGATCAGCGCGGCGGCCGTGGCGACGGTGAAGCCCGCGCCCGCAGCCAGCAGGCCCAGCTGGTAGACGATCAGGGCGATGGCGTAGGCGAAGATGCACTGGTAGCCGATGGCGAAGCAGGTCCACTTGCCGTTGTTCATCTCGCGCTTGATTGCGCCGATGGCCGCGAAGCAGGGCGCGCACAGCAGGTTGAACAGCATGAAGGCGAAGGCTGCGAGCCGTCCGTGACCGTTCGAGGTCTCGTCAAAGCCCTGTGCGATGGGGGAGAGGCCAGTGGCAATCTGCTCCTCGTCGCCCTCCTCCAGCAGCGTTGCGGTGTCCAGATCGTCGGTGTCGGTGTCATAGAGCACGCCGAACACGCTCACGACCTCCTCCTTTGCGACCAGACCCATGACCGTCGCCACGGTGGGGCGCCATTCGCCGAAGCCCAGGGGCTTGAAGATGGGGGAGACCACCGAGCCTACGCGGCCCAGGATGCTCTGGTCGGTGTCCTCCACCATGCCGAAGGAGGTCTTGCCGCTCTCAGCGCTTTCCGATTCCACAGAATCCACGGTCTCCGAGGCGGAGACGGTGACTTCGGCGGGCATTTCAGGCTCCGCAGGCGCCCAGCCGTAGTTGGAGGTGAACCAGATGAGAATTGAGGAGATGAGAATCACGGTACCCGCGCGTTTGATGAAGCTCCAGCCGCGCTCCCACATGCTGTGCAGCACGTTCTTCCAGGCGGGAGCATGGTAGGCCGGAAGTTCCATAACGAACGGCGCCGGGTCGCCTGCGAAAGCCTTGGTTTTCTTGAGCAGGATGCCGCTGATGATGACCGCCGCCACGCCGATGAAGTAGGCGGAGGTGGCCACCCAGCCCGCGTTGTTGAACAGCGCGCCCGCGATCAGCGCGATGATGGGCATCTTTGCGCCGCAGGGGATGAAGGTGGTGGTCATGATGGTCATCTTGCGGTCGCGATCCTGCTCGATGGTGCGGCTGGCCATCACGCCGGGAACGCCGCAGCCGGAGGAGATCAGCATCGGGATGAAGCTCTTGCCTGAGAGGCCGAAACGGCGGAAGATGCGGTCCATGATGAACGCGATGCGCGACATGTAGCCCACGTCCTCCAGAATGGCCAGCAGGAAGAACAGGATCAGCATCTGCGGCACGAAGCCGATGACGGCGCCCACGCCGCCGATGATGCCGTCGCCGATCAGGCCGACCAGCCAGCCTGCGCAGCCGATGTTTTCCAGCCAGGCCATGACCGGCTCCTGAATCCATGCGGCCACGAAGGTGTCGTTGGTGAAATCGGTCACAATGGTGCCGATGGTGGTGACGGAGATGTAATAGACCAGGAACATGACCACCACGAAGATCGGCAGCGCCAGAATGCGATTGGTCACAATGCGGTCGATCTTGTCGGAGATGGTCAGCGCGCCCTTGGGCTTGCCCTTCTTCACACAGGTGGAAACCAGCCTGGAGATGTAGGCGTAGCGCTGGTTGGTGATGATGGACTCGGAATCGTCGTCCATCTCCTTTTCGCATTCGCGGATGCTCTCCTCGATACTGTCCTTGATCTGCTGGGGGAGGTTCAGTTCGGCCAGAACCTTCTCGTCCCGCTCGAACAGCTTGATGGCGTACCAGCGAGCCAGGTTCTCGGCCACGATGCCGCCTTGGTGCACGCTGCCGTCCGCGTGGTGGTGGTGCACGCCGTTCTCGTCGTGGTGGGTGATCAGATCCTCGATGTGGGCCAGCGCGTGCTCCACGCTGCCGGCGAACACGTGGGGCAGCTCGTTGCGCACGCCCTTCTTCGCGGCCTCGGCGGCGGCCTTGGCCACTTCCTGGCTGCCCATGCCCTTAAGCGCGGAGGTCTCCATGATCGGACAGCCCAGCGCCTCGCCCAGCTTCTTCAGATCGATCTTGTCGCCGTTCTTGCGGGTCACGTCGATCATGTTCAGCGCGATGACCATCGGAATGCCCAGCTCCGCCAGCTGGGTGGTCAGGTACAGGTTGCGCTCGATGTTCGTCGCGTCCACGATGTTGAGAATCGCGTCCGGCTTCTCATTGACCAGATAGCCGCGGGCCACGACCTCCTCCAGAGTGTAGGGGGAGAGGCTGTAGATGCCCGGCAGATCCTGAATGATCACGTCCTGCGCGCCCTTGAGGCGGCCCTCCTTCTTCTCGACCGTCACGCCCGGCCAGTTGCCCACGTACTGGTTGCTGCCGGTCAGATCGTTGAACAGCGTGGTCTTGCCACAGTTCGGGTTGCCCGCAAGGGCAATCTTGATTGCCATGTGCACATCCTCCTTCAAATGGAAGTTAGCTAAACCTAACTTGAATGCCGAAAAAATGAGCGCCCGTCAGCGAACCTCGATCAACTCCGCGTCGCCCTTGCGCACGGAGAGCTCGTAGCCGCGCACCGTCAGCTCCATGGGATCGCCCAGCGGAGCCACCTTGCGCACGTAGATTTCCGTGCCCTTGGTCAGTCCCATGTCCATGATCCTGCGCTTCAGCGCGCCCTCGCCGTGCAGTTTCACGATGACGGCGTGCTCGCCAACCTTCACGTCCCGCAGTGTCTTCATTTCCAATCTCCTCCCTGTTAAACCATTATGCGCATGGCCATGCTCTTGTCCAGCGCCACGCGGCTGTCCTTCACGGACAGAATCAGGTTTCCCCCGAGCTCGCTCACCACGCGAACTTCCTCGCCGACCACGAAGCCCAGCTCCGCCAGGTGCCGGCGCAGTTCGTCCTGCCCGGTGATCTTCTTGATGGTGTTGCAGTCTCCGATCCCGGCCATTGCCAGTGGCATCATAAAGGCTCCCTCCTTTGGTTAGCACTACCTAACCGGTGCGGAAAATAAAACGTTAGGATTACCTAACTTTTTTAACCGAAATCAGTCTAGCACCAAAGTCTGCAAATGTCAATGCTTTCATCAAAACTTCACACAGAAAAGTGGGGAAAGCGAATGCCGGAATGCAATCTTGGTGTTATAATAGGATACGTCATGGCTGAAGAGAGGGGGGAACGCGGGTGAACAAGCCGAGAATTCTGGTGAGCGCCTGCCTGCTGGGCGTGAACTGCCGGTACAACGGTGAGAGAAAGAAGCTGGAAGGGATCGAGCGGCTGATGGAGCGCGCGGAGCTGATCCCGGTTTGCCCGGAGATCCTGGGCGGCCTGCCCACGCCACGGCCACCGGCGGAGCGCGTGGGGGATCGGGTGATGAACCGCGAGGGCATGGACGTGACGGAGGCGTATCAGCGGGGTGCGGAGGAGACGCTGCGCCTTGCTGAGCTGTTCGGCGCGCATCTGGCGCTGCTCAAGGAGCGCAGTCCGTCCTGCGGCATGGGCAAGATCTACGACGGAAGCTTTCAGGGGAGGATCGTGGACGGCAGCGGCGTGACTGCTCAGCTGCTTGCGGCGCATGGGATTTACGTCTATGGAGAGAGCCGCATCGATGAGCTGCTGAACGAAGTGGAAAAGAATACATAAGAAAAGGTGATTGAAATGATACGTTTCAACTGCGACTATCAGGAGGGCGCGCATCCGCGCATCCTGCAGAAGATGCTGGACACCAATCTGGTGCAGACCATCGGCTACGGCGAGGATGAATTCTGCGCGGAGGCGCGGGCGATGATCCAGAAGGCCTGCGAGGCCCCGGAGGTGGATGTGCACCTGCTGGTGGGCGGCACTCAGACCAACTTTACCTTCCTGGCGGCGGCGCTGCGCTGCTATCAGGGCGTGATTTCGGCGGAGACGGGCCACATCGCCGTCCACGAGACCGGCTCGGTGGAGGCCACCGGCCACAAGGTGATCGCCCTGCCCCAGGTGAACGGCAAGATCACCGCCGCGCAGGTGGATGAATACTGCCATCTGCACTTTTCCGACGGCTCCCACGAGCACATGGTCATGCCGAAGGTGGTGTACCTGTCCGAGTCCACGGAGCTGGGCACGGTGTACACCCGCGCGGAGCTTCAGGAGATGCGCGCGGTGTGCGATAAGTGGAAGCTCTACCTCTACGTGGACGGCGCGCGCCTGGGCTACGCCATGGCAAGCGATGCCTGCGACGTGGATCTGCCCTTCCTGGCCCGCACGGCGGACGCGTTCTACATCGGCGGCACCAAGCAGGGCGCGCTCTTTGGCGAGGCGCTGGTGATCGTGAGCGACGCGCTGAAGCCGGACTTCCGCTACGTGCTCAAGCAGAATGGCGGCATGCTGGCCAAGGGGCGGCTGCTGGGCATCCAGTTCAGCGAGCTGTTCCGAGACGGCCTGTACTTCGAGCTCTCCGCCCACGCCCACGCGCTGGCGATGAAGCTGAAGGCGGCGCTCGTGGAAATGAACGTGCCCTTCCTGGTGGACAGCCCCACCAACCAGCAGTTCCCGATCCTGACGGATACCGTGCTGGACGCGCTCTCGGAGAAGTACAGCTTCAGCGAGCAGCAGCGGATGGACGAAGGCCACCGCGCGGTGCGCTTCTGCACCAGCTGGGCCACGCAGGAGGCGCAGGTGGACGCGCTGATTTCTGATCTGCGCCGCCTGATGGGTGCATGAGCCTCTCCGGCATCCTGATCTACTGCCTGCGGGCCGCGACCTTCGCGGTGGTGACCTGCGCGCTGTACGCGTTGGTGTGCTTGCTGCGCGGACGGAAGCTGCGCCCCGGCAGGCTGGTTGCGCTGGCGTACCTGGCGGCACTTATCCAGATCACCGTGCTGCGGGGCGGCGTGGACTGGGCGCAGCTGATGACCACCACCCGCGATGCGCCGCGCCTGGTTCCCCTTCAGACGACGATGGAGGAGCTGCGCGCGGGCGCGTGGCCGCTGATCTATCACGCGGTTGGGAACATGATCTGGTTCGTGCCGTTGGGCGCGCTGCTGCGCAAGCGAAGTGTGCTCGTGGCGCTGCTGGCGGGCGCTGGGGCGTCGGTCTGCATCGAACTGATGCAGTACTTGCTCATGACCGGTGTGACGGACGTGGACGACGTGATCTTCAACGCGCTGGGCGCGCTGTTGGGCTGGACGCTGGCGCGGTTGACGCTTGCCATTTTTTCATGTTTCTGCTACAATAGAGCAAAATAGGCGATTCAGGCGTTCGGCTCGACCGGATTGCCGGATGGCGAAACAATACAAGGGGGCTTTGCAAATGAGCGAATATGTGATCGCACTGGACGCGATGGGCGGCGACCATGCACCGGATGCGATTGTGGAGGGCGCGCTGCGGGCTCTGCGGAAATTCAGCGACGTGCGCATTCTGCTGGCGGGTCCGGAGGCGCGGCTGCGGGAGCTGACCGCAGCCGCTGCGGACGTTGCCGACCGGCTGGGCTATCTGAACGCCACCGAGGTCATCGAGATGGACGAATCGCCGATGATGGCGGTGCGCAAGAAGAAGGATTCCTCGATGGTGGTGGCCATGAACGCGGTGCGCGAGGGCCTGGCCGGCGCGGTGGTGTCGGCGGGCTCCACGGGCGCGATCCTGGCGGGCGGCATGTTCAAGGTTGGCCGCATTCCGGGCATCGAGCGCCCCGCGCTGGCACCGGTGCTGCCGGGCTTGAAGAAGAACTTCATGCTCATCGACGCGGGCGCAAACGTGGACTGCCAGCCCAGGTATCTGCTGCAGTTCGGCCTGATGGGCTCGGTGTACATGCAACAGGTGATGGACGTGGATGCGCCGAAGGTGGGCTTGGTGAACATCGGCGCGGAGGCCGAAAAGGGCAACAAGCTCACCCATGAGACCTACGAGCTGATGCAGGCGCAGAGCGCGTACAGCTTCGTCGGAAACTGCGAGGCCCGGGACATCTTCACCGAGGACTTCGACGTGGTGGTGGCCGACGGCTTCGACGGCAACATCATTCTCAAGCACACCGAGGGCCTGGCGAAGGCGCTCTTTACGATGATCAAGGAGGAGATGATGAGCTCCACGCGCACGAAGCTGGGCGCGGCGCTGGCAATGCCGGCGTTCCGCAAGGTGAAGCGGCGCATGGACTACAACGCCGTGGGCGGCGCGCCGCTGCTGGGCGTGAACGGCGCTGTGGTCAAGGCCCACGGAAGCTCAGGCGGCGAGGCCATCGAAAACGCGGTCCGTCAGGCGCGGCGCATGCTGGAGGGCGACGTGGTCGGAAAGATTCGCGCAGGTCTTGAGAACCTGAGCGGGGAATGATTGGAAAATCAGGCAACGCAAGCGTTGAACAAGGAGGAACACGAATATGAAGGTTTTTGATAAGGTCAAGGAGTACATTCTGATGCAGCTGCCGGTCAGCGGCGACAAGGTCACGATGGATGCGCGTCTGGTGGACGATCTGGGTGCGGACAGCGCGAACCTGATGATGCTGATCATGGATCTGGAGACGGAGTTCGATCTCACCGTGGAGGACGAGGTGCTCGCCACCATCAAGACCGTGGGCGACATCGTCACCTACATCGAGGCCCACGTCTGATCGGGGCAAAAGCGGATTGCGAGGTCAATTGAAGTGAACATGCAAGTTCTGGAGGAACGGCTGGGCCATGTCTTTCAGAACCGCAAGCTGCTGGAGACGGCACTGACGCATCCCTCCTTCGGGGGGGATCATCATGTGCCGCACTACCAGCGCCTGGAATTTCTGGGCGACGCGGTGCTGGAGCTGGCGGTCAGCCGCTACCTGTATTTTGAATTGCCCGAGGTAGACGAGGGCAAGCTGACGCGCATTCGTGCGGCGCTGGTGCGTGAGGAGAGCCTCAACCGCGCGGCGCGGAGAATCGGCCTGGGTGAATTCATCCGCCTGTCCGTGGGCGAGGAGCGCAGCGGCGGACGGGAGAAGCCGTCGATTCTCTCGGATGTGATGGAGGCTGTGCTTGCCGCCGTGTACCTCGATGCGGGCTTTGACGAGGCCGTGCGCATCATCGGCATGGTGCTGGGGGAGGAGCTGCGCCCGGAGGTGCTCAAGGATCACCTGGACGCGAAGTCCCGCCTGCAGGAGCTGATGCAGCGCGATGGCCGCATGCCAAGCTACGATTATCTGTCCATGGAGGGGCCGCCCCACGCGCCGGTGTTTGCCTATCGCGTGATGGACGGCGAGCAGGAGCTGGGCCGGGGCAGCGGCACCAGCAAGCAGAACGCCCAGCAGGCCGCTGCGCGGGATGCACTCAAGAGAATGGGAGCGTAGGCCTACATTGAGATTGAAAAAGCTGATCGTCCACGGGTTCAAGTCCTTTGCGGACCGCGTGGAGATCGTATTTGAGGATGGAATTACCGGCGTGGTCGGCCCCAACGGCTGCGGCAAGAGCAACATTGCCGACGCGATGAAGTGGGTGCTGGGTGAGCAGAGCGCCAAGTCGCTGCGCGGCTCCAAGATGGAGGACGTGATCTTCAACGGAACCGAAAAGCGCAAGCGCCTGGCCTTCTGCGAGGTGACGCTGATCTTCGACAACGAGGATCACTCCCTGCCCATCGACTTCGCCGAGGTGAGCGTCACCCGCCGGGTGTACCGCAGCGGCGAGGGTGAGTACAAGATCAACGGCGCGGCCTGCCGCCTGCGCGACATCGTGGACCTCTTCCGCGACACCGGCATCGGCAAGGACGGCTATTCGATGATCGGCCAGGGCCGCATCGACGAGATCCTCTCCGTCAAGTCGGAGGATCGCCGCCAGGTGTTTGAGGAGGCCGCCGGCATCGTGAAGTTCAAGGCGCGCAAGCAGGACGCCCAGCGCCGCATGGACAACACCACTGCCAACCTGAATCGCGTCGAGGACATCCTGACCGAGCTGGAGGAGCGCGTGGAGCCGCTGAAGAAGCAGAGCGAGACCGCCCGGGAGTACCTTTCGCTGCGGGATGAACTGAAGATCCTGGACTTGAACGTGTTCCTGATGCGCACCGAGCGCTATGAGGAGCGCATCAAGGAATTGAAGGAGTCGGTCGAGGCCCTGGGCGAGGCGATCCTGCAGTCCAACCGGGAATTGGAGGAAGCGTCGTCTGAGCGCGAGATCTGTCAGGCGCGCCTGGAGGAGCTGGAGGCTGCCGCCGCCGAAAAGCGCGACGCGGTGCAGGAGCTCATCCGCGAGGTGGAGGCCGGCGAGGGCGCGGTGCGCGTGATGCGCGAGCGCATGGCTGCGGGCGAGAAGGAGCGCGGCAAGCTCATCGCCCAGCGGGACGCCGCCGGTCGTGGCCGCGAGGGCGTATACGAGCGCATTGAGGCGCTCATGGCGCAGATCGATTCCGAGGATAAGGCCGTCGCAATCGCCGCGCAGGAGCTCTCCCAAAAGGAAGCGCAGCTTGCCGAGGCGGAGCGCGCCCTTTCCGAAGTGGAAGAAAAATCCGAGCAGATGAAGCAGCAGATCATCCAGGCGATGAACCGCCTGGGCGATGTGCGCTCCCAGCGTGCGCGCCTGGGTGCGATGAAAAACGCCCTGGAGAGCCAGTTGGAGGGCATGGAGGGCGACCGCGCGCGCGAGGAGCAGGGCGTTGCGTCCCTGAACGAGCAGGTGCGCGAGGCCAAGGAGCGCCTGGAGGCCGAGGAAAAACGCAAGGCGGAGCTCAAGCAGCTCTCCGGCGAACACAACGTGCGCGTGCAGGCCCTCAACGACCGCTTGCAGGCCCTGTCCGCCCAGGTCACGGAGCTGCAGAACCAGCGCCAGAGCGCCGATTCCCGCATGAAGCTGCTCCGGGAGATGCAGCGGGACTACGAAGGCTACAACAATTCCGTTAAGCAGGTGCTTTTGCAGGCCCGGCGCATGCCCAGCAGCGGCGTGCACGGCGTTGTGGCGGATCTGATTCACGTTCCGGCGAAGCTGGAGCGCGCCATCGACATGGTTCTGGGCGGAGCGCTGCAGAACGTGGTGGTGGATCGGGACGAGGATGCCAAGCGCATGATCGAATATCTGCGCGCCAACCGCTTCGGCCGAGCCACCTTCCTGCCCATCGCGTCGGTGCGCGGGCGTACGCTCACGCCCCAGGAGCGGCAGGTGCTGACCATGCCCGGCTGCGTGGGCGTGGCCTCGGAGCTGATTTCCTATGATAAGCAGTATCAGGGCGTGATGGACAGCCTGCTGGGCCGCACCGTCATCGCCGAGGATCTGACCAGCGGTATCGCCATCCAGCGCGCGGCGCGCTATCAACTGCGGCTGGTGACGCTGGAGGGCGACGTGATGCACTCCGGCGGCTCCATGACCGGCGGCAGCGTGCAGTCCCGCATGACCAGCCTGCTCTCCCGAAGCCGCGAGATCGAGGAGACGGAGAAGAAGCTCTCCGCCATCAGCGGCGAGCTGGAGAAGCTGCGCGGGGTCTACCAGCAATTGGATGAGGAGCGCACCGCCCTCAAGAAGGAGCGCGGCGAGCTGTTCGAGGCGCTGCACCAGCAGGAAGTGCTGGTGGGGCGCGCCGACGCGCTGCTCAAGGCCGCGCTGGACGAGCAAAATACCAACAATGCCCGCGTGGAGCGCATGGCGGGGGAGCGAAGCCGTCTGCGGGCGCAACTGGACGACGTGGTTGCGTCGCTCTCCGCGCTGGACGGCCAGCAGGAGAACGCCCAGCAGTCCACCGACAGCCGACAGGAGGAGGTCAAGGTGCTGCAGGAGGAGATCTTCCGCCGCAGAACCGAAAACGAGGCGCTGCGAACGACCGTCACCGACGGCCGCGTGTCCCTGGCCGAGCGCAGGCGCGGTCTGGAGGCCGCCCGGGCGGATCGGGACCGCCTGATGCAGCAGAGCGAGGACACCGAACGGATGCTGAAGGAGTCCGAGGAGCAGCTCACGGTCTGCGAGCGGGAGCTCACGGAGAACGCCGCCGCGCTGGAGCGTGATATCGCATCCCTTTCCGACTGGAAGGCGAAGCTGGACGCGGCCCGCACGGACTTCAACGCCGAGGACG
>JAUNNK010000095.1:6256-11287 GCA_030537335.1 Clostridia bacterium | reverse complement strand
TTCTACAACAGGAGGTCTCTTTTTTCCTTTGTCCGTTGGTCTGGGATCAGTCCAGTTCGGTTGGTATTTTTGAGTTTGCAGGCTTTATCAGTGTTCTGGCTTATGCGCCTTCGATCTGATACTTTAAGCAGATATCCAGCATGTAGCCGGTGCCGCCGAGGTAGTTGATCTGCACCCAGTTGTAATCGCTGCTGGCGTCGTCGATGAATTTGACGATCGTCACCTCCGCGCCCTCCTCGAGCACGCTGAGCTTGTCCGCCTTCTTGGCAGGCTCCTCGTAAAGGTAGGGCTTGATCTTCTTGCCGTCCACCGTGGGCGAGACGACGGTGGCGGGAATCTCCACATCCATCTCGTAGACCGCAAGATCGTACAGGCTCACGGAGCTCTCCTCCACTTCCTCCTCCACGTCCGCAACGCTGCCTTCCCAGAAGCTCAGGTACTGGTTCATCAGATAGCCGATGGCCTCCTCGTAGCCCACCTTCGTCCAGTCGCCCTCCTGGGCAAGCACGCGCAGATTGGTTCCGTTGGGCACCTGCGCCAGTATGTCAGCCTCGGAGCTCGGCTCGGCGCGCAGGTTCAGCCGCACGTCGTCGGAGCCGGTGGTCACGGTGGCGTACTCCACGGTCTCCTCCGCATAGGAGGTGAACTGCTCGCTGGTGTAGAGCGCGGAGAACACGTCTGCGAAGTCCTTTGCGCCGTTCAGGCGCTCCTCGAGGGTCGCACCGATGGAATAGCTCGTGCCGTCTGCGCCAGTGTAGCGCAGGATGTAGTTGTAGTCCACGCCGGACTTCTTCAGATACTTGGTGTACATGTAGCCGTTGACCTTGCCGGAGACGACATTCGCCCAGTCGCCGTCCGTGCCGACCACCATCACGGTGTCGCCGATGTACGCCTTGCCCTTCGCATCGCTTTTGGTATCGGGCTGAGATCGGATGATGATGTTGGCCTTAGCGTTCACCGTCGCCTGCTGAATCTCCTCCGTGACCAGCTCCGCCTGGGGAATGGAATCCGCGCCGAAGCTGGTCTCCAGCTGGTTGACCACGTAGTAGATCGCCTGCTGGATCTCCGGGGTGAGCACGCCGTCGGTCTCATAGCCGCAGGCCTGCTGGAACTTCTTCACCGCCTCGGTAACGTCCAGGTCGAGGATGGAGTCGATGGCGCCGTCGTACAGGCCCAGGGTCGCGAGCGCCGTCTGCAGCTTCTTCACCACGGGGCCGCTCTTGCCCTCCTCCAGCGTGACCTCGCCCGCAGAGATGGGCGCCGAATCGGAGTAGATGACCTGCAGCAGGCTCTCGGAGGTGATGCCGTTATCGGCAAGGCCCAGATCGTCCTGCAGATGCTTCACAGCAGCGATGGTCTTGGTGTCGTACGCGCCGTTGGGTTCGCCCTCGTAGTAGCCCAGGTCGGACAGGCGGTACTGCAGATCCAGCACCTCCGCGCCCGAGGAGCCGCGGCCCAGGTCGGTCTCGGAGTAGCCCAGGAACTCGCGGTAGGTCATGCCGTCCTCGCCGGTATAGGAGGAAATGTAGAGCAGCTTGCGCAGGTCCTCGTCCAGCTCGCCGCTCTCATAGATCGTCACCCGCGTGCCCTTGAGACAGTTCTTGGCGATAAACTCCGCATCCTCCGGCAACATGCGCACGCAGCCGTGGGAGGCGGGCATGCCGAACTGCTTCACCGCCGATTGGGAGACGGTCTCCAGGTTCTTCCGGTTGCAGGGGAAGGAGTGGAACAGGTAGCCGTTGATGATGCGGGTCGCCCACTTCGCGTACACGCCCAGCGCGTAGAAGCTGTACCACTCCGAGCGCTCGTCGTCGCGGGTGTTGGCGGGCAGATAGTACACGCCGGTGGGCGTCTCATGGCCTACGGTGCCGGTGGAGCAGAGCATCTGCCGGGCCACGCTGCCATCCTCCGTATTGTAGATGGTGACGATCTGATTCGTGATGTCCACGTCGATGAAATACGGCAGATCATAGTCCTTGTCCGCAAAAGCGGGTTCCACAGACAGACCGCACCAGGCAACCACCAGCGTCAATACAACGATCAAAATCCTCTTGGCTCGCATGCTTCCGACCCCTAGCTCTCTAGTATTCTTACAGATTATAGCATATGCGCGCTTTTCCACACAAGGCATTTTCCATGAATTTGCATAAAAAACCGCGCGGCGAAGCAGAGCGTTCACATCCGTCAACAGAAGCGCCAAAAAATTCCCCAAGCGCACTTGCATCGCAGCGCTTTTCGTGCTAATCTTATCCGAAGAACAACAAAAGAAGGAAACCCATATGAATAACGAAAAGCAGAGTGCGCGCCTGCGGGTCTTCAAGGCAGCCTTTCCCCACACCATTCCCATCTTTGCCGGATACCTGTTTCTGGGCATGACCTACGGCGTATACATGGTGCAGTCCGGCTTCCCCTTCTGGATCCCGATGCTCACCAGCCTGCTTGTCTACGGAGGTTCCCTGGAATTCGTGATCGTGAACCTGCTGCTGGGGGCGTTCAATCCGATCCAGGCCTTTCTGATGGCGCTGCTGATCCAGGCGCGCCACCTGTTCTATGGCGTGTCCATGCTGGACAAGTACCGCGACGTCGGCCGGAAGAAGCCCTATCTGATCTTCGCGCTGAGCGACGAGACCTTCTCCGTCACCTGCTCCGCCGACGTGCCCGAAAATGTGGATCGGGGCTGGTTCTACTTCTTCGTGAGCCTGCTGGACCAGCTCTACTGGTTCTCCGGCGCGACGCTGGGCGCGCTGGGCGGCATGCTGATTCGCTTCAATACCCAGGGTCTGGACTTCGCCATGACCGCGCTGTTCGTGGTCATCTTCATCAACCAGTGGCGCAAGGACAGGCAGCACATCAGCGCGCTTGCCGGACTGGGCCTGTCGGTGCTCAGCCTGCTGATCTTTGGCCCGGACAACTTCCTGCTGCCCGCCATGGCCGCCATCCTGCTGGCGCTGGCGCTGCTGCAACGGCCCATTGACGCGCGCATCCAGCGCAAGGGAGGTGCGGACGCATGACCACGGCTCAGATTCTGATCACCATCGCCCTGTGTGCGCTGGCGACCATGCTCACCCGCTTTCTGCCCTTCCTGCTCTTCCCCGCCGGCAAGCCCACGCCGCGCTTCATCCGCTATCTGGGCCACGCCCTGCCGCCCGCCGTATTCAGCATGCTGGTGGTCTACTGCCTGAAGAACGTGCAACTCACCGTCGGCAGCCACGGCCTGCCCGAGCTGATCGCCATCGCCGTGGTGGCTGCGCTGCACCTGTGGAGGAAGCAGACGCTGCTCTCCATCGCGGGCGGCACCATCGTCTACATGCTGCTGGTGCAGCTCGTGTTCGTCTGAAATGCATCGCCTTTTCGCCGCAAGCCAGATCGCTTTGCGGCATTTTTGCGTGCGAAATTCCGCAGAAGTTTTCCATTTTGTCAATTTGTTGCAAATTTTTGCCGCGGGTGCTATAATTGTAGAAGGGAAAAGATTGATCTGAAGGGTGGATTGCACATGAAAAACAGCGTTCGCAAGCTTTTTTGCGCCGCACTGGCGCTGCTGTTGATTTTCGGAGCGGTGGAGGTTCCGTATCTTCCGGCAGATGAACAGGCCGCAGACGAATCGCTCCTCGCAATCCTCGGCCTTGCAGACCCCGACGCCGCAGGGCACGCGGCCTATGCGGAGGAGGTTCCTCCGGAATCAGACTCCGACAACGCCGCCCCGACAGACGAAGCTTCTCCGGAAGCGGAAGCAGCGGACGAAAGCGCCGACGAAAAGCCCGCGCCCGAGGCCACCGGCGATCCCGAGTCCACCGCCACACCCAATCCCACCGACGGTGCACCGTCCGATCCCGACGAGGGCGATGTGCCCGGCGATCCCCAGAATTCCGCGTCTCCTGACGATGTGACAGATGAGGAAATCACCGAAAACGTTGTGCAGCTCAGTCAGGGCTATGCGCGCATCGCCTCCGGCAGCAGCGTACGCGTTGCTTCAGACATCAGCGCCTCCGAGCTGGCCGTGTTGGACGCGGGCACGGTCTATGTGGCGGAAATCAACGAAACCGACAACACCGCGAAGATCTGCTTCGCCCATGAGAAGCTGGCCTACGTTGCCTGGGCGAATGCAGCCGACCTCACTCCCCTGACCGCTGATGAGCTGGATGCGCTGCGCATCCCCTCGGACGCACCGACCTACAGTGGACACGCCCTGCCGGAGCCGGGCGCGCGCTTTATGCTGCAATTGTCGATTGAAGCCTGCCCGGAGCTATCCCCCGGCGACCAGGTCAAGCTCGCCGCCGCCTATTCCGACAGCAAGGTCTATCCCATTGAATGGAGCAGCAGCGATCCATCCGTCGCCGAAATTTCCACCGACGGCATGCTGACCGCCGTCTCTCCCGGCACAGCCACGATTACCGCCAGCGGCATCTGCATGCCCGCTTCGATCCAGATCGCGGTGTCCGAGCCGGAATCCATCTCCCTGAGCGCCACCACCCTCACCATCGGCGCGGGCGAAACTGTGACCGACGGCCTGGTCTGCACGGTCACGCCCGAGCACCTCCTTGGCGAACTGCGCTGGAGCAGCTCCAACACCCGCTACGTCAAGGTGGACAAGGCCAGCGGCGCAATCACCGGCGTGCGCACGGGCAGCGCCACCGTCACCGTCTCCACCCCCAGCGGTCTGCGCGCCAGCTGCAAGGTGACGGTACGCAGCGCGCCCCGCAGCGTCAAGTTGAGCGCAGGCGCGACCATGCTGGGCGTGGGCAACAGCGCGGTCCTGTCCGTCAGCTTCAATTCCGGCGCGTACAGCTACGGAATTCGCTATGCCGTCAGCGACGAAAGCGTCCTCCGCGTGGAGGACGGCCGCGTTTATGCCGTCGCTCCCGGCAGCGCCACCGTCACGGCCAAAACCTTCAACAACAAGACCGCCAGTCTGAACGTCACCGTGGTTCCCGCGCCGGAATCCGTGGCCTTCAACTCCGATGCAGCCATTCTGGGCATGGGCCAGACCCATGTCCTCTCCGCAGCGGTGAATCCCGAATCTGCCAGCGCAAT
>JAUNNK010000095.1:0-6156 GCA_030537335.1 Clostridia bacterium | reverse complement strand
CCGTCACCGCCACCGCCTACAACGGCGTATCCGCCAGCCAGACCCTCAGCGTCGTTGCCGAACCCAGCCGGATCGGCCTCTCCGCAGCCAGCGCCACCCTCTGCGTGGGTGAAAAGATGGATGCGCCGGTGGTCGCCACACCCGACAACGGCATGACCGGCGGGCTCAGCTTCAAGAGCTCCAACACCCGCTACGCCACCATCAGCCCCACCGGGCGCGTCTCCGCCCTGCGCGCGGGCAGCGTGACCATCACCGTCACCGCCTACAACGGCGTGACCGCGAAGTATTCCCTCAAGATCGTCAAGGCTCCCAGCAAGCTCACACTCTCCGGTGTGAAGCTGCTGGGCGTGGGCGACCGCACGGCCCTCAAGGTCACCGCCAACTCCGGCGCGGGCGTGGGCCAGTACAGCCTGAGCAGCAGCGATCCCGACGTGCTGGAGATCGACCCCGAGACCAAGCAGATCGTGGGCGTGGCTCCCGGCACCGCCACCGTCACGGTCAAGAACTTCAACAACAAGACCGCCAGCCTGAAAGTTACCGTGGTTCCCGAACCGGAATCCGTGGGCTTCAACTCCGATGCGGCCATTCTGGGCGTGGGCCAGACCCATGTCCTCTCCGCAGCGGTGAATCCCGAATCTGCCAGCGCAATCAGCTACTCCGGCGACAATCCCGATGTGGCCGAAGTCGCCCCCGACGGCAGCGTCACCGCGCGCTCCCTCGGCAGCGTCACCGTCACCGCCACCGCCTACAACGGCGTATCCGCCAGCCAGACCCTCAGCGTCGTCCCCGCGCCCACCAAGATGGAGATTCTGGAAACCCCGATCTACCTCGGCGTGGGCGAAGTTCTGAGCGGCGCGCTTCAGGTTCGTTTCGACGAAGGCAGCGCCGCCGGCCTGAGCTACAAGAGCTCCAACACCCGCTACGTCAAGGTGGACGCCAGCGGCAAGCTCACCGGCGTGCGTGTGGGCAGCGCCACCATCACCGTCACCACCCACAACGGCGTGACCGAAACCTGCAAGGTGATCGTGCAGAAGGCGCCCAGCAAGGTTTCCCTTCGCCTACCGATGCCCGCGTTCAGCGTGGGCCAGACCCAGACGGCGGAGGTCAGCGTCACCGGGCGCGGCCATTACAGCCTGAGCAGCAGCAACCCGGAGGTGGTCGCCGTGGAGGAGGGCAACGTTCTGCGCGCACTGCGGGAGGGGCAGGTCACCATCACCGCAAGGACCTACAACGGCAAGACCGCCAGCGCAAAGCTGCGCGTCTGCCCCGCACCCACGCAGGCGCATCCCGTGACCGAAAGGGCCAGCGTGGGCGAGGGCATGCAGCTACAGGCGGAATTTGCCGTCAACGAGGGTAGCTATACAACTTTCCGCTACGAGGTCGCCGATCCCGAGCTTGCGCAGGTGGACGAAAGCGGCTGCGTGACCGGATTGAAGCGCGGACACACGCAGCTCATCGCGACCACCCACAATGGCGTGAGCGCCACAATGGAGCTGGAGATTCTGCCCGGACCGGACAGCATCCGCTTTGACGAAAGCGCGCTGACCCTCGGCCTGGGCGAAACGCGCGCGCTCTCCTTCGCCGTCGAGCCGGAGAACGCCGTCGGCGCGTACACCTATGCCAGCAGCGATCCCAGTGTGGTCAGCGTCAGCGACAGCGGCATGCTCGCGGGCCTTGCCGTCGGCACGGCGCAGATCACCGTCACCGCGCAGAACGGCACCTCCACCGCGCTGGAGGTCACGGTGGTTCCCTACAGCGAGACGCACACCGCCTTCTGCATGGCCCACCGCGGCGCGTCCGGCTACTGCCCGGACAACAGCATCGCCGCCTTCAAGTATGCCGCCGTGCTGGGCGCGGACATGGTGGAGCTGGACGTGCGCAAGACGAAGGACGGCGTGCTCGTGGTGCACCACGACGCGACCCTCAGCTACAAGGGCAAGAAGTACTCCATCGCCAACCTGAGCATGGCCACCATCCGCATCGCCAACCCCGACGTGTGCACGCTGGACGAGGCGCTGGAGTGCATCGCCCAGACGGGCATGGAGGTCATGATCGAATTCAAGATCACCGGCATCGAGGCGGAGGTTCTGGACTGCGTACACAACTACGGCCTGCAGAGCCGCGCGAATTACGGCTCCTTCACCCTCAGCGTCATCGACAAGATCAAGGCGCTGGAGCCCTCCGCCAAGACGGTCTACATCATGAACAAGGCGGATGTGCTGAACAAGGTGGTCAAGAATCCCGAAAAGTTCAGTGCGGACTTCATCTCCGTCAGCTCGGCGATCCTCACCCCCGCCGCGATCTACCGGCTCCACCTGGGCGGAAAGCAGGTGGTCGCCTGGACGATCAACACCCGCAGCGAAATCGAGCGCTTCGTCGCAATGGGCGTGGACGGCATCACCACGAATTTCCCCGATTACATGTAAACCAACTTACAGCCGCCGCATGGAAGCTCCTTCCATGCGGCGTTTTTTGTCTGTAGCATCATAATTCGGCGCAAATCCGTGCAAAATAACTGCAATTCCCGGAGAAATCCGCCGGGAAAAACTCCATCAACGGAGGTTTTGCGCCATGCAAAAGCACCTGTTTCCCAGCGCGTGGATCTTTGCCGCGCTGATCGCGGGCATCCTGATCTGTCTGGGCATGATCGCCTGGATGCTGCTGCGTCCCCCGGCGGCGGAGGCCCAGCTGCGCGAGGGCGCGCACTTCGTTCGGGAGGTGCTGCGCCATGCGACGGCCTGACCCCCGCGCCATCGACATCGAATTTCCAAACCGCTACACGCTGGACGAGGCCCGCTTCCCCGGCGGCAGCGAGCGCATCCGCAACAAGGAGGACAAGCAAGATGGACCGACAGCCAATCTCCCCTGAGGGCTACTCCAAGCTCGTATCGAAGATGACCCCGCCCTCGCGCCACCTGCGGGGCTGCGTGCGGGCGTTCTGGGTGGGCGGCGTGATCTGCTGCATCGGGCAGGCGCTGACCCTGCTGGGCGAGGCGCTGCACCTGACCGAGCTGACCGCGCCGATGTTCACCTCGGTGGTGCTGATCTTCCTGGGCACCACCCTCACCGGCATCGGCGTGTACGACCAGATCGGCCGCTACGCCGGGGCGGGCTCCATCGTGCCCATCACCGGCTTTGCCAACTCCGTGGCGGCCCCGGCCATCGAGTACCGCCGGGAGGGCATGGTGATGGGCGTGGGCGCGCGCATCTTCCAGCTGGCCGGGCCGGTGCTGGCCTACGGCATCACCAGCTCCATGCTGGTGGGCGTGCTCTACTGGATCGCAAGGATGTGGTTTCTGTGAGCAGAGTGGGCAGACAGACCTTCGTCTATGACCATCCGCCGCGCATCGCCGCGCGCACCAGCATCGTCGGCCCCAAGGAGGCCAAGGGGCCGCTTTCCGATCAGTTCGACATCCTGCTGGATGACGACCTGCTGGGCATGAAGAGCTGGGAGCTGGCGGAGGGCGAGATGGTGCGCCGGGCGGTGGATCACACGCTGAAGCAGGCAAGCCTCCGCCCGGAGGACGTGGAGGTGATGATCTCCGGCGACCTGAACAACCAGATCATCGCCTCCAGCTTCGCTGCCCGGGCGCTGGGCATCCCCTTCTTCGGCCAGTACGGCGCGTGCTCCACCTTCGTGCAGTCGCTGGTGCTGGGCGGCGCGCTGCTCTCCGGCGGCTTTCTGAACAACGCCATTTGCTGCGCCTCCAGCCACTTCTGCACCGCCGAGCGCCAGTTCCGCATGCCCCTGGAGATGGGCACCCAGCGCCCGCCCCAGGCCTCCTGGACCTCCACCGCCTGCGGCTGCGCGCTGCTGACGGCCAACGCCCAGCCGCAGGATCTGAAGGTGTGCAGCGGCACGGTGGGGCGTGTGGTGGACCAGCAGATCAAGGACGCGAACCACATGGGCGCGGCCATGGCCCCGGCGGTGTACGACACCATCGTGGCCCACCTGGAGGACACGGGCCGCAGCGCCAACGACTACGACTTGATCGCCACCGGCGACCTGGGCTGGATCGGCCGCAACCTGCTGATGGAGCTGTTCAAGCGCGGCGGCGTGGAGATGCCCGACGGCAAGCTGATCGACTGCGGCAACTCGCTGTTCTCCCAGGAGCAGGATCCCCACGCCGGCGGCAGCGGCTGCGGCTGCGTGGCGGCGGTGAGCTGCGGGTGGCTGCTGCGACGGGTGGAGAGCGGCGAGCTGCGGCGCATCCTCATCGCAGGCTCCGGCGCAATGCTCAGCCCCACCAGCACCCTGCAGGGGGAGACGATCCCCTCCATTTCCTACGCAATCTGCATCGAAGGAGGTGCGTAAGTGGATACCTTTCTGATGTTCGCAAAGGCCTTCGTCGTGGGCGGCCTGATCTGCGTGGTGGGCCAGCTGCTGATGTCGCTGACCAAGCTGACCAGCGCGCGCATCCTGGTGCTGTTCGTGGTGCTGGGCGTGTTTCTGGGGGCGCTGGGGATCTACAAGCCGCTGGTGGACTTCGCCGGGGCCGGCGCCACGGTGCCGCTGACGGGCTTCGGCTACAATCTGGCCGTGGGCGCGTTCGAGGGCGTGCAGAAGTACGGCTTCTGGGGCGCGTTCACCGGCGGAATCACCCGCAACGCCGCGGGCATCGCCGCCGCCATCCTCTTCGGCCTGCTCAACGCGCTGATCTTCAAGCCCCACGCGAAGAGCTAGGGTGGAGGGGGAACAGGCTCCTTATACGGAAAGGGGCTGTATCAAAACTGTTTTTCGTTTTGATACAGCCCCACGATTGTCTGCGGCGGGGTGAAAGCACCCCGCCCTACGGTCATGTGATACAGCCCCATCAATTATGCAATTCCGTTCACAAACGCCGCGATGTCCGCAATCACGTCCTCCCGCACGTGGGAGGGCGTGACGTATTCGGTGGTGTCGCGCAAGCCCTGCGTGGGCATCATCAGGTGGTTCAGGCCCTCATAGAGGCAGAAAGTGACGTTCTCCCGACCCTCCAATGTCTGCTGCCACAGCGGATAGTCCACGTCCGCGTAGACCTGGAAGTCTGCGTCGCCCTGCAGGATCAGCAGCGGCAGCTCGAGTTCATCGATGAAGCGCTCGCCTGCGTACTCCTCCAGCGACTTCCAGTAGCGCGCCGGTACGCCCAGCAGCAGCGCATCGTCCGAAAGCCCGTCAATACCGCCCCGGAAGGTCGCCATGTCGGCCTCGATCTGTGCGACCTGTGCGTCCAGCGTCGCGCGCTGCGCCTCGGGCAGCTCCACCGCGTCGTAGGCCGCAATCGCCTCCTGGTTCTGGTCATACACGATCTCCCACAGCCTGCGCAGCGAACCCGCCATGGAGATCGCACCCGCAAGATCGGGGTTCTCCGCTGCGATGGCCGGAACCATCATGCCGCCCAAGGAGTGGCCCAGCACGAAGATGCGGCTGCCGTCCACGCGGCCGTCGGTGCGCATCAGTGCGATGGCGGCGTTCACGTCGTCCAGCATCTCGCCCCGGATGTCGATGTCCAGGCCTGTGTCCCCGGCGCACTCGGGATAGATGAAGGTGCGCTTGTCGTATCTGAGCGTGGCCACGCCCAGCTCCGCCAGGCCGTGGGCGATGTCCCTGAACGGCGCATTCTGCAAAACCGCCTCGTTGCGGTCGGAGGAGCCGGAGCCCTGCACCAGCACCACCACCGGCGGCAGCGCAGCGTCCCCGCCCTCGGGCAGGCACAGCGTCGCGCCCAGCGGATAGGCCGGATCGGCCTCGACGGTCAGCTCGACCTCCGTCCATGCACCCGTCTCCTCCTCCACAGCGGTCTCCGGCGCCACGGGCTGCATCTGCATGCCCGCGATGCGTCCCTCGCCGTCGAAGGCGATCTGCACCTTCAGGTTGCTGTTGGCAAAGCGCGCCTCCAGCACCGCCACAGTGTAGCCGTCCTGTTCATTCAGCTCGGCCTCGCCGCGGTCCAAGTAATCGCCCAGCAGCGGCGCGACGGCGCTCCAGCTCTGCGCAAGGCCGTCCGCATCCAGCACCGCCGCCATGTTCTCATCAAAGCGCTCTGCAATCGCGGCGAAGTCCCCCGCCAACAGCGCGTCGCAGTCCGCCTCCGCCTGCGCCTTCAAATCGCTCTCCGCAAAGGCGAACCCAGTCGCCAGCAGCGTCAGCGCCAGCAGCATCGCAATCATTTTCCG
>JAUNNK010000094.1 GCA_030537335.1 Clostridia bacterium | reverse complement strand
ACGCAAATGATCAGCTGCTGACGCTGGTCACCTGCAGCTACTCCCACGACAACGGCCGCTTCCTCCTTTTCGCCCGTCAGCTTCGCGACGACGATACCGAGGAGAGCATCATGGAGCAGTTCCAGTCCCTGCTGTAAACCACTGGACTTGCGAAAACCCGCGAACCGGTTCACTCCGGTCCGCGGGATTTTTTGCAATATTCGGTTTTGCGTCAGATGCGGGCCTTGCCCACCAGCTTGCGGCAGGAGGTCTGGCCGGCCTCGCTGATGCCGCAGTTATGGGCGTCGCCCGGGAAGAACACGGCGAAGGTGCCGGGCACCATGTGAAGAGGCGTGCCTGCTGGGCCATGCGTGAAGCCGGTCTCGCCCTCGAAGTCCCACTCCAGCTCCTCCACTGGGCGAACGGTGATGATCTCGCCTTCGTCCAGCGGAATCTGGAGATCCAGGTGCTCCATGTGGCGCTCGTAGAGGTCGGTCTCCGGCACCAGCGGCGCAACGTTTACATTCATCCAGGCCAGATCGCCGTCGATCTCGTTGCGGCCCGCCGGAAGCGCGTTCAGCTCGTGGGACAGCGTGAAGTCGATCAGCTTGTCCAGGCCCGGGCAGATGCCCTTGTACTGATTCAGGCGGTTCAGCGTATCAAAAATCATTTCTCCTCATCCTTTCCATTGGATTCGTTCTTCAGGTAGCGCTCCGGCACATCGATGCCGGCCCGCTTCAGCGCCCGGGCGTAGTCGGGGTCGGACAGGCGCTTCTCCGAGGCCTCCCGCTCCTTCCGCAGCTTGCCCATGCGCATGGGATACATGCCCAGATCCATCGCCAGATAGACCACCGCAACGGCCGCCGCCACAATCGCAAAGGTCGGCTGGCCCAGCGCATACAGCAGCACCGCCACAACCGCGCCCATCGGCAGCAGCATCTTCGTGTTGGCGGTGATCTTCGCCGTGTCGGACTTGCGCAGCTCGGTGATTGCCAGCTCCTTCACGTCCTTGTCGATGAAGATGCGCTTGCAGCTTTCGCAGAGCTTCATCGGCGAACCATAGACCCACACGTCCTCCGGTTGGGGCTTGCGACCGAAGCTGCCGCAGGCGCGCTGCTCGTAAACCCTGCCGCAGTAGGGGCACTTCTTCGTAATTTGCTGCACAGACATTCAATCTTCCTCCCTCAGGGTGATCTGGCCCATCAGACCGTAGGGCTTCAGCGTGTAGCCGTCGCAGTGCCAGCGGCCCTCGGTGCGGAAGTCCTCCCAGCTGATGCGGCTGCATCCGTCGTAGGCCCGGTGGAAGGGGCCCAGCAGGTTCCGCGGCGAGCCGATCACGCAAATCTCCAGCAGATTGTCCGTGGGACGCAGCAGCGGCGTGAGGTCTGTTTCCCGACGGCATGCGCCGAATAGCACGTCCGCGCGCGCGCCGTTGACCCGTACCTCGACCAGCACGCCCGCGTACCTGCCCATTTTCAGCACGATCCGGCGGTTCGCGGGCGGATCGGGCAACTTCAAGCGGTAGATCATGCCGCCGGAATAGTGGGGATAGCCCTGGAAGCACCAGTCGCCGAAGTGCAGTTTCTCCATCTCGCGCACAATGCGCCGCGCGTTGTCCACCGCGAAGTCGCCGATCAGGTAGACCTCCTCCAGCTCCCACTTGTCGGTGTACAGGCCGGAGATGGCGACGGTATTTACGCCCGGTTTCAGGCCCTCCAGCGCGAAGCAGTCGATGCTGCGATCCAGGAACCACCCGCCCGTGGACGCGCAGTCGCTTCCGTTGATTTGCACCCGCAGGCCCGCGCTCTTTTCCACCGCCAGCTGCACCCGGCCCTGCGGCACGTCCACGACCTCGAAATCGAAGCACATCTCGAAGGGCGCGGCGGTGTTGTTTTCCTCCCAGGTGTAGCGCTGGGGGATGCCGTTGGCGTAGATCTGCCGCATGCCCAGCTTCTCGCGCAGGATGCGCTGCGCCTGCCAGACCTCCATGTTCTCGGCGATCACTTCGCCATTGAGCGTGCAGCGGCAGATATCCAGCGGCAGGGCGTTGGGCTCAGTGCGCGCAAACTCCGCTACCGGCCCCAGCGCGGCAAATACCTTCTCCGTGCGGTGGGGATGCTCGTAGGAGAAGCGCAGTTCATCGCTGTGGGGCGCATTGTCGCGCTCCAAGAAATACACGCGGCTTCCGGCGGGCTCCAGCGCGTCGATGAAGGCCGTGCCGCGATTGTCCGTGCGGCAGGGCAGCGCGCGCCTTTCGTCTGTCCATGCGTCGTAGGCGTAGATTCGGCCCTGCACCGGAAGCGTGATGCGCACCTCCCGGCGATTGTTGCGGTCGCTGTTCACGGCGATCAGTAGGCAGTCCTCGCCGCAGCGCCGCAGCATGGTCAGAATCTGGTCGTCCTCGCCGCCGGTGCGGCGCTCCACGCGCAGTTCGTTGGGCAGCAGGTGATTGAGCGCATGCAGCAGGCCGCTCTCGCCCTCCGCGTGGCGCACGCCATCCCGATGGTACAGCGCCGCAATGCGCCCGTCCGGCGCGCCCTCGACCAGCTCCGGCGCAGCGCCAAGCCAGATCACTTTGCCGCCCGCGTCCAGATAGCGGTTCAGCAGCTCCAGCGTAGACGCAAACAGCGACTTCACCTCCGGCACCACCACCGCGCGGTAGCGGCCCTCCCCCACCGTGAGCAGATTTCCATCCACCGCTCCGCGCTCGGCGAGGATGGTCTCGTCGCCGAAGTCGAAGTCCCGATGGGCACGCAGCAGCGCCTCCGCCAGGCGGTTGCACTTGTCGCCCTCGATGTTCCCGGCCATGATGTGGGGATCCGTCCAGCCCATGTTCATCTCCACATGGTTCAGATCCTCATCGGGGTGGGAGCCGGTGGTGCACCACAGCGAGGAGATCGGGTGGATCACCAGCAGGTCGCGCGCGGCCTCCCCCGTCGCGGCGCAGGCCGCCATGCGGGCGAAGTAGTCCTCCAACAGGCCGTCGTACTCCCACCAGCTGTTCTGGTAGTTGAACACCGGCGGATAGTCGCGCTTGCGGCAGCCGGCGATGCTGTACTGCATCATGTGCTGGCAGCGGCGGGTGATACCGTTCACCAGCAGCCAGTCGCCCAGGCGCTTCTGACCCTCGAAGTCGAACTCCCAGCCGGTGCAGCCGTAGACCTCGGCGATGGTCTCGTCGCGGCCGTACTGGTGGGCCACCGAGCTGCACTGGCGCACTGTGAGCCACTCCCGGGTCTGATCGCCCAAGACGTCCACGCCCGGCATGTGCAAAAAGCGGTACTGGGGCATTGCCGCGCCGCAGACGCGCACATTGTAGCCCAGGTCATTCTCATACAGCACGTGGCCCGTCGTGCGCACGCCGTTGTCCTCGCACCAGTCGTAGATCTGCTTCATGTAGCGCTGGGAGAACAGCTCCATCAGCGTCCGCCAGTAGTCGTGGCGGATCTTCTCGCTGCCACTGCCCTCGAAGAACAGCAGCGGCAGCCGGGGCACGGGATCGTAGCCCCGCAGGCGCGCAAAGGCCTCCGGGAAGTCCTGCGTCCAGGGCAGCCAGGGCCGTCCCGGCGTAAATACACTGAAGAAGTCGCAGAAGTTGGGCTCGTCGGTGAAGAAGCCCTCCACGCGCTCGGAGAGCTTGCCGCCAAAGAGCGCCTTGTAGCGCTCGTGGGTCAGGTCGATGAAGGCGCGCACCGCCTCCGGGTTGAGGTTGTTCGAGGGCGCGAGGCCGTTGTACCAGTCGCTGCTGGCGCTCTTTTCCGTGCGCAGCACGATTTGCACGTCACCCTCGCCCATCTCCAGGATGCGCGCGCCGTCGACCTTCGCCCGGCAGCGCGTCACAATGCCCGCTTCGTCGATCTCCGCATCCGCCGCTGACACCTCCAGCGTCAGCGCACGGGCAGTGAAGGCCTCGGGGTTCATGGCGGACACCTTGCCGCCTGCGCTGCCGCTGGGCCACTTGTCCTCGTCGTAGATCCAGGCCTCCAGGCCGAGCTGCACGCCCGTCTCCGCCATCACGGCCACGTCCCGCATCCATTCGTCCGACAGATAGGGCGTCTCCAGGCCGTCGCGGGAGTGGGCGAAGGCGCCGCCGATGCCCTTGTCGCGCATATCCGCCATCTGACGGCGCAGTTCGTCGGGATCAAGCCTGTCGTTCCAGGCCCAGAAGGGCAGGCTGCGGTAGCGGTGGTCGGGCCTGAGCAGCACTGCATTCAGGCTCTTTAAATCAGAGATGCGCATAGATGTTTCTTTCATATTTACTTTCCGCGCATCGCCGGGCATTCCCCGCCGCTGCGCATCTTTTCCTTCCGATATAATATCGCATCAGGTAATTCGGCACATTCACGCCGCTTCCCTGCAATTCTCAAAGTAAAAATCAGGAGCCGCAAACGGAGTTGCAGCTCCTGAAGAAACCAGGGATTTAGCCCATCAGGTTAGGCAGGAACATGATGACCTGCGGCACGTAGGTGCAGACCAGCAGCAGGGCAATCATGATGAGAACCATTGGTATGATCTCTCGTATGACGCCGGCGATCTTTGTCTTGCCCAAGCCAGTGACGATGAACAGAACCATGCCGAAGGGCGGCGTGGACAGACCGATCATCATGTTCAGGCAGATCACAACGCCGAAGTGCACCAGGTCAATGCCGAAGAGAGAAACCAGCGGCAGAACCATGGGCACGAACACGTACTGAATGGTGGAGACATCCAGCACGCAGCCCAGCAGAAGGAAGACGACGTTGATGACCAGCAGGAACAGGTACTTGTTGTCGGTGATGCCGGTGACCCACTGTGCGATCACGTTCGGAACATTCTCGCGGGCGATGATGAAGCTGAAAATGAAGGAGGTACCGGTCAGCAGCGCCAGGGTGGCGGTGTTGGCGGCGGTCTTCTTGATGATGGTCATCAGCTTCTTCGGGCCGAGCGTGCGGTAGATGAAGAAGGAGATCAGCAGCGCCCAGGTGGAGGCCAGCGCACCGGCCTCGGTGGGGGTGCAAACGCCGGAGTAGATGCCGCCCAGCAGCAGGATGACGGTGAACAGCGCGGGGGCTGCAACCAGCGTCGCCTTGCCGAACTGGCGCAGGGACATCTTCACGCCTGCGGGGTAGTTGCGCTTCTTGGAGATGAAGAAGCAGTAGATCATCAGCAGAATTGCCAGCAGGATGCCGGGCACCATGCCGCCCAGGAACAGCTTGGAAACCGAAGCGCCGGACAGCATGCCGTAGATGATCATGGGGATGGACGGCGGGAAGATGGGGCCGATGGTGGCGGAGGCAGCGGTGATGGCGCAGGCGAAGGGAGCGTCGTAGCCCTCCTTCTTCATCTGCTCGATCTCCATCAGGCCGATGCCGGAGGCGTCCGCGACGGCGGAGCCGGTCATGCCGGAGAAGACCAGGGAGATGAACACGTTCACCTGGGCGGTGCCGCCCTTCATGCGGCCGAGCAGACCATTGCAGAACGCAAAGATCTTGTCGGTGACCTCGCCCTCATTCAGCACGTTCGCCATAAAGACGAATAGTGGCGCGGCCAGCATCGTGTAGTTGGAGAACATCTTCGTGTTGATGGTGTTCGCAACGATGCCGAGGGCCTGGGGCATGGTGCAAAGGTAGTAGACGATGCAGGAAATGAGCATCGAGAAGGAGATCGGCATGCGGATAATGAAGCATACCGCCAGACATACAAACAGAATGATGACAGCTGTAAGATTCATTTACGCCTTGACCTCCTTCCGGGAGTTTTCCTTGTACTCAACGATCGCATCGCGGATGCAGAACGCAGAGCGGATGATGGTTTCAACCAGCAGCCACATGTAGGGGAAGAAAACAACCTTGTAGGGCATCTTCAGAACGCCGGTGACGTTGGTCATCTTCATGATCGCCTTGAAGCTGGGCGAAATCGTCAGCGCCAGCAGCACGATCATGGCCGCATAGCACAGCAGCTTGCAGAACAGCTTGCCCTTGTTGGGCAGCTTGTCGTAGACCAGGGAGAAGACCACATGCTCGTCGGCAGACAGCGCGCGGCCGGTGCCGAAGTACATGCAGTACATATAGCCGAGAATGGAAACCTCATTGGACCAGCCAATGGAGGTCTTGAAGAAATAGCGTGCGATGATCTGCGCCATAAAGACCACGAAGATCACGAGGAAGGAGATGGCGGTGACGCCCTCGGAGAAGACGTCGATCGCGGACTTGAGTCCCCTCTGCTTCATCGTGGGAATCGTGAACAGAATGGCGGCAAGGAGAAAGCACACGCCGATGATAACAAGAGTTCCTGTTGTCAATCTGTTCCCCTCCTTATCCTGACAAAGGAGATGAACCCTATGCAGGGTTCATCTCAGCTTGTCAAAACCCTTTTTGACAAGCTGGTGGACGGGGGACACGTCCCCCGCCACTACCACCCCCCTCGGAATTGCACCGCGTCGCAAGCGACACAATGCAATTCCGCAAGGAAGCGATTTTTCAAATTGAAGCGATCACTTCACTTATAAAAAAATCAGCTCCGTGGTCGCCGTACACGCTTACGCACCGAAACCGTAGCGCCCAGCGCAGGTTTCGGCAGCACCGGGCTGGAATCCGAAGGATTCGCCCGGGCTGGTCGCGCCTGCCATCAGCAGAGGCGCGACTGCTATGCCGACCACGATTAAAGTTCGAGAGGGTTTCCATCCCTCTCGAGCTCTCCCGGGGGTTCAGCAGTCTAAGATGAACCCGACAAGCGGGTTCATCTCAACCATTAATCCTTGCTTATTCGGCCAGAGCCTGAACAGCGTTGTAGATGTCCATGTTCCAGGTCGCAGTCTGCTCGGGATGATCGGCGTAGTACTGCTGAACGTTGGCACGGAACTCGGCAACGTCGGGATAGGTGATGGTGCAGCCAAAGCCTTCCAGGGTCTCGATCGCAGAAGCCTCAGACTCGATGCGCAGGGTGTCGTTGACTTCCTTGGCATAGGTCATGGCGTCCTTGACGGCGGCCTGCTGGGCCTCGGTCAGGGTGTTCCAGGTGTCGCCGTTGATGCAGGGCACGATGGAGTCGACGACGTGGTTGGTGATGGCGATGTAGGGAGCAACCTCATAGAACTTCGCAGAGATATCGGAAGGCAGCGGGTTGTCCTGTGCGTCGCAGGCGCCGGTGCTCAGAGCGGTGTACAGCTCGGAGAAGGCGATGGAAGTGGGCTCGGCGCCCAGGGCGCGGCCCAGGTTCTGCCAGGCTTCGGAGCCGGGCATGCGCAGCATCACGCCAGCCATATCGGCGTAGGAGTTGATCTCCTTCGCACGGGTGTTGATGCAGCGGGAGCCCAGGTACATTGCACCCATGGGGACCAGGCCGGTCTTCTCCTGGATCTCAGCGAAGATCTGATCGCCGATCTCGGAGTCGTTCAGGGTGTTGGTCATATGCTCGTAGTTGGCCCAGAAGTAGCCGGAGTTCACCATGGCCATCCACTCCAGGCCAGCCTGGGTGGACAGGGTGGGGAAGCTCAGGTAGGCGATGTCCATGCCGCCCATCATGGAGCCGGTCTTCAGGTCATCCAGCTCGCCCTCGGAGGAGGAGCCGGTGCCGTCGGCGTAGACATTGCAGGTCAGGGAACCGCCGGACAGGGCCTCAACGGCCTCCTTGAAGGCGTACATTGCGGTGGTGTGGGAGTCGCCGGTGACGGAGACGGAGGTGAAGTAGAGGGTGAAGGGCGCATCGCCGGATGCGTCATACTCGGAAGACTTGGCATAGGTGGGTTCCTCGGCAACGCCGACGGAGACAACGGCCAGCAGCATCACTGCGGCCATCAGGATGGCAAGAAACTTTTTCATGTGTGGTTCCTCCTTACAATTTTATCACTGATAACCTTGCGGCTATTATGATCAACCGAAGAAATGCTTGATGTAGCGCTGCTCAATGTTGTAGAACTGGTCGATCTCCAGCTTCTTGCTGCCGGTGAGCAGGGCGGCGTCCTTGGTACGGGTCATGAGATCCATGGGAACGCCCATCAGGTTCATGTGGTACTTGCAGTTCACGGGATAGACCTGGCACTCCACCATGGAAGCCGCGCCGAGGAAGTCCATCAGCTGCTCCGCGCGCTCGGGCTCCTTCTCGTAGTTGTCCACCAGCCAGGCGTACAGGGACGCATGGAAGTTGGCCATGACTCCGCTGTAGCCGGAGCAGCCCATGCGCAGGCTCTCCAGCAGGGTAGCGGCGTTGGCGTTGAAGATCTTCAGCTCGGTGCCCTTGATCGCCTCGCACTTGGCCCTGAGCTGATCCAGGTCGCAGCAGGTGTCCTTCAGGAAGGCGAACTTGCCGGTCTCAGCGATCCACTTGAGCAGATCGGCGCTCAGCACGCGCTTGTAGGGATGGGGGCACTCGTACACGCCGAAGGAATCGGCCTCGATGTGCTTGATGAGGTACTCGATGTTCTTCTTGGCAACGTCCTCGCTCTCGTCCTCGCGGGCGAACTGGTTGGAGATGAACACGTAGGAATCCGCGCCCGCGTCCACGATGGCCTGGGCCTCGGCGATCTGGTCCTCAACCTTCTCGGCGACGTGACCGGACACCACCACGCCCATATGCTTGGGCGTATTGTCGATCACGAACTTGGCCAGGTCGTATCTCTCCTGCTTGGACAGATGGAACATCTCGCTGGACTGGCAGACCGCAAAGATGCCGGTCACGCCCTCCTTGTCGTACCAGTCGATGATCTTCTGAACGCCGTCCCAGTCGATTTTGTTGTCCGCGGTGAAAGGCGTGATCATGACCGGCCAAACGCCGTTCTTAATGGTCTTCATAATAAATTTCCCCCTCCTGTTGCAATGCACAAAAACGATGCAGAAAGTATCTGAAAAATTTTTCGTAGATTCTTGCAAATACTCCTATATTTAAATATAATGATTTTACAGGAAAATAGCATTCAATTTTGTATTCAGTACGAATTTATACTTTTTTATCAAGGGGAGGCCGGACAATGGAGCGCCAGTACACACCGCAGATTTTGCCCATCGAGCTGAACGATCCCTTCAAGTGGACGAAGGAGCACAAGCTCATACCGCGCAGCATGCACGGCGTCAGCGGCCTGGGAAACATCACCCACAGCACGCTCCTCTACACCTCTCCGGCCACGGCCTACCACTATCATCGCAATACAATGGAAATCTTCTGCGTGGTGAAGGGTCGGCGGGAGTGCACGATCTGCACCGGCGGCAACGCCATCAGCTACGAATTCACCGGCAGCGAGGCGCTGATCGTCTATCCGGATGAGCCGCACGTCACCGGCAGCAACGGCATCGACCCCTGCGACCTGTACGCGCTGCAATTCAATCTTTCGGAAAGGGAAAATTTTCTCGGTCTGAACGCGGAGAATGGCCGCCGTCTGTGCGACGCGCTGCTGGCGCTGGGGCACCGCCACGTAAGCATGACGCCCGTCGCCTTCTCCCTCATCAAGCTGGCCTTCGACCGCTTCTGCGAGATGACCTCGGAGAGCTGCTGCGAGGGCGCGGCCTTCCTGGTGAGCTTTTTGTGCACGCTGCTGCACCTGCCGCCCGTGGACAGCGCGCCCGTCGAGGCCCCCAACGACCGCATCCTGCGGGTGGTGGACTACATCGCCGAGAACATCTCCCAGCCGATGACCCTCAAGGAGCTGGCAGACTACGCGGGCTATTCACTCTCCCGCTTCAAGGCGCTCTTCCGTGAGGTTACCGGCCAGACCCCGGCGCAGTACATCGCCATGCACAAGGTGGAGCAGGCCAAGGAGCTGCTGCGCGACCCGGACAGGAGCATCACGGACATCGCCTACGACCTGGGCTGGTCCTCCAGCAACTACTTCTGCGCCGTATTCAAGAAGTACACCAACATCAGCCCCCTGCACTACCGCAAGCTGCGCATGCAGCGGGGCGACGACGGGGAGTGAGCGGACTCAGCCCTGCGCGGCGCCGTCCTTGCCCTCCTGCGCCTGCCGCTCGTCCTCCTCTTTGTCCACGGCGTACATCATGGCATACCAGAGCTGCTTCTTCTGATCCAGGAAGTAGTTCGGCGAACCCTCCAGTGCCTTCTTCTTGTGCTGGGCAACGATGGCACGCAGCGCCTCTGCAAAAAATCCGTCCTTTTTCATCGCACGCCTCCATTCCGGCTTGACATTGTCAAGCGCAGGAAATACAATTAACTTATCGGACATCGAAGGAAGTCAGGTGAAAAACATGCGTATCCTCATTGTGGTCGTCGCGGACATCTTCATTGCCGGCATCTCGCTGTTCACAACCAGCGAGATCTTCGGACTCAAACGCTACAACAGCTTCACCGTGCCCTACACGGACAAGATGATTTCCCTGGGCATCATCGAGGCCGACAAGCGGGATTCCGTCCTGCGGGAGGATCGGATGAACCACCTCGCAGGCATCACCATTTCGGTGCTGGTGTGCGTCCTGATGGCGCGCTTCCTGGCCTGGCCCAGCGGACTGATCGTGTTTTTCCTGGCGCTCGCCGCGTCCCTCGCCCTCACCCATCCGGACATGACCGAGACCGAGGCCACCCGCGAGGGCTACTTCCGCATGCACAAGGCCAGCATACATCCCCAGCGCTACGCCGCCTTCGCACAGTCCCTGCGGATGGAGGAAAGCCCCAAGGATGAGGATGAATGACCGTCTCCAGATGATCTGTACATGATTATAACATGCTCCGCTGCGATGGCGCAAGCGGAAATAACTGCACATTGCGCGCAGGCGGATGGGCGGCAAGCCTTGCATTTGCATCCCTGTTATTTCGCTTTATATATCTGAAATGACTGATTCTTTTCTCGCGCCGGAATGTGCGTGCGAATCGCACAGCGATCGTACGACGAGGACCAGAAACGACAGGAGGAAACGCCATGCACATCGAGGAATGCTACCAGGAAATGGGCGGCAGCTATGCCGACGTGATCGCGCGCCTGCCCAGTCCCCAACTGATTCATCGCTTTGTACTGAAATTTCTAGAGGACCCGAGCTATGCGGCGCTCTGCGGCGCAATGGACGTCGGCAGCCGGGAGACCGCCTTCCGGGCGGCCCACACCCTGAAGGGCGTGTGCGCCAATCTGGGCTTTGCCCGCCTTCTGGAATCCGCCTCTGCGCTGACGGAGATTCTGCGCCTGGAGGCAGACGATATTCCGGAGTCCGCGTTTCACATGATGGAGAAGGTGCGCGGCGACTACCAGCTCACCGTCAACGCCATCCGTAGGTACAGGGACGAGGCGTAAGCCGCCGCGCCCCACAGGTGCATATTACAGAATGAGCGCTGTCTGCACGAATGCAGGCAGCGCTCTCAGACTGTCGAAAAACCCGAAGGAGAGCGCGAGAGGGCCGTAGCCCTTTCGTATT
>JAUNNK010000093.1 GCA_030537335.1 Clostridia bacterium | reverse complement strand
TCGCTGCGCACAGGGCTGTCAAACAGCGAACGAATGCCCGGAAAGCTCTGCTCCAGCAGCGCGACGAGGTTGTTGGCGCAGGCTGTGCGGTTCTTGCTGGCCAGCTGATACTGGCGGTTCAGGGTCTTGAGCTGATAGCGAATCGTGTCCATAGGGGTATATTGACGCAATTCCTCCCAGTTGTCAAGAGCGAATCTGGCGATCTTCACAGCGTCTGTCTTATCCGTCTTGACCCCGCGCAGCCTGCCGTCGCCATACTCCTTGATGAGCAGTGGATTGAGCGCAGAGACAAAGAAACCGGCTCCGTGCAGAAACTGCGCTACAGATTCGTAGTAACGTCCTGTGTGTTCCATGACAATGCGCACATCGTCCCCCAGACCGCTCAGCGTCCCGGCCAGACGGTTCAGGCTCTCTGCGGTATGCGCAACTTCAAACGGCTTCAGGGTCACTTTCGTCTTGGATTGGAGAACCGCGACCGTGCTCCTGCCGTTTGATACGTCGATCCCAACTGCAAACATATGGATTCCTCCCGCTGTGAACTGCAATGGATGAACCACCTTTCCCCATTGCCGATTCCATCTGTTTGCTGACACGAGTGTCCCCAATTCGGTTCTCCACCTGCACAAATCGAACGCTGCCAATGGAAGGCCGGCTAACTGACTTCCGTGCGAGCGCATAGCTCTTGGAGAATTTTGCCAGACCATTGCCCTTCCATTGTACAGCTTAGGCAACGAGATGTCCCTCGCCTGTGGCTGGTTGCCACGAACATGGGGCAAATATATAGTAACAGGAGAGATCAATTATGGCAGTCAAAATCGGAAGCGCTCGAAGCTCCTACGGCAACACTGCACCCGGCGACCAGAACAACGGAAAAGAGGTATCGACTGAAAACTGGTACCTGCACAGCAAGGGCTGGATTGTACTCCGCGCCATTGACCCTGCGCAGCGGGAGTTGATCGCCGTGGCGATGGAGCGCGCCTGTGACAACAACGACATCGGCTACTCCCAGTCGACCCGCGATACGCTCTATGAAAACGTGAAGTCCTGCGGTTTTGATCCCGCGAGGACGAGCAAAAAGGTCAACACCGACTGCAGCGCCCTCGTGCGAGTCTGCGTGAATTTCGCGGGCATCCGGGCGGGCAATTTCATCACCTCCAGTGAAGTGCGCGTGCTGATGGCAACCGAAGCGTTCATGCGGTTTAACGATGATGCGCACTGCAAGTCCAGCGCCCGCCTGCTGCGCGGTGACATCCTCGTAACCAGAACCAAGGGCCACACGGTTGTCGTTCTGTCCAACGGAACGAAGGCAAAGGAAGAAACCACACCTGCCGCATTCAAACTGGGCGACCGTCTGCTGAAGAACGGCAGCGTGGGGGCCGACGTGAAGCAGCTGCAGGAGGCGCTGATCCGTCTGGGCATCAGCTGCGGCGACTATGGCGCGGACGGCGAGTTCGGCGACTGCACGGAGATGGCCATGATCGCGTTCCAGAAGCAGCACGCGCTGGAGCCGGATGGCGAGTACGGAACGCTGACCCACGCCAGCCTGACGGCGGAGCTTGAGCGTCTGGAGAACCCGGCACAGCAGAACTGCGTGCGCATCGTGGGCGGCAACTGCTACGTGCGCGTGCAGCCGAACACCGATGCGGAGAAGCTGGGCGTGGCGCACAGGGACACGCTGCTTCCGTACCAGGGCGAGACCGCTTCGAACGGCTGGCTGAAGGTTTCCTTCGCAGGTCGAGACGGCTGGGTCTCCGGGAAATACGGAAGAATCTGCGGCTAATAAACACAAGGAGGATGAAATATGCGTGATTTTTCGATTGATCTGATCTGGGCGAAGCTCCAGATGGCCTGCGCCGCGCTGGGCGGCTGGCTGGGTTACTTTCTCGGAGGTATGGATGGACTGATGATTGCACTGATCGTATTCATGGTGTTGGACTACATCACCGGCCTCATGTGCGCGGTCATGGACAAGAAGCTGTCCAGCGCCGTGGGCTTCAGGGGCATCTGCAAGAAGGTGCTGATCCTGATGCTGGTAGGCGTGGCGAATATCATGGACGTGCATGTGATTGGAACCGGCAGTGCGCTGCGCGGAGCCGTGGTGTGCTTCTACCTCTCCAATGAAGGTCTGTCCTTGCTGGAGAACGCCGCGCACATCGGCCTTCCCGTTCCGGAGAGGCTCAAGGAAATTCTCGCCCAGCTTCATAACCGGGATGATAAGAACGACACGGCTGGAAACAAGAACGGTGAATGATATTTCGTGATTCATTTACTGACAGGGGGGTCGGGCTTTTGTCCGACCTTCCCTTTTTTTGCCCACAGCGATACGTCCAAAAATACCAGAAGAAATAAGGGTTTTATTGCTTGACTAATCGCCTCCACGGAGTGATAGATACTATACCTCCAAAGGAAAGGAGAATCTCAATGCAGATACAGGTCATTCAAGCGAAAAAGAAAACGCCGGTGAAACTCCGTGTATGTGTCTACGCCCGCGTTTCTTCCAACAGTGCTGAACAGGAATCATCATACTATCAGCAAGTCACCTTCCTGACCGAATACATCCGAAACCAGCCTAATTGGGAACTGGCTGAAGTGTACGCCGATCAAGGTATCAGTGGCTATAAAGACAAAAGGCCTGAATTTCAACGGATGTTGACCGATGCACGGGCTGGAAAGTTCGACCTCGTTGTCGTGAAGAGTATTTCCCGGTTTGCGAGAAACACGGAAACAGTGCTCAAGGCAACGAGAGAGCTGAAGGCGCGGGGCATCGGTGTAATATTCCATCTGCAGAATATCAATACGCTGGAAAGCACCGGCGAACTGTTCATAACAATCATGTCAGCCTTTGCGCAGGGAGAAAGTGACAATTGCCGGACGAGGATGCAATATGCCTATCGAAGCAAGTATGAGCAGGGTATCGCAACAACGAGTGCCAAATACACCTACGGTTTCCAGCCGGGGCCGGACGGTAACATTGCCATCGTTGAGAAAGAAGCTGAGGTTGTGCGCATGATCTTCGATTGGGCAGCGCAGGGCGTTTGGATTGCCCGCATCCGCGCTACTCTTAATCGAAAGCACATACCTTCACCCTCTGGAGGACAGTGGGATGATACCGGTGTGAAGCGCACCCTGCACAATGTGATGTACAAAGGCGATATTTGGCTGCGCAAGCGCTATATTAATGATGATCGCAAGCGCTGTGAAAACAGGGGCGAAGTTGACTGCTGGTACATCACCAACAATCATCCCGCAATTATCAGTCCTGCGATATTCGACCGGGTGCAATACATCCTTGAAGAAAGATGGGGTAAGCTCAACACCCCCAAAGAACCCTTCAACGGCGAATTAGGTAATTCCCACAACCGCTATCCCCTGTCAGGAAAGCTGTTCTGCCCGTACTGCGGTGCATTGCTGATCCATAAATGGGGCAAGCATCGGACTCGTGAGTATTGGGCTTGCAGCACAAACCTCAAAAAGTCCAAAGCCGCATGCAAGGGCATCTTCCTCCCTGCCTCCGAAACCGTGGGGTGGGACATCGATGAACCGGTTGTTGCACTTTCATACAAGGATGACTTCGGGCGAAAGCGCTATACTGCATTTCCTTTTGACGAATATGAAATGATGAAAACGGAGGGTATGAACACATGAGCGAAGCAAGACAGATTCATCATATTCCTGCCCGAAGGGCGTTGACCAACCGCGCTGCTGAAGCCCGCCTGATCCGTCTCGCGGTTTACTGTCGCGTTTCCACTGATGAAGAAGATCAGCTCGAGAGTTTTGCCAACCAGCAAGCTTACTATCAACGCTACGTACGCAATCACCCGGAATACCAGCTTGTGGATATTTTCGCTGATGAAGGTATCACCGGCCTGAACACCCGCAAGCGTGACCAGTTCAAAAGGATGATAGAAGAATGCGAAGCCGGTCATGTCGACATGATCATCACCAAGTCCATCTCCCGTATGTTTCGCAATACGGCTGACTGTCTTCTTTATACACGTGAACTGAAGAAGAGGGGCATTGGCGTTCTGTTCGAAGAGCAAAACATCAACACCCTTGACAGCACCGGCGAGCTGATGCTCACCATTCTCTCCTCGCTGGCGCAGGATGAGAGCCGCAACATTTCTGAAAATACCACTTGGGGCATTCGTTCCCGCTTTCAGCAGGGTCACCTTCACTTAAATACCAACCGGTTCCTCGGCTATGACAAGGATAAGGATGGCAACCTGATCATCAACCCGGATCAGGCAAAACTGGTGCGACGGATTTATGACAGTTTCCTCGATGGCATTTCACCTGACACCATCGCCTCGCAGTTCAGAAATGAAAAGATTCCCACGATCATGGGAACCTCCAATTGGCAAGCATCCACAATTTACGGCATCCTGCGCAATGAAAAATACAAGGGGGATGTACTACTCCAGAAATGGTACACTTCCGACTTCCTCTCAGGCACGACTGTCCGTAACAATGGCGAAGTGGAACAGTATTATATCAAAGGTAATCATGAGCCAATCATCGAACCGGTACGCTGGGAAGTGACACAACTGGAACTCGCCCGCCGCGAAGAATTCCGGGAAAAGTACGGCTTGCGCAGTTTGGGCCGATATACAGCCGACCAGCCTTTTTCCAACCGCGTCTTCTGCGGCCTATGTAATGACCTGTTCTGGCGCAGAACGTGGTACCGTCTGGGCAAGGACATAAAGGTATGGCAATGCAACAAGCGGTACAAGGAAAAGGGCGTGGTCGGCTGCGTCAGCAAAAATCTTCATGAGCACGACCTTCATGGTGCATTCGTCCGAGCATGGAACACCGTGATCACAGAACGCAACGAACGTATGAAAACGTGGACGGCGCAAATGACGGGTGATGATCTTCTCGCAGCGTTCTACGCTGAGCGGTTTACTGGACTAACCGCCAGTGGGCATCTGATGCAGGATATTGACCTGGGCATTGTCGCAAAGGTTCTTGATAGAGTAGTTTTCTATGGTGAACATTTGGATTTCTACCTGCTTGATGGTTCAAAGGTAACTGTCAAGCTGGACGAATGACCAATAGCAACATTACCGCCCGGCACACTCTGGGCGGTTTAATTCATCTCAAATTTAATTGTATTTTAATTTCCGCTGTGCTATCATATAGGCGTATAGATAGAAATCTTACATCATATTGAATATTGGTTTCGACATATTGCAGAAATAAATCTGTAAATGAACAAAGTTTCAATGCAAACACGATCATACTAATGAAAATGGGGTGAAATGGTCTTTATTCAGAATTGAGTTCCTTGCATCCTGTGTTTTCACTTCATTGTATGGTAGCCCTCGCTTGGCGGGCGTGCTGTTCCTGGACGAGCTGCCCGAGTACCGCCGCGACGTGCTGGAGGCGCTGCGCCAGCCGCTGGAGGACGGCTTCGTGACCATCGCCCGGGTCAACGCCCAGTCCACCTACCCGGCGAATTTCGTGCTGGTGTGTTCCATGAACCCCTGCCCCTGCGGGAACCTGGGCAGCCGCACCCAGCCCTGCCGTTGCACCCAGACGGCCATACGGCGGTACCTGAACCGCATCTCCGGGCCGCTGCTGGATCGCATCGACATGCACATCGAGGTGGAGTCCATCCCCGCCGAGCGCCTGAGCCGGGAGGGTCAAGAGGAGTGCTCCGCCGACATCCGCAGGCGCGTGGAGGCCGCGCGGGAGATTCAGCGCAGGCGCTATGCCGACGATCCCGACGGCATCCGCATCAACGCCCAGCTCTCCGCCCGCAACCTGAACGCCGCCTGCAAGACCAGCGACGAGGCGCATCAGCTGCTTCTGCTCTCCTGCGAACGGCTCAAGCTCTCCAACCGCGCCTACACCCGCGTGCTGAAGGTGGCGCGCACCATCGCCGACCTGGCGGGCTCGGAGCGCATCGAGGCCGAGCACGTGTCCGAGGCCGTGCAGTACCGCACGCTGGATCGAAAATACTGGGGGTAGCGCATGAATCTGAGCACGATGGAGCAATACTGGGTCTGGCTCAGCAGCGTGGAGGGCATCGGCCCCAAGCGCTTCTACCAGCTCATCAGCATCTACGAGGATCCCCGGGCGGTGCGCACTCTGCTGAATCGATGATGGAACTTTACAAGCTGCATTTCGTCTAATTAACAACTTTATAAAGGGAGATGATGCCAATGTTCCATTTTCACGAATCTATCGGATTCTTCGGGAGAAGGAATCCGTGGGTATTCCGGTATGGCTGTAGTTGTCAAGATCGCTCACCTTATTCGGGAGGATAGACCGATGCAGAAATTTACCATTTCGATGGTTTTGATTTTGCTGTTCTGCGTTTCAGCTTATGCCCATGCTGAGGGTGGGATTGAAGCCATTGTCAGGGGAAATACTGCGGTTGTGCAAATTCCCTGCGATTGGCTTTACAAGTATGCTTCCCTGTTTCATGATCCGGAGCAAAGGGCATATGGGTTTCAAAGCAACAGATTCATTGCGGACGATGAATGGCTTGCGCAGAATTTGGATGAGGCTGAATATACCGCGTTTATGGCGGATTATTCTGAACAGGGATATGCCGGTTTGCTGAAAATACGCGACGTTGGCACAATTTGCGACCCGACGGATGCAAATTATGACCGTCTGTTGATGAACAAGCGTCGAATCGATGATGATTGGTACATCATTTTTCGACAGGAGGAACTGAACTTCAAGCATGCAGTCGTATATTATCCGACAACAATATATGCCGATGCGGAAGGGATCGAAGTGATCGAGCAGGCTGACGAAAGCATACCCCAAGAATTGATCTCAACGGGCTCTTTTCGTGCGCATAGAGCGCCTGACAGCCGGATTTATTGCGAGGATTGCAGCTTTGAGATCTTTTCGGATCTGGAGTCCTATGGATTGCGGGCGAATGTTGCCGTCATCACGAAGGCGCTGGCAAATCAAAACTTCATTGTAGATGCTGTTCTGCAACTTGGCGAGAATGTTTCGATTGATGTATCTGGCTATACGGAGGGAGAAAACGCGATCTACTGCTGCGTTCTGACGGATTCAGAGTTGCAGCTTCTGAAGGATGGGATGGATGTTCAGCTTGTCCCGACGGATGATTGAAAGGAGAGTTCTTATGTCAACAACTTGCAGAGTCCGTATTTATGTTCCTGTGGATGGTAATGGGAATTATAAAACTACAGATAATTACGCTGCATCAGAATGCAGAGGTCATTATGATTTTCAAATTTGCAGGATGGGGTATATTGGGACAACGACCAACCGGGAATCTTTTTCAAGTCCTATTATCTCGTATGGACATATAGGTTAAATAATAGGAGAAATGAAGTTGCATTTTTCGAGAGCGGTCGGGAATCATCAATGTATGGCGGCAATAGGGTGCGTCTCTACTATTGGTCCTTTACTGCGGACGATGACGATATAACGAATCTTCTGGTTTCGCTTGGAGGATATTTAGACGGAGATAATCCCACCAGAGAAAATACATATTATGGAAAGTTGGCTCGGTATGAAGTAATAAAGGCACCGTACAATACCTATTCCGCAAACAAGACGAATTGTTTCAGAGCAGTCGCACAATGGACCAAAGCGCTTGGTAAGAGTCAGCTCCAGAACATATACGATGATGCTGATTCCAGTAGTGACTACTACGCGTACAAGCTTGCCAACCAGTTGGCTGCTTCCTATTGGACGGACATGGGCATAAAGAATTACTGAAGCTGTTGAATATGGCAGCATTAGGCGCTGCTGCGGTCCAATACTTAATATAGAAGCGTGAATTGTTCAAGTGAACGAGAAATCGCGGTTATGGATGCACTTTAATCCATAACCGCGATTTAATCAGATGTACAAGAATAGCGGACGGGCTGGATGTTTGCAACCAGCCGTCGTGCGGGTCGGCGGCATTTTTGAATGACGCCGACATTCTTGTCAAGATGCGGCGAAAAAGCTGAAGTTCCGGAGAATGTTCAAGCAAGTAAGTTGTTTTTTTCAAAACCCTGTGCTATCATATTAAATTGAAAGGGTGGATGGGACGGTCGAAATCCATCCACAGCCCCGAATCGTCCCTCGGACGATGTGTTGTGGTGCCATTGTGGGATCGCTCTTCGCCGACCTGGCCGGCTCGGAGCGCATCGAAGCCGAGCACGTCTCCGAGGCCGTGCAGTACCGCACGCTGGATCGAAAATACTGGGGGTAACGCATGAATCTCAGTCCGATGGAGCAATACTGGATCTGGCTCAGCAGCATCGAGGGCCTGAGTCTGAAGCGCTTCTACCAGCTCATCAGCGTCTACGGCGACGCGAGAAGCGTGTGGGACAATGCGCACGATGATAAGATGAAGGAAATCCTCCCGCCGCCGGCGCTGAGGAAGCTGCGCGAGGCCCGGAGCGAAGGGTACTTCTATGCGCTCTTTGCCCGCTTGGAAAAGTGCGGCATGCGCGCCGTCACCCGCCTGAGCGACGACTATCCCGAGCTTCTCAGCCGCATCTACGATCCGCCCGCCACGTTGTACATGCTGGGCGACTGTCCGCTCGACAGCGAGCGCAGCTTCGCCATCGTGGGCTCCCGGCGCTGCACCCGCGACGGCCAACGCGCCGCCCGGGAGTTTGCCGAGGTGCTGGCCCGGGAGGGCGTGACCATCGTCAGCGGCATGGCCAACGGCATCGACACCGCCGCCCACGAGGGCGCGCTCATCGCCTATGGCCGGACCATCGCCCTGCTGGGCTGCGGCGCGGACGTGATCTATCCCCCGGAGAACGAGGAGCTCTACCACCGCATTCTGGACGGCGGCGGCGCGGTGGTGTCCGAGTACCTGCCGGGAATGCCGCCGCTGCGCGCCCATTTCCCCGCCCGCAACCGCATCATCAGCGGCTTCAGTCAGGGCGTGTTGATCGTGGAGGGCAAGGAGAAGTCCGGCGCGATGATCACCGTCAACGCCGCCCTGGATCAGAACCGGGACGTGTTCGCCGTGCCCGGCTCGATCTATTCCCCGCTGAGCGCCGCGCCGAACCGACTGATCGTGGAGGGCGCGATCCCGGCGCTGTCGGGCTGGGACATCCTGGAACACTACCGCTGGGCGGCGCGCGAGGACGCCTCGAAGAGCGCGCCCAGGCCAAAGCTGGAGCTGGATCCGGAGGACGACAAAATCGTTCAGCCCCTGCTGGAGCAGGAATTGTCCTTTGACGAACTGGCAAATCTGGTGGATTTTCCGATCGCAAAGCTAAATTCCCACTTGACAATGTTGGAACTTCGGGGAATAATAGTAAAAGTGCCGGGCGGCATGTACCGCGCGTATCTTTGATCCGCTCAAATTCGGATCCCGCAGAAAATCTAGGGCGGGATTCAGCCACAACGGAGGAAACACATGGCAAACAAACTCGTTATCGTCGAATCTCCCGCAAAGGCCAAGACCATCGGCAAATTTCTGGGCCGGGGTTACAAGGTCGAAGCCTCACAGGGGCACGTGCGCGACATGCCCAAGTCGCAGATCGGCGTAGACGTTGAACACGGCTTCGAGCCGAAATATATCACCATCCGCGGCCGCGGCGAAATTCTCAACCGCATCCGCAAGGAGGCCCGCAGCGCCTCCAAAATCTACCTCGCGACCGACCCGGACCGCGAAGGCGAGGCCATCTCCTGGCATCTGGCGAACGTCCTGGGCATCGACGAGGACACGCCCTGCCGCATCGAATTCCACGAGGTCACGTCCAAGGCCGTGAAGGCGGCGGTGAAGAACCCCCGCACCATCAACATGGATCTGGTCAACGCCCAGCAGGCTCGACGCGTGCTGGATCGCTTGATCGGCTACAAGATTAGTCCGCTGCTCTGGCGCAAGGTGAAGAAGGGCCTGAGCGCCGGCCGCGTGCAGTCGGTGGCCACCAAGATGATCTGCGACCGCGAGGAGGAGATCGACATCTTCGTGCCCGAGGAGTACTGGACGATCTCCGCGCCCTTTACCATCGGCAAGGCCAAGGTCAGCGGCCGCTTCACCGGCTTCGGCGGCGACAAGGCCGAGCTGCACAACCAGCAGGAAGCCCAGGCCGTGGTGGATTCCTGCCGGGGCGCAGCCTTCAGCGTGTCCAATATCAAGAAGGGCGAGCGCCGCAAGTACCCCGCCGCACCCTTCACCACCTCGAATCTTCAGCAGGAGGCCAGCCGCAAGCTGGGCTTCACCACCCAGAAGACCATGCAGATCGCCCAGCAGCTCTACGAAGGCGTGGAAATCGCCGGCGAGGGCAGCCAGGGTCTGGTCACCTACATCCGCACCGACTCCACCCGCATCGCCGACGAGGCCCTGGAGGCCGTGCGCGCGATGATCGCGGACAACTACTCCGCCGAATACCTGCCGGAGAAGCCCAACATCTACAAGACCCGCTCCTCCGCCCAGGACGCCCACGAGGCCATCCGCCCCACCGACATCCTGCGCCGACCGGACGCGATCAAGGCCTCGCTGTCCCGGGACCAGTTCAAGCTCTACAAGCTGATCTACGAGCGCTTCGTCTCCAGCCAGATGACCCCCGCGGTGTACGACACGCTGTCGGTGGACATTGACGCGAGCACCGGCGCGCGCTTCCACTTCAACGCCCAGAAGCTGCGCTTTGCGGGCTTCACCGCCGTCTATGAGGAGAGTCAGGACGACGCTGCCGAGGAGGCAAGCGTGAACAACCTGCCCGAGCTTCAGGAGGGCATGGCTGCCGAGGCGGGCGAGATTCAACCCGACCAGCACTTCACCCAGCCGCCGCCGCGCTACACCGAGGCGAGCCTGGTGCGCACGCTGGAGGAAAAGGGCATCGGCCGCCCGTCCACCTACGCGCCCACCATCTCCACCATCATCAGCCGCGGCTATGTGGCCCGGGAGAACAAGCGCCTGATCCCCACGGAGCTGGGCAAGATCGTCAACGACATGATGTGCAAGAACTTCCCCAACATCGTGGACATCGCCTTTACCGCCGGCATGGAGGAGGAGCTGGACGAGGTCGAGGCCGGCAAGGCCGAGTGGCACAGCATCATCGCCGACTTCTACGGCCCCTTCGAAAAGACGCTGGAGGAGGCCGACAAGAACATCGAAAAGGTGGCCATCGAGGATCAGGTGTCCGACGTGCCCTGCGAGAAGTGCGGCGCGATGATGGTCTACAAGATGAGCCGCTACGGCCGCTTCCTGGCCTGCCCCAATTTCCCCGCCTGCCGGCACACGCTGGCGCTGCCCAACAACATCGGCGTGCCCTGCCCCAAGTGCGGCGGCGAGCTGCTGGAGCGCATCAGCCGCAAGGGCCGCAAGTTCTACGGCTGCGAAAAGTACCCCGAGTGCGACTTCGTGTCCT
>JAUNNK010000226.1 GCA_030537335.1 Clostridia bacterium | reverse complement strand
GCCACGTGGAACGCGCCCGCCGCGATGAAGAGCATGTGGTCGGTCTTGACGGGGCCGTACTTGGTGTTGACGGTGGTGCCCTCCACGATGGGCAGGATGTCGCGCTGCACGCCCTCGCGGGACACGTCCGGGCCGTTACCGCTGCCGCGACCAGCCACCTTGTCGATCTCATCCAGGAACACGATGCCGTGCTGCTCCGCGCGGTCGATGGCCTCACTGTAGACCGCGTCCATGTCGATCAGGTTGGTCTCCTCCTCAGCCTGGAGGATCTTGCGTGCCTCGCGCACCTCCACCTTGCGCAGCTTGGTCTTCTTGGGGATGATGCTGCTCAGCACGTCGCTCATGTTCACGTCCATGCCGGGGATTTCGTTCTGGGGCGTGACCTCCTCGACCTCCACCTCGACGATCTCGTGCTCCATCTCGCCCCGGCGCAGGCGGGTGCGCACGTCGTCCTGGCGCACGGCCAGCGCGGTCCTTTCGGATTCGGACAGCTCCGGCTCCTTGGGCTTGTTGCCCAGCAGGATCTCGATGGGGTTGGCGGGCTTCCGCTTCTGGGTGCGGGTCAGCAGGTCCACCAGGCGATCCTCCACCACGCAGGCGGCGCGGTTGCGCACCCGGGCGGTGTGCTGGTTCTTCACCAGGCGGATGCTTGCCTCCACCAGGTCGCGGATGATGGATTCCACGTCGCGGCCCACGTAGCCCACCTCGGTGAACTTCGTGGCCTCCACCTTGATGAAGGGCGCGTCCACCAGCTTGGCCAGGCGGCGGGCGATCTCGGTCTTGCCCACGCCCGTCGGGCCGATCATCAGGATGTTCTTCGGGGTCACTTCTTCGCGGATGTCCTCGGGCAGCTGGGCGCGGCGGTAGCGGTTGCGCAGGGCCACGGCCACGGCGCGCTTGGCGTCGTCCTGGCCGATGATGTATCGATCCAGCTCGCGGACGATCTCGCGGGGGGTAAGCTCAGTCATTTGCTTTCTCCTTTCGGCATGCAGGGGGCGCAGACGGTGCGCACATACGCGCCGCCCCCCTGCACGGGCCTCAGACGGTTTCGACGATGATGTTTCCGTTGGTGAAGATGCAGATCTCGCTGGCCACCTTCAGCGCCTTCTCGGCGATCTCATGGGCGGACAGATCGGTGTTCTGATAGAGGGCGCGCGCGGCTGCAAGGGCGAAGTTTCCGCCGCTGCCGATGGCCAGCACGCCGTCGTCCGGCTCGATGACCTCGCCGGTGCCGGACACCAGCAGCAGGTTGTCCTTGTCGGCGCAGAGCAGCATGGCCTCCAGCTTGGCGGTCTTGTTCATCTGCCAGTCCTGGGCCAGCTCCACGGCGGCGCGGGGCAGGTTGCCGGAGTACTGGGTCAGCTTGTCCTCGAAGCGCTCGGTGAGGGCGAAGGCGTCGGAGACCGAGCCTGCAAAGCCGATCACGACCTTGCCGCCGTAGATGCGCCGCACCTTGCGGGCGGTGCCCTTCATCACGGTCTTTTCGCCCAGGGTCACCTGACCGTCTCCGGCCAGGGCGATCTCGCCGTCCCGGCGCACGGCGCAGATGGTGGTGCCGCGGAAGGGGCTGCGGATTTCATTTTCACAAGTCATAGGTTCGGATCACCTCGTTCAGTGTGTCGATGGCGCGCGCGCTCAGCTTCTCGTAGCGGTTGCGCTTGCCCCGCACGCGCTCGGAAAGCGGCTCCAGAATGCCGAAGTTGGCGTTCATGGGCTGGAAGTTGGCGCTGGGGGTGGATACGTGGCGGGCGAGTGCGCCCAGGATGGTTCGTCCGGTGAAGTCCGGCTCGGGTTTGCCATTCATGGCGCAGTACAGGCCGATGGCGGCGGTCATGCCCGAGGCCGTGGATTCCATGTAGCCCTCCACGCCGGAGAGCTGTCCGGCGAAGCGGAGGTAGGGATTGCCCTTGAGGGCGTAGTTCTGACCCAGCATGTCCGGGCCGTTTAAGTAGGTGTTGCGGTGCATCACGCCGTAGCGGGCGAATTCGGCGTGCTCCAGTCCCGGAATCATGGAGAACACCCGCTTCTGCTCGCCCCACTTGAGCCGCGTCTGGAAGCCTACCAGGTTGTACAGCGTGCCGGCCTCGTTCTCCTGGCGCAGCTGCACCACGGCGTAGGGCTCCTT
>JAUNNK010000092.1 GCA_030537335.1 Clostridia bacterium | reverse complement strand
ATCTGCACTTCCGCCAGCTGTTCAAGGTGCTGGAGCTGATGGGCTACGACTGGTATAAGAACTGCGAGCACGTGTCCTTCGGCATGGTGTCCTTCGAGGGCCAGACCCTCTCCACCCGTGAGGGCCGCGTGGTGTACCTGGAGGATTTGCTGAACACCTCCATCCAGAAGGCCCGCGCCATCATCGACGAGAAGAGCCCCGAGCTTGAGAACAAGGACGAGGTCGCCCGTCAGGTGGGCGTTGGCGCGGTGGTGTTCTTCGCGCTGTACAACAACCGCATCAAGGACATCGACTTCTACTGGGATCGCGCGCTGAACTTCGACGGCGAGACCGGCCCCTACGTGATGTACACCCACGCCCGCGCATGCTCGGTGCTGCGCAAGGCCGGGGACTGCGACGCTGCGCCGGACTACGCCGCGCTCTCCGACCCCGAGGCCCAGGACGTGGTGCGCATGCTGGAGCAGTTCCCCGAGGTGCTCAAGGCCGCGCTCAACAAGAGCGAGCCTTCCATGATTACCCGCTACAGCGTGGATCTGGCCCAGAGCTTCAACAAGTTCTACTACGAGCACAAGGTCATGGTGGACGACCTCGGCGCGCGCAGCGCACGCATCCATCTGACCCGCGCCGTGAAGCAGACCATCGCCAAGGCGCTGGATCTGATCGGCCTGGAAGCGCCGGAACGCATGTAATACTATGCGGACGGGGGAGCAAGCTCCCCCGCCACTGCCACCCCCTTAGCCGCCGAACCCATTGCGCATGGACGCACTGGGCTTCGACGGCTTTCCAGAAATTCGCCGCGCGATGAACGCACAACGAATTTCTGCAAGGATGATATTTTCTCTCCGGCAAATGGGATTTGCCTGCGCGAAAATATCCCATTGTTGACGTACATGCCGTCAACAATGATTGAACAGGCTGTTCTGCGAAACGTCATTCAATATCGGGACGGGGGAGGATCTCCCCCGCCGTTTTATAAGGAGAACCCATGCTGGAATATCTGAATCAGAATCCGGGAACTGCGGCGCTGATCGCCGTGGCGATTGTGGCGGCGGCGCTGCTGATCGCAGTGGCGCTGATGCTGTCCGGCCAGAACAGGCGTGCGCGTCGGGAGCGGGAGAAGCTGCTTGCACAGCTGCGCCGCGAGAACGAGGGCCAGGCGAGGAGCGTGGAACGGCTGAATGCGGCGGTGGGCGAATCCCTGCGGCAGGTGGCGGAGCTGGGCGGCGCGCTGGACGCGCGCATGGAGGCCCTGACCCGTCAGAGCGACGAGAAGCTCACGGAGATGCGCCGCATGGTGGGCGAGAAGCTGGACGGGCGGCTCAGCGAGTCGTTCAAAGTGGTGAACAGTCAGCTTGCGGACGTGCACAAGGGCATCGGAGAGATGCGGGAGCTCGCCGCCAACGTCACCGACCTCAAGAAGGTGCTGGGCAACGTCAAGACCCGCGGCGTGTGGGGTGAGGTTCTGCTGAAGAACCTGCTGGAGGAGCTGTTTGCGCCGGAGCAGTACGTGGCCAACGCCGCCATCCCGGAGGGCTCCCAGCAGCGGGTGGAGTTCGCGCTGCGGATTCCCTGCCGGGACGGAGACGACATGCTGCTGCCCATCGATTCCAAGTTCCCCCAGGAGGACTACGTGCGCCTGATGGACGCGGAGGCTGCGGGGGATCAACCGCTGCGGGAGAAGTGCGCCCGCATGCTGGAGCGCGCGCTGCTGGAGCAGGCAAAGACGATCTCGGAGAAGTACATCCGCCCGCCGCAGACGGCGGACTTTGCCGTGATGTTCCTGCCGGTGGAGGGCCTGTACGCCGAGGCCGCGCGCATGCCCGGGCTGATCGAAAAGGTGCAGCTGAAGTACCGGGTGCTCATCGCCGGGCCGGGCACGCTCTGCGCGCTGCTCACCAGTTTACAGATGGGCCTGCGTACCAGCGCGCTGGAGAAGCGCAGCGGCGAGGTCTTGCAGCTATTTGACGAGCTGAGAAGCGAGTTTGCCCGCTTTCAGGAGGGCATCGCCCGCACCCGCCAGCGCATCGACCAGGCCGAGGCCGAGCTGGACGCGCTGGAGAGCCGCGCCCGGAAGATTTCCAGGAAATTGATGTAAATATGTGGCGGGGGAGCATCTCCCACCCACAAGGCAGAGCGGAGGACACATGCCCTCCGCTTTTTTATGCCCGAAGTGATTTTACGTACCGGGAAGCTCCGTGAGAAGCTGAAGCCACTGGGCGCAGGCAGCGGCGTGAATCAGCCGCAGGCTGGCCGGGTCGGTGTCGGTAATGGATGCGTTCAGGCGATCCATGCAGCCGTCCACCGCCGTGCGGAACAGAGCGATGGTTCCGGAGGACGTCTCCGCGCAGTCCGCAAGCGCCGTCTGCACCTTCACGCCCTGGGTGCGGTACACCTCCAGCAGCGCCCGCACCGAGGTTGCGTCGCTGCCGCCCAGCTCCAGCGCCGATGCCAGCGCGCCGGTCTCCGTCGCCTGGGCGCGCAGAAAGCTCACCGCGCCGGATACCGCCGCGATCTCCGCTGCGTCGCCCTTCAGCTTTAGCGTCAGTCCCTCCGCGCTGCGTCGGATGCTGCCCGCCGCGTCGGGATCGGACACCGCCTCCAGAATGATCGCATATTCATCTCCGTCCGGCAGGATCAGCCCCGCGCCGCCCTGCTGGTCGCAGTAGGACGCGCGAATCCGGGCCTCCAGCGGGTCGGACACGCGCTCGGCGCAGAGAAAGGATAGCTCCATGCCCTCCATGCGTACTTCGGCGGTGGAGGGAAGCTGCGCGGCGGCGTCGTCCGCCTCATTCGGCCCGGACAGGGAGATTGCGTATACGAAAAACATGGTCAGCATCAGCGCCAGCGCCAGTGCGATCGGACTGGGATGGCTGCGGCGCACGCGAATGGTACTCATGCCTGCAGCTGCGGCGGCCGACGGCTGGCGCGGGCCTGCATTGCGCTTGGAACGAATCAAAAAAACACCTCCCGGCGGGAATGGTCCTCCGCCGGGAAGCGCCTTGGCAGCTCTGCCCGGCAGTTCATTCTATGCCGGGAGCCTGCGAACCATGCCTGATGTGAAGGGACTCAGCCCTGCGCGTCTGCGTTCAGAATCTCCATGGAGCACTTTCGGTCGCGCTCCAGCTGGGCGCGCAGCTCCTCCACTGAGCCGAAGCGCACCTCGCCGCGCAGATAGGCCACCGTCTCCACCGTGGCCCGCATGCCGTAGACGTCGTCGTGGAAGTCGAACAGGTTGATCTCCACCGTGGGCGCACCCTCGGGCACGGTGGGGTGCAGCCCAATGTTCAGCATGCCGGGGTGGCGCTGCCCATCCACGGTGCACCAGGCGGCGTACACGCCGTTGGGGCCCTCCCCCTCCCAGCGATCCGGGCGAATGTTGGCGGTGGGAAAGCCGATGGTGCGGCCCAGCTGCTTGCCCTTCACCACGATTCCTTCAATGATCTGATGATGCTCGTTCACATGAATCTCCCCTCTGCTGCGGGCAGCAAGCGCATGAATTCCGCCAGCATCCTGTCCCACAGCGCCCAGTCGTGCTTTCCGGGCAGCGTCTCAAAGCTGTACTCGATGGCCCCGGGCGGCAGGGCCTCGAAGAAGCTGCGGGACTTCAGCGCGTTCGTTTGAAGCACGTCATTGTCGCCGCAGGCGTGCCAGATGCGAATGTTCCGGGAGCCTGCGTTGACCGCATGAATGTCCCGCTCGATCTGCGCGTCGCATGCGTCGAGGGTATCGCCGTACACCCGCGCAAGCATCGCCTTGTTGCGGGGGTGATCCGGGCGGTACTCCATGTGCGCGGCGGAGAAGCAGCCGATGGCGGCGTACTGCTCCGGACGGGACAGGCCCAGCTTCAGCGCGCCGAAGCCGCCCATGGAGCAGCCCGCGATGAGGTTGTCCTCCCTCCGCGCGCTCAGGGGAAGCATCGCGCGCAGAAGTCCGGGCAGCTCGTCCAGGATGTAGTCCCGGTAGCGCCCGCCGTGCAGCATGTTGTGGTAGCAGCTCAGACCGCCGTCGGGCATCACCACCGCCACGCCGCGCTCCAGCGCATAGCGCTCCACGCTGGTCTTTCGCAGCCATGAAGTGTAGTCGTCGCCCATGCCGTGCAGCAGGGTCAGCACCCTCAGGCCATCCGGGGGAAGTTCCGAACGCCGGGGCATGGGAAGGATGATGTTCACGCCGGTGGACATGTTCAGCGCTTCCGAAAAGATACGCATCTCAATCAGCGACATGCCCTCGCCTCCCCTTCAAGCAGCCAGTCCAGCATGTGCGGCAGCTCCCGATCCCAGTAGAACCACTGGTGGTCGCCGGGGCTTTCACTGGAATCGAGGGAATACCCCAGCGCTGTAAGATGCTCACGCATGCGCAGGTGCATGTCATAGAGGAAGTCCTCCGTGCCGCACCACATCCATATCTCCGGGCGGTTCTCCACGCACGCGCGCGCCGCGGCGAACAGGTCGTTGTCCGAGCCGGCGATCCCGTCGATTGGCCCGAACACGTCCTCCCAGTAGGCTTCGTCCGCCAGCGGATTGGGCAGATGCGGCAATGCCGCTGCGTCCAGCGCGCCGGAGAGCGACGCCGCCTTCGAAAAGGTCTCGGGATGCTTCAGCGCGCACTTCAGCGCCCCGTAGCCGCCCATGGAGTTCCCGGCGACGAAGGTGTCGGCGCGCTCATGGGACAGCCGGGGGAACATGCGGCGGGTGAGTTGAATCAGATCCCGGGAGATAAATTCGAAGTAACGCTCGCCCCAGGGCGTGTCGGCGTACCACTTCAAATCCCCGTCGGGCAGGATCACGGCGAGTCCGCGCTCCTCCGCATAGCGCTCGATGCAGGTGCGCCGCTGCCAGGTGCTGTGGTCATCGGTCATGCCGTGAAGCAGGTACAGGGTCTTCCAGTGGGGAGATGTGCTCTTCTCGGGCAGAATCGCGTCCATGTGGGTGCTGCGTCCCAGTGCGTCGGAGTAAAAGTCCACGTGCAAAAGCGCCATCGGCTCACCTCGCTTTCAGTCTATTCCATATTATAGCGTGCCTCCGAGCGCGGCGCAAGATTTTGATGAAAGTGTGACTGAGAATCAAATTCGCTGTGGTGAATTCGGGAATTCGCTCCCTGGACAGTGCATTCATGCTATACTGTAAACTGTAAAACCATTCGATAGAGGAGGTTTCACGCAGATGGGTGAACGAAAGGAGCGCAGACTTCGCCGGGAGGCGGAGGCCGCGGCTGAAAGAGATAGAATCGAGCAGGAGAAGGCCGCGCAGGAGCAGCCGGAAGCGGAGGAAGCACAGCCTGAGCAGGCCGCTGTGCAGGAAGCTGCGCCGGAGCAGCAGGGCGAAGCGGAGACCGATCATCGGGAGAACGCGCCCCGACGCGCGCCCGGGGAGGAAGCCGCGCCGGTTCGCAAGCGCCGCCGCCGCGCAAAGATCAATTTGCAGGCCGCGGTGGTGCTGCTGGTGTTTGCGCTGCTGATGGGCGTGGTTCTGGGCTATGTGCTGGGCCGCAGCGCGGGCGAGACGCGCGCGAAGGAGGCCGAGGCGAAGCTTGCGGAGCTGAGCGTCACGATCGAGCCCCAGCAGCAGGCGCAGCTGGAGCAGAGCGCAGAGCAGGCCAACGAGGAGGCCCTGGCGGCCCTCGCAGGTGAACAAGTGTCATCGGACGGCGATTCCAGCCTGCTGATGGGCGTGGAGGACCTCTCCGGCGCAGCGGATGTGCAGCTCACCGACGAGGTGGTGGCGGAGTTTGGCGGCGGTGAGTTGATGGCCAGCGAGGTCATCGAGGAGTACAATGCCCGGCTGGCGTGCTACATGTTCGAGGGCTACAGCGAGGAGGAGGTCTCCGAGACCCTGCTGCGCGAGGTCATGGAGGACATGGTGTTCGAGCGCGTGCTGGAGGCCCATGCCCGGGAGCTGGGCGTGTACGAGCTGACCGCCGCCGACGAGCAGCAGATCGCTGCCGAGGCGCAGCAGCGCTACGAGGAGCAGCTGAGCTACGCCCGCAGCCTTGTGCGCACCGGGGAGATGAGCGACGCGGAGGTGGAAGCCGCCGCGCAGAGCTATCTGCTGGAGTCCGAGGGCGTGAACCAGGCGTCCATCGAGGCGGAGCTGCGCGCGAGCTGGTGGATGGACAAGCTCTACGACGCGCTGACGGCGAACGTGTCCGTCGGCTCCGGCGAGATCATGACCGCCTACAACGAGGCGCTGGCGGATCAGAAGGAGCGCTTCCTGGCGAGTGCCGAGGACTATGAGGCCGCGCAGATCAGCGGCGAGGTGATCGTGTATAACCTGCCGGGCTACCGCCGCGTGAAGATGGTGGGCCTCTCCTTCGACAGCTTCGACGCGATGACGGCGGTGGATGAGCTGAACGCCCAGATCGCCGCGCTGGACGCAAGCGCCGACGCAGAACAGATCGCGGAGCTTCAGGCGCAGATTGACGCATATTATGCCCCGCTGGAGGAAAAGGCCAACGAACTGCTTCAGTCGATGACCGACGGCGGTGACATGGAGAGCCTGAGCAGCCAGTACGGCGGCGAAATGGAAGAGGGCTGTGTCTGCGCGGACAGCAGCCTGTGGACGCAGGAGATCATCGATGCGGCCATGGCCCTCGCGGCGCCCGGCGATGTGAGCGGCATCGTGCGCACCGGCGACGGCGTGTACATTTTGCAGTACGTCGAGGACGTGCCGGAGGGCACGGTCGCCATGAGCGAGGTCTACGACGCGCTCTCCGCCCAGACGCAGGAGACCGCGCGCTACTTGGCCTACGAGACGCAGATCAACGCCTGGATGGAGGAAGCGGATCCGAAGTACTATCCCGAAAGAATGCAATAAATAGGAATGCGGCGGGGGAAGTTGTTCCCCCGCCACATAATTAGTGGATGTCCTTCCGGCAGTAGTGCACGAACGCGATGACCATGCCCAGCGCGCCGTAAAGCAGGCCCAGCGCCAGCATGCCGCCGTCGATTGCGCCGTTGCTTACGATGTCCGCGCCCTCGCAGAAGCCGAAGGGTGAGATGTACTTGAGGAAGCGCGCGCGGCTGGAGATGTTCGCCGCCAGGTTGAGGAAGTACAGCATCGCCGCCACACCCAGGCCTACGCCCGCCGCGCCCCTGCGCAGAAATGCCGAGATGCCGAAGCAGATGCCTGAGAGCACCAGCTGGAGCAGCAGATAGGAAAGGTGCAGCAGCATCAGCTCTTTCCAGGGGATGACCTCGCCCACAGCCGCGACGGTGACGAGGGACAGCGCCAGCACCACCGCATTCAGAATCAGAATCTGCGCGACCACCGCGCACAGCTTCTCCGCCACCACACGACGGCGGGAGACGGGATGGGACAGCAGGAATTCCGCCGTGTGGTCGCGCTCCTCCCTGGAGAGGGCGTTGACGGCGATCAGGGCGGCGAAGAACGAGCCGCACAGCCCCATCACGTTGCCGCACTCGATGGCGTAAAAGCCGGTCAGCTCGCCAAAGTTTAAACGGTCCATGCCGAAGGCCGCCGTGAAGCTGCCCATGGAGGCGAAGAGCTTGCTCACGCCCGCCATCTGCTGCTTCATCTCCGGGAACAGCATCAGGCAGATCACCATCAACAGGCCGATTGTGCCCGTCCACACCGCCAGCGACGTCCTGTTCTGGCGCAGCTCATGCTTGAACAGAATCATGCCTCGTCGCCCCCTTCTCGTAGTAGTGCAGAAAGATTTCCTCCAGATCCGGCTCCGACAGGGTCAGGTCGCGAATCTGCTGCCCCGCCAGCGCGCGGATCAGGGCGTTGATGTCGCCGCTGTACAGGAAGGATGTACCCTGATTGTCCGCGTGCAGATCGCGCACGCCCGTAAGTCCCTCCAGCTGCACCGCGCCGTGGATGTTCACCCGTCGCGCGCTGGCCTGGGTCAGCCTCTCCACCCGGTCGCAGGCGATGATCCTTCCCTCTCGGATGATCGCCGCGCGGCTGCAGTTGCGCTGAATCTCCGAGAGCACGTGGGAGGACAGAAACACCGTGGTTCCGGCTGCGTGCAGTTCGCCTAGGATGCGGAAGAACTCCCGCTGCATCAGCGGATCCAGGCCGCTGGTGGGCTCGTCCAGAATCAGCAGCTGCGGGTCGTGCTGCAAGGCGCACACGATGCCCACCTTCTTGCGGTTGCCGAAGGAGAGCTGCTCCACCTTGCGGGTGGGATCGAGCTGCATGCGCTCGCAGAGCTGCCGCGCGCGGGTGGTGCAGTCCGCGCCTCGCAGCCCTGCGGACAGCTTGAGCACGTCCCTCACCTTCATGCCCGGGTGGAATACCGCCTCGGAGGGCAGGTAGCCCACCGCGCGCAGGATGTCCTCGCGATTCTTGCAAATGTCCATGCCCAGCACTCGCGCGCTTCCGCCGGTGGGGGCGATGAAACCCAGCAGCGTGCGGATCGTGGTGCTTTTGCCCGCGCCGTTGGGGCCGATGAAGCCGAAGAATTCCCCGGTCGGCACCGTGAGATTCAGATCGATGATGCCCCGCGCCTTGCCGTAGGACTTGGTGAGCTTAACCGTCTCGATTGCATTCGTGACGTTCATAGCGTCACTCCTTCCTCAGATAAATTTGCTTCCAGAACTGGATCAGACGGGTGAAGTCCCGCTCCATTTTTTCAAAGTCCATCTCGCCGCGCTGCGTCATCTCCCACAGGTAGCCCTCCGAGGCCCAGTACATCTCCCGGTACATCATTTCAATGTCCAGTCCGGGAATGAACTGCGCCGGGTCCAGGTTCATCAGCGTCCGGCTGGCCTTGAAGTTGAAGGCCTTGTTGCAGGCCGTCTGAATCGCCGCGCTGATCTCCGGGTCCTTCTCGTAGAACGCCCGGACCACGAAATTGCCCATGTCCGGCCACTTGCGAATGATCTCCATCTTCGCCCGCATGCCCGTCATCATGCTCTCGAACAGGTCGCTCTGCCCGTAGCAATTGTAGCGCGTCAGCGTCTCGATGGTGGTCTCGGCGCACTTGTCCCACAGATAGAGGTACAATTCCTTCTTGTTGTGAAAGTAGTGAAACAAAAGCGACTTGCTGATGCCCGCCGCGTCCGCGATCTCGCTCATGGGGCTGTGCTTGTAGGAGTTCCGCCCGAACACCCGGTAGCCCGCGTTGAGGATGCTCTGCTGCTTCTCCTCCGGCAGGGAAAAGAACTTTTCGTTCATGCGCACCTCCGTAAACCGCTCCGGTCAATCTCCATTATACACCGTTGACCGATTTTGAGAAGACCCCTCTATGAAATAAGCACATTCTGCTGAAAAACGATCACATCTGATGCAAATTAACAAACATACAAAACTGCAGGCCCTCCCCTTTACACCCCGTGCCTTGCAATTGCCCGGGAATTCCGGTATAGTATCTCTCAAACACTGTTACAACACGTCTCATGGTTCCCCGTGGGACGCATTCGATACGAGCGAAAGAGAGAGGACATACAATGCGCATTCGGATTTCGACGGACTCCACGGCGGACATCCCGGTCTCCCTGCGTGAGGAGCTGGACATCGCCGTGCTGCCGCTGACCATCATCACCGAGGACAGGGAGTATCGCGACGGCTACGACATCACCCCCCAGGAGTTCTATCCCCTGCTGGATGCGGAGGACAGGCTGCCCATGTCGGCCCAGGTGAATCCCTACCAGTACACCGAGCTGTTCGAGGAGAGCTGGAAGGCGGGCTACACCGATCTGATCCAGACCACGCTGAACTCCAAGGGCTCCTCCACCTGGCAGAGCGCCATTCAGGCCCGCGACCTGTTCTTCGAGGATCATCCCGAGGCGAAGGACAGCTTCCGCATCCACATCATCGATTCGCTGAACTACTCCATGGGCTATGGCTGGGCCGTGATCGCGGCGGCGAAGCAGGCCCGGGCGGGCGCGGGCGTGGAGGAGATCATCGCCGGAATCCGCGACTGGGTGGAGAACGTGCGCGTGGCGGCGGTTCCGCTGAACCTGAAGTGCGTGCGCAAGTCGGGCCGCATCTCCGCGGCGGCGGCGCTCATCGGCGACGCGGTGGGCATCAAGCCGGTGATCACCTTCGAGGGTGGCCAGGTCAAGACCATGTCCAAGATTCGCGGCAAGAAGAAGGCCGTGTCCGCATTGATCGAGCTGTGCAAGTCTGAGCGCAAGCCCGGCACGCCCTACGTGGTCGCCCGGGCCGCCGACGACGAGGAGGCTGAGAGATTGATGCAGGCCGCCTGCACGGAGCTGGACCAGGAACCGGAGCTCATGTTCTACCTGGGCTGCATCATCACCATCAACATCGGCCCCGAGGCCATCGGCATCATCTACCACAAGAAGTGACGGTGAACCCATGAAGATCAAAATGGTACTGTTTGACCTGGACGGCACCCTGCTCCCCATGGATCAGGACGCCTTCACCAAGGGGTATTTTAAGCTGCTGGCGGCGAAGGTGGCCCACCGGGGCTACGAGCCGAAGGCGCTGGTGGACGGCGTGTGGGCCGGAACCGCCGCGATGGTGGCAAACGACGGCAGCTGCACCAACGAGGAGGCCTTCTGGAAGCGCTTTGCATCAATCTTCGGTGAGCGCGTGTACGCGGACAAGCCGCTGTTCGACGAGTTCTATCGCGTGGACTTCCAGCAGGCGCGGGCCTTCTGCGGCTACAATCCCGACGCGGCCTGGGCGGTCGCGCGCATCCGTGAGCACGGCTGCCGCGTGGCGCTGGCCACGAACCCGCTGTTCCCCTCCTTCGCCACCGAGAGCCGCATCCGCTGGGCGGGTCTGGAGCCGGAGGACTTCGAGCTCTACACCACCTACGAAAACTCCCGCCACTGCAAGCCCAACCCGGACTACTACCGGGAAGTGATCGAAGCGCTGGGCGTGCGCGCGGAGGACTGCCTGATGGTGGGCAACGACGCGGACGAGGACATGATCGCCGAAACCATCGGCATGCAGGTGTTCCTGCTCACCGACTGCCTCATCAACAGGAAGGAGCGGGACATCTCCGCCTGGCCCCACGGCGGCTTTGCGGAGCTGGTGAAGTTCGTGTGCGGGCCGATGCGCTACCGGTAAGCGTGGCTTCAGGCCGCTGCCAAAGCCCGCAAGCGCAAAAAAAGTCCGGAAGCAAACAAATAGGCAGACTGTCGAAAAACACCAGGAGAGCGCGAGAGGGCTGCAGCCCTCTCGCATTTTAATCGTGGTCGGCGGCATGTACGGCGACCACGGTGCTGATTTTGCTTGATGCACCGGCCGCACTGCAATGTATTGCAGCGGCCGGCAGCACCGGACTGGAATCCGTAGGATTCGTCCGGGCTGGTCGCGGCTCTTTCAGAGACGCGACTGCTACTGAAAAATCGCTTCCTTGCAGAAATCCATTGTGTCCATCGGGCGCGGTGGATTTCTGGAGGGGGTGGTAGTGGCGGGGGAGCTTGCTCCCCCGTCCACCAGCTTGTCAAAAAGACTTTTTTGACAAGCTG
>JAUNNK010000091.1 GCA_030537335.1 Clostridia bacterium | reverse complement strand
GGGGCTTACTTTGTCTTCCCTTTTGGGCTCACCCCAACTTTTATTATAGAGCCCGTTTTTCTGTACATGCGCTTCAACTGCGGCGCGTTTTGCCGCGTCTATAGTGTAGAGACATATCACGAAATGTGCGAAGGAGGGAATCTCATGAAGAAGCTGCGGAACACACTTATGTTGCTGCTGTGCCTGATGCTCAGCGCCGCTGCGGCGCTGGGGGAGCCGCAGTGCATGTACGTCGACCTGCCCGGGGACTTTGCGCCCTATGGCGGAGGCTGGGGACTTTCGGAGGACGGAAGCGTCTGGGTCGGCGGGGGATTTGGTACGCCGGGACAGACGCGCGGAGGTCTGCTGCGCGTGAGTCTGGACGGAAGCTGCGCGGACGTCACCCCAGAGGGCGACCGCATGGAGGGCCTGTACGGCGAAGTCATCCCGCTGGAGGGGGACAGCTGCATCGCGGTTCGCAGTGTGCGCACGGAGAACGGGTATACAGATTACCTGGGACGGCTGGATGCGGGGGAGCGCGCCTGGCAGATGGAGGTTCCCGGCAGCGGCCCCGTGCACCTGTGCCGCATCGGAGACGGCTTCCTGATGAGCTGCAAGCCCGCGTCCGGCGCGGTGGAGATCCGGCGCATGGACTTTTCGGGCGGCGAGACGTGGCGGATTCAGCTGAAGGAGCGCATCGTGATCGAGGGTATGCTCGCGGGAGAGGGCTGGCACGTGGCTTACGGCATGAAGTACGAGGAGCAGCACGCGGACGGCAGCGGTCAGAATACTACGCCGGTTCTGCTGGCCTTCGACGATGCGGGGCGGCTGCTGTGGAAGTGGGAGAGCGCCCGCTACGACTGTCACGGCTTCGTCGCGGCGGCATGGCGGGAGGATGGCGGCGTGGTTGCGCTGGAGCAGAGCGGCGCCATTGCCTTCAGTCCGGAGGGAGAGGTGGAGTGGACGTATGAAACGGATTCAAGGCGCAGGGGTCTGGCTGCCGTGGAGGGCGGATTTCTGCTTGCGTCCATCTCCGGAAGCGGCGAGGTTCATGCCGAATTCCTGGATGCGGGCGGTGCGCTCAGGCGGGAGGAGTACATCCCGACGGGTCGGAACTGGAGCGGCTGCACGCCCTTTATCAGCGGGGGAGACGCGTATGTGCTGCTGGAGAGCATATACGCAGGTTCCGAGGGCCTGGGACTGATGAAGCTGGACGCGGAATAGATGGGGAAAACCGTGCAAAATCCTGTGGAATTCATCGCAGACGTGTGTTATAATAGGAACAGAAAAGGCGTTATGTGCGCATACGTGTGTGAATGCTATGGAGGATTTTGCGATGAAAAGATCTGAAATCAATGCGGCCATCGTCTGGGCCAAGGAGCTGCTCGAGAAGAACAACATTCATCTGCCCCGCACGGCCTACTGGGATCTGGACAAGTGGGCGGAGAACAAGGACGCCATCGAGACCATCCAGCGCGTGATGCTGGGCTGGGACATCACCGACTTCGGCACGGGCAAGTTTTCCGAGATCGGCGCGGTGCTTTACACCGTGCGCAACGGCGACATGAAGAACGCCTCCGTGGGCGTGCCCTACTGCGAGAAGTACATCGTGATGAAGGAGGGTCAGCGTCTGCCCAAGCACTACCACGTGTTCAAGACCGAGGACATCATCAACCGCGCCGGCGGCGTGCTGGCGGTGTACCTGTGGAACACCGACGCGGCGGGCAAGCAGCTGGACACCGACGTGAAGGTGTTCATGGACGGCATCGAGTACAGCTACAAGGCCGGTGAGGAGATCCTGGTCTATCCGGGCGACAGCATCAGCCTTGCGCCCCACATCGCCCACATCTTCGGGCCCAAGCCAGGCTTCGGCGACATCGTGGTGGGCGAGGTCTCCAAGGTCAACGACGACACCACCGACAACTACTTCCTCGAGCCCACCGCGCGCTTTGCGGACATTGAGGAGGACGAGCCGGTGCTGCACCCGCTGTGCAACGAGTACGCGAAGGTGCTGTAAGCGAATAGATTCACCAAGGGACAGGCGAAACAACCTGTCCCTTGGTTGCATACAGAGGAAGGTAGGAGAGGTCCCATGGGTTACATCGCGGTATTCGGATCGGTATTCGTGGACATCAAGGGTTTCCCCTTCGGCAAGTACCTGCCCACGGGCAGGAATGTGGGCGATGTGAAGATCGTACACGGCGGGGTGTGCCGCAACGTTGCGGAGGATCTGGCGAACGTTGGCGCGGACGTGTCCTTCGTGACGATGCTGGAATCCGGCGCCATCGGCGACGACGTGCGGCGCAGGCTGGCAGCTCGCGGCGTGGATCTGCGTTACGCGGTGTCTGCGCCGGCGGGTATGGGCATGTGGCTGGTGGTGCTGAACGAGCGCGGCGATGTGGCGGGCTCCATCTCCCGCCAGCCGGACTTCTCTGCCATGGAGGAGCTGGTGGAGCGGCGCGGCGATGAGATCGTGACGGGCTGCGACTGCATCGTGCTGGAGGTGGACATGCGCGCGTCCATCGCCGAAAAGGTGTATGCGCTGGCGGAGAAGCACGGCAAGGACGTGTATGTGATCGTGGGCAACCTGAGCGTGATTCAGCAGCGCACGGATTTCCTGTCCAGGACGCGGCTGTTCATCATGAACGAGATCGAGGCCGGAATCCTGTTTGGCTGCGAGCTGAACCGCTGCGCGCCCATGGAGGTGCTTAAGACGGTGCGGCGCGAGGCGACCGCGCGGGGCATCGGGGAGATCGTGGTCACGCTGGGCGACCAGGGCGCGGTGTACTTCGATGCGAACTGCGATTCATCGGGCCACGTGCCTGCGGAGGAGGCCGTCATGGTGGACTCCACCGGCGCGGGGGATGCGTTCTTCTCCGGCACAGTGGCGGCGCGGATGCGCGGACTGAGCCTGCGGGATTCGGCCCGGCTGGGCGCGCACCTGGCGGCGCTCACCATCCGCACCGAGGAGAGCACCTGCCCCCGGGTGGAGGGCTTCCTGCCCCCCGAGGCGCAGGCGGTATAGAATTGTTAGGCTTGGGGTTCCTGTGGCGGCACGGGGCCCCTTTTCATTTGCCCATCTGCCGTCTGTGCGCCGGAATCGACCGTTTGTCGCAAAAAACTTGCGTTCGGGCGCAATTTCGCTTAGGATAGTAACGTTCCGGAGGTGAACGCATGAAGATTGAATTTCGCAGGGAGCCGGACGCGGCGGAGGTGCGCGTGCTGGTGACCGCCCGGGAGCGTACGCCGGAGGTGGAGTCGCTGCTGCGGCGCATCGCCGCGCCCGCGACCATCGCCGCCTACGACGAGCGGGGCGAGGTGCTGCTGCGGCCGGAGGAGATCATCCGCATCTACACCGAGGACCGCCGAGTGCGGCTGGACAGCGACCGGGGCAGCTATCTGCTGCGCTGCCGCCTATACGAGCTGGAGGAAAGGCTGTCGGACGCGGACTTCGTGCGCATCTCCAATTCGGAGCTGGTGCAGAAGGGGCGCATCCTGCGGCTGGACTTCGGCCTGACGGGCACCATCCGCCTGATTCTTGAGGGCGGGCTGGAGACCTACGTCTCCCGGAGGTACGTCTCCCGGATCCGAAAAATGTTTGAAAGCTGAGGGAAGGAATATGGCGAAGAAATTGATCTCTCGCGCGCTGCACGGCTTCGGCATCACCGTGAGCGTCTGCTTGCTGGTGCAGCTCGTCATCGCCCAGCTTACGGGCAATAGCGTCACACTCTCCTTTGGAAGCCACTTCCGCAACGAGGCCGCCGCAGCGCTGGCCCAGCTGGGACTCACGGGCATAGTGGGCGCGGCCTTCGCCTGTGCGGCGGAAATCTTTGAAATCGAGCGCTGGGGGTTTCTAAGGCAGGGAATCGTGCACTTTCTGGTGACGGCGGCGGTGTGGATGCCCATCGCGTACCTCTGCTGGATGCCGGACTCCCGCACGGGAATCTGGATCGCCATCGGGGGCTGGACGCTGACCTACGCCGTCAATTGGACGGTGCAGTACCTGATCTACCGGCACAGAATTGCCGCGCTGAACCGGAGCATTCAGGCATATCGAAGGAGGGATACCCATGCTGGCAATTGAGACGCGCGATCTGGTCAAGAAGTACGGCGACCGCCGCGCGGTGGACGGACTGAAGCTTGAGGTGCGGCAGGGCGAGCTGTACGCGCTGCTGGGCGTGAACGGCGCGGGCAAGACCACGGCGATCCGCATGCTCACGGGAATCACGGCCCCGGACGGCGGCGACGCGCTGCTCATGGGCCACAGCGTGAAAACAGATCTGGAGGCGGTCAAGCGCATCACGAACCTCTCGCCCCAGGAGTCGGCGGTCGCGCCGAGGCTTACGGTGCGGGAGAATCTGGAGCTGATCGCGGAGATCTACGGCCTGCGTTCCAGAGATGCGCGCGCCCGTGCGGAGCGCTCCATGGAGGAGTTCGGCCTTGCGCAGGTGGCGAAGCAGCGCGCCGGGACGCTCTCGGGCGGCTGGCAGCGGCGGCTGTCCATCGCCATGGCGCTGATCACCGAGCCGCAGGTGCTGTTTCTGGACGAGCCCACGCTGGGGCTGGACGTGCTGGCCCGTCGGGAGCTGTGGGAGCTGGTGCGTTCTCTGCACGGCAGGGTGACGATCCTGCTGACCACCCATTACATGGAGGAGGCCGAGGCGCTCTCCGACCGGGTGGGCATCCTGCAGGCGGGCAGGTTGCGCGCGGTGGGAACGCCCGGGGAGCTGATTGCGCGCGCGGGTGCAAAGAGCTTCGAGGAGGCCTTTGTGGAGCTGGCCGCGTCGAAGGGAGGAAATGGAACATGCGCATGATCGCCTTTGCCCGGAGAAATGCCCGGGAAATTTTGCGGGATCCGCTGTCGCTGGGTTTCGGACTGGGCTTTCCGATGATCCTGCTGGCGCTGATGACGCTGATTCAGCGGAACGTGCCGATGGAGATCTTCGAGATGGAATCGCTGCTGCCGGGCATCTGCGCCTTCGGCGAATCCTTCTTCGCTCTGTTCTCGGCGCAGTTGATCTCGAAGGATCGCAGCAGCGCGCTGATGATGCGACTCAAGAACTCGCCGCTGCGCGCCCGGGATTTCATCCTGGGCTATGCGCTGCCGCTGCTGCCTATGGCGCTTTTGCAGGCTGCGCTGTGCGTGATCTTCGCGCTGCTGCTGGGGCTTGAACCCGGCTGGGGCATCCTGAGGATGCTGGCAGCTTTGCTGCCCGCTGCGCTGGTGTTCATCGCGCTGGGCCTGATCTGCGGCAGCCTGCTCAGTGAGCGCCAGGTGGGCGGCATCTGCGGCGCGCTGCTGACGAATCTGAGCGCATGGCTGTCGGGCGCGTGGTTTGATCTGAAGCTCATTGGCGGCGGCTTCGAGGCCTTCGCCTACGCCCTGCCCTTCGCCAACGCGGTGGATGCGGCCCGCGCGGCGCTGGCGGGACAGCCTGCGGGGACGGCGCTGCTCGTGAGCTGTATCTACGCTGCGGCCCTGTGTGCGCTGGCGGTGGTCGTCTTTGCCCGGAGGATGCGCAGGTCGTGACAAATCGCCGGCCTTCTGCTATAATATAAGGGAGATCATTCAGGAGGCCGGATATGGATCGCGAACGACTGGAGGCGCAGCTTGCGGAGCTGCCGCTGTATCAATACGCCTTTATCCGCACGGAGGATCTGTGCTTCTCGGAGCGCATCCGCTGGATCTGTGAGCATGAATGCCCGATGTACGGCAAAACCTGGGCCTGTCCACCGGCAGTGGGCAGCGTGGAGGACTGCCGCGCGCGCTGCATGGAATACGAGGACGCGCTGCTGATCGCCACCATCACCGAGGTCAGCGACATCGCCAACATCGAGGAGGCCCTCTCCACCCGCGCGCCCCACGAGGAGATCACCCGGCAGGTGCTCGATCTGGTGCGTGAACAGGCGGAAGAGACGATGGTGCTCTCCACCGAGGCTTGCGCCATCTGCAAGGAGTGCGCTTGGCCCAATTCTCCCTGCCGCCATCCGGAGCGCATGTTCCCCTGCGTGGAAAGCCACGGCATCGTGGTCACGGACTTGGCCGAAAAGACGGGCGTGGACTTCTACGCCGAGGGCAACCTTGTGACCTGGTTTTCGCTGATCTTTTACAAGTGAGGTTGGCGACAAATTTCGGCAGGCTTTGCTCCGAAAAATTTTGGAAACCCCGGGCATGAATTTGCGCCCGGGGATCGATTTTTTCTGCGGAGTTGGGCAATTTTCGGGAAAATCCCCGGCGCGCGACGTGCTGGAGTGCCGACAGATGGGGGCAAGTGTCCGCGAGAATAAAATGGAATTTATTTCGATATACAAAAATAAATTCGTTAATAATATGAAAAATACACGATTTAACGAACAGTTAAAGGGAAAAACGGGGTGTATGCCTTGACATTGTGTGGAAAACACCGTAATATTTAGTGAAACAGTAAAGACTGTTGTTATTCTTTTTTGGAGGCTACGAAAATGAAGAAAGTCATTTCCATGCTGCTGGTTGCAGCCCTCGCTGTGATGATGGGTTCCGCGTGCTTCGCTGAGGAAGGCACGCTGAAGATTGGCTTCATCGGCCCGCTGACCGGTGCTGCCGCGGTTTATGGCACCTCCTGCCTGCAGGGCGCGCAGGTCGCCGTGGACGAGATCAACGCCAAGGGCGGCATGCAGATCGAGCTGATCGCCCAGGACGACGAGCACGATCCCGAGAAGTCCGTCAACGCCTACAACACCCTGTGGGATGAGGGCGCGCAGATGATCGTCGGCTGCGTCACCACCGGCCCCTGCAAGGCGGTTTCCGCCGAGGCCTACAACGACCGTATGTTCATGCTGACCCCCTCCGCTTCCTCCACCGAGGTCACCGAGGGCAAGGACAACATGTATCAGGTCTGCTTCACCGACCCGAACCAGGGTTCCGCTTCCGCCCAGTTCATCGTTGACAATGGCCTGGCCACCAAGGTTGCCGTGATCTACAACAACGCCGACGCTTACTCCACCGGCATCTACCAGACCTTCGTCGCCAACGCGGCCGAGCTGGGCCTGGAGGTTGTCTCCGTCACCACCTTCACCGACGACACCACTGACTTCTCCGTGCAGCTGACGGATGCGAAGGACAATGGCGCCGATCTGGTGTTCCTGCCCATCTACTACACCCCCGCTTCCATGATCCTGAGCCAGGCCAACGCCATGGAGTATGCTCCGACCTTCTTCGGCGTTGACGGCATGGACGGCATCCTGACCATGGAAGGCTTCGACACCTCCCTGGCCGAGGGCCTGATGCTGCTGACCCCCTTCGCGGCTGACGCCGAGGACGAGCGCACCCAGACCTTCGTCGCCGCCTATCAGGCTGCCTACACCGATGTTCCCACCCAGTTCTCCGCCGACGGCTACGACGCGGTCTACGCGCTGTACGAGGCCTCCCTGGAGGGCGGCATCAACGGCGACACCTCCACCGAGGACGCCTGCGAGATCCTGGTCAAGGTTATGCCCGAGATCACCGTCTCCGGCCTGACCGGCGAAATGGATTGGGACGCCAACGGCGAGGTCACCAAGACCCCCAAGGCGGTCGTGATCCAGAACGGCGTGTACGTCGGCATGTAATTCTGCCGAAAGATGCGCAGAAAGTAGTATTTCTGAAGGGAGAATGTCGCCGAGAGGGGCGTTCTCCCTTTCTCTTTTAACAGTATACAGGTATAATCAGTAGTAAGAAACTTTTGAACGGGGTGGATGTTACATGGTCTTTTTGTCCTATCTGATCAACGGAATCAGTTTGGGAAGCGTGTACGCCATCATCGCCTTGGGCTATACCATGGTTTACGGCATCGCGAAGATGTTGAACTTTGCCCACGGCGATGTCATTATGGTCGGCGCGTATATTTCCTTCTGTGTGACCCAGTATCTGGGGATGCCGGCAATCGTGTCCATCGTTGCGGCCATGTTCGTCTGCACCGTGCTGGGCATGCTGATCGAGCGCATGGCGTACAAGCCGCTGCGCGAAGCGCCGAAGCTTGCGGTGCTGATCACTGCCATCGGCGTGAGCTACCTGCTGCAGAACTCTGCGCAGTTGATCTGGGGCTCCAACCCGAAGAGCTTCAATTCGCTGGTGAACATCGGCTCCATCCGCCTGTTTGACGGCGCGCTGCTGATCTCCGACGAGGCCATCGTCACTGTGCTGTGCTGCATCATCATCATGGTCGCGCTGACGCTGTTCACCTCCCGCACGAAGATGGGCAAGGCTATGCGCGCGGTTTCTGAGGACAAGGGTGCGGCGCAGCTGATGGGCGTGGACGTGAACTTCACCATCTCCATCACCTTCGCCATCGGCTCCGCGCTGGCGGCCATCGCCGGCGTACTGCTCTGCTCCTCCTACCCGGTGCTCCAGCCCACCACAGGCTCCATGCCGGGCATCAAGGCCTTCACTGCGGCGGTGTTCGGCGGCATCGGCTCCATCCCGGGCGCGATGCTGGGCGGCATCCTGCTGGGTCTGATCGAAATCTTCGGCAAGGCCTACATCTCCACGGAGCTGGGCGACGCCATCGTGTTCCTGATCCTGATTATCATGCTGCTGGTCAAGCCCACCGGCTTGCTGGGCAAGAAGGTCAATGAGAAAGTGTAAGGTGATCGTATGAAAAAGATGAGCAAGACCTTCATCAACAATGCCATCACCTACGCGCTGGTCATTGTTGCATTCATTGTGATGACGATCCTGCAGAACGCGGGCGTGCTGACCCGCTCCATGAAGGGCCAGCTGATCCCGATCTGCGTCTACATCGTCATGGCGGTCTCCCTGAACCTGGTCGTGGGCATCTCCGGTGAGCTGTGCCTGGGCCACGCGGGCTTCATGAGCGTGGGCGCCTTCACCGGCGTCGTGGCGGCGGCCTGCCTGGCAGGCGGCGTGCCCAATCCCACGCTGCGGCTGATCCTGGCCATGATCGTGGGCGGCCTCATAGCGGCGGTGGCCGGCGTCATCATCGGCGTGCCGGTGCTGCGCCTTCGCGGCGACTATCTGGCCATCGTGACATTGGCCTTCGGCGAGATCATCCGCAACGTCATCAACTGCCTGTACGTTGCGCTGGACGGCAGCGCCCTGCGCATGTCCTTCAATACCCCCGTCGTCCAGGAGGCGGCCCGCACTGCGGAGGGCATTCCCTTCCAGGTGCTCATCAACGGCCCCCAGGGTGCGACGGTTGCGACCAAGCTGGCCACCTTCACCATGGGCTTTGTGCTGATCATCTTCAGCTTGATCGTGGTGCTGAACCTCATCAACAGCCGCTCCGGACGCGCCATCATGGCCATCCGCGACAACCGCATCGCGGCGGAATCCGTGGGCATTGGTGTGACCAAGTACAAGATGATGGCCTTCGTCATCTCCGCGGCGCTGGCGGGCATGGCGGGCGCGCTGTACTCGCTGAACTACTCCACGGTCACGGCCAGCAAGTTCAAGTTCGACACCTCCATTCTGGTGCTGGTGTTCGTGGTGCTGGGCGGCATCGGCAACATCCGCGGCTCCATCATCGCCGCAACGCTGCTGACGGTGCTCCCCGAGCTGCTGCGTGCGTTCAATGACTATCGCATGCTGATCTACGCCATCGTGCTGATTCTGGTGATGCTGACCACCAACAACCCGCGCTTCAAGCAGCTGCGCGAGAGTCTGGCGGAGAAGCTGCGCCGCGGCAAAGGCGCGGGCAATGAGAGCGAAGGAGGCGTTTGACGATGTCTGAGCAGAAGACGAGAATGGTTCCGATTCCCAGTCAGGGCATCATCCCGGAGCGCGACCTGAACGCCACGCCCGTGCTGGAGTGCCGCCATCTGGGCATCGAGTTTGGCGGCCTGAAGGCCGTGGACGACTTCAACCTGACCATCGGCAAGACGGAGATCGCCGGCTTGATCGGCCCCAACGGCGCTGGCAAGACCACGATCTTCAACCTGCTGACCAAGGTGTATCACCCCACCAGCGGCACGATCCTCTTCAACGGCAAGGAGACCTCCGGCATGAACACCGTGCAGGTCAACCGCGCCGGCATCGCCCGCACCTTCCAGAACATCCGCCTGTTTTCCACCCTGTCGGTGGAGGACAACGTGAAGATCGGCCTGCACAATTCCATGAAGTATTCCACCGTGAGCGGCATTCTGCGCCTGCCCGGTTACTGGAAGAACGAAAAGCGGATGCACGAGCGCGCGCTGGAGCTGCTGTCCATCTTTGACATGCAGGATCTGGCCAACCATACCGCAGGTTCGCTGCCCTACGGCGCGCAGCGCCGCCTGGAGATCGTGCGCGCGCTGGCTACCGGGCCGAAGCTGCTGCTGCTGGACGAGCCCGCCGCGGGCATGAACCCCTCTGAGACGGCGGAGCTGATGGTCAACATCCGCAAGATCCGCGATACCTTCCAGATCGCGGTGATGCTGATCGAGCACGACATGAAGCTGGTCATGGGCATCTGCGAGGGCATCGCCGTGCTGAACTACGGCCGCCTGATCGCCAAGGGAACGCCGGAGGAGATCCAGAAGAATCCGGTGGTCGTCGAGGCCTATCTGGGCAAGCAGAAGGAGGCGGACGCATGAGCCTGCTGAAAGTTGAGAATATCCACGTCTACTATGGCAGCATTCACGCCATCAAGGGCGTATCCTTCGAGGTCAATGAGGGCGAGATTGTCACCCTGATCGGTGCCAACGGCGCGGGCAAGTCCACCACGCTGAATACTGTGTCCGGCCTGCTCAAGCCCAAGACCGGAACCATCGAGTTCGAGGGCAAGAGCATTGTGGGCGTGCCTGCGAACAAGATTGTCTCCCACGGCCTCGCGCTGTGCCCGGAGGGCCGCCGCGTGTTTTTGCAGATGACCGTGCAGGAGAACCTGGAGATGGGCGGCTACACCCGCCCGGCGAATGAAATTGAGCCCAGCCTGGCCAACGTGTACGAGCGCTTTCCCCGCCTGAAGGAGAGATACAAGCAGGTCGCGGGCACGCTGTCCGGCGGCGAACAGCAGATGCTGGCCATGGGCCGCGCGCTGATGAGCAAGCCCAAGCTGCTGATGCTGGACGAGCCGTCCATGGGCCTGGCCCCGATCCTGGTGGAGCAGATCTTTGACATCGTCAAGGAGCTCAACGAGGCCGGAACCACGATCCTGCTGGTGGAGCAGAACGCCCGCATGGCGCTGTCCATCGCACATCGCGCCTACGTGCTGGAGACCGGCACGATCTCCATGTCCGGCGACGCGCACGAGCTGGCCGAGGACGATCGCGTCAGGAAGGCTTATCTTGGCGAAGCCTGAGCGCAGACAACTGATAAAGCCCGCAAACGCAAAAATACCAACCGAATGAATATAAACGGTTGGTATTTTTACTTACCGCGTCAGCTTCGGCTACAAATGGCGGTCACTTACGTCTATGTAAGCTCCCTCATTTGCAGCCTTGCTTCCTTGTCTTGCAGGCTTTCTCAGTGTCTGCAAAGCGTTGAATTTATCATGCCGTCAGTCGCTTACTCGATCACGCCGCCCTCGACCACCAGGCTGTCGGCGTTTGCGGCCTCGCCGTAGA